>CAJXDE010000028.1 GCA_913052635.1 uncultured Halieaceae bacterium
CCCGATGTCACGCATACCAAAGTGTCCATGGCGCCGGCGCCACCTAAAGTGGTCTTTGATCTCAACGAGTCGGCACTGAAGCGCGCGGGGCTCAGCAAGACCGAGGTCGCACGGGGAATTGAAAGCGCCCTAAAGGTCCGTGTCGGCGGTGAGTTACTTGAGGGCACCGAGCGGTTGCCAGTCCGGGCGATTCTGAAGCGCGAGGAGTGGGATGGCACCGATGACCTCGCCAATATCCGCATTCCTGTGCAGCGCCGCGGCAGCGACACGCTGGTACCCGCCGCACCGCTCAGCGCATTAGGCAAGGTGGCACTCATCCCCGATGAGAGCCCCATCGCACGCAAAAATGGCGACCGACTGAATAATGTGCAGGGGTTTCTCAAGCGCGGCGTACTGCCCGAGGAAGCCCTGAAAATGCTGGCGGCTGATTTACAGGCCAACCCGATTGCCCTCCCCAGCGGATACTTTTTGGAGTTTGGTGGCGACAGCCAGGAACGAGGCGAATTGGTTGAGGACCTGATGGCCCCGCTGGGCACGATCCTCGCCGCCATGCTGGCGACCATATTGTTGACCTTTAACTCCTGGCGACTAACCGGCATCGCATTTGGTGTCACCGGCTGCTCCTTTGGCCTCAGCCTGCTGGCGCTGGCGGTATTCCAGTACCCACTGGGCATTCAGGCGCTGATCGGTGTCATTGGTTCGGTCGGAGTCTCGATCAACGCAGCGATTATCATTTTGAGCGGGCTCAAG
This sequence comes from uncultured Halieaceae bacterium, assembly GCA_913052635.1. GTDB lineage: Bacteria > Pseudomonadota > Gammaproteobacteria > Pseudomonadales > Halieaceae > Luminiphilus. Next base: position 751 of record CAJXDE010000028.1, read on the forward strand.
CTGAATGAAGGCGCCGCCGCCGGAGATCCGGACGCCATCGTCGATGTGGTGATGGATGCGAGCCGCCACATTGTCTCGACCACGGTCACAACGTTTGGCGGTTTCCTGCCACTCATTCTGGAAGGCAGCGAGTTCTGGCCGCCCTTCGCGATGGCGATTGCCGGCGGCGTGCTGCTCTCCACCATCGTGTCCTTCTATTTGGTCCCGCCACTGTTCACGCTGTTGATGCACCCCCGGCGCCACTTCCTGAAGCCCAAGCCCCAAGCGGCGCCGGAAACGCCCATCGGGCTCAGGGAGGCCGCATGAGTCAGGCGCGCTGCAGCAACTACCACCACGGCGACCTGCGCAATGCGTTGATTGTCGCCGCCGCAGAACTCATAGAGCGCGACGGCACACTCGATTTTTCCATGGCAGAAGCCGCGGCTAGCGCAGGGGTGAGTGCCGCGGCCCCCTACCGTCACTTTGCAGATAAGGAAGAACTCTTGCGCGCGGTCCGCGACCTAGCGATTTTGGGACTCGGTCACGCCGCCGCCGATACGGCGTCTCAACACCCTGCGGGCTCGATTGAAAGCATTCTGGCGATGGGCCACACCTACCTGGGCTATGCGCGGGAGAAGCGCGCCTTCTTCTCGCTCATGTGGGAAGACCGTGGGGACATTGCCGAGCGGCGAGATAATGTGAGCGAGGAGCACGGCGGCTTTATGGTGCTGGTTGATCTGGTGAGCGCTTTTTGCGAAGCCAACGGACACGCATCAGTGAACAGCCTTCACCTCGCCACCCAAATCTGGTCAATGGGCCACGGCATTGCTACCCTAGAGGCCAACCAGCTGCTCGACCTCTTTGATCGCTCTATCCAACCCGAGGCGCTGCTGGATCAGAGTGTGCGCACCATGCTCTTCGGCGTGGTAAGTGCCTCCACTGCCTGACGGGCGGCCTGCGCACCATTTCACTTGGCCCCACCCTGCTGGGGTGGGATACTTCGCCCGCGCCGCCCGTAGCACAACTGGATAGTGCAACGGCCTTCTAAGCCGTAGGTTGCAGGTTCGAGTCCTGCCGGGCGGGCCATCCATTTGAACAATGACTCCCGTGCTCTAAGGGCTAGGCACTGAGCTGGAATTCCGGCACGATTCCGCCGAGAAACCCTTCAACACGCGGAATCGCAATGTCCCGCCACATATTAATCGCCGACGGCCCAGCACAACCTGATGCAACAGCGATCGATACGTTTTGGGAGGAGGCCCAGAAAAGCTTGCCCGGGCTCGGCGAGGACTATCAGGTCCGCTCTCTCGGCATTGACGCCGAGACCACCACGCAAATCCTCGAGTACATCAAAACCCGCGACAAAGTGGCGACTTTCAGCCTGCCCTGGGTGATCGAGGCGAACGGCTTCCCCTACTCTGAACCCGGTACGTCCATCGTGCTCTGTGACTACGTCGGCACCCCGCATCTCATTGTGCAGCTCACCGATGTGCGCGAAACCACTTTCGGGGAAATTGGTTACGCGGAATCCTCTCTCGATGGCCCGCCCGTGCAGGACCCGGAGGTATGGGTACCGCTCCATCGCAAATACTGGAACGGCCTGCTGGCCGCCTACGGGCGCGAATGCACTGACGACATGCCAGTGCTGATCGAGCCTTTTGACTACATTGGCGAGGTCAGCTGATGGCCATTCCAACGAACAGCCCCTACATCATTATTGGTGCCGGCATTCACGGTTTGAGTACCGCCTATCACCTGGCACTACAACTCAAAGCGACTGGCAAAGGTGACGGGCGCGACATCATTATTCTCGACAAATCGGGCATCTGCTCGGGTGCCACGGGCATCGCCTGTGGGGTGATTCGAAATAACTACTTTCAGCCCGCCATGCGCGAACTCATGGCGCACTCCGTGAACATTTGGGAGAGCGACCCCGAGACCTACAGCTACCACCCGGTGGGCTACATGCAGATCAGCTGTGAATCGATGCGTGAAGATGTGGCGGCGATCCATGCCCAGCAGCAGGCTATTGGCTATGAGTCGGTCTTCATCGAGGGCGCCGCAGAGAGTGAGCGCTATATGAAGGGCTTGTTCTCGGACTGGCGCGCACAAGGCATCACCTCTGTCCTGCATGAGATGCCAGGCGGTTACGCCAATAACTCCCGCGCGATGCACGGTTTAGCGGCTAAAACCGAGGCACTAGGTGTGCGCATTATCAGTGGCATTACCGTCAAAGCGCTTGAGACTGATAACAGCCATGCCATTACCGCAGTCGACACTGACCGGGGGCGTATAAAGTGCGATTACGCCGTGGTCGCGGCGGGCCCCTGGGTGCGCAGCTTCTGGGAAATGCTGGAGCTTCCCATGGAGGTAGGCATCCGCAATCCGGCAACCCGTGAGGTGACCGAGGGGATCCCCATGTGGATCTACTGGTCACTTCAGGAAGGCACGCTGGGCGTCGACCCCAAGCTGCAGGTAACCAATGACGGCGCCATGCCGCCCGTGATTCACGTGGATACCGATGCGCCGCTTTATTCCGACGAGGATGGCAGGCTGATTACCGATAAACTCTGGGGCATCTACTACAAGCCCGACTTCCATTTTGGTGGCGTACAGGGCGGGGCCGCACCCTTTATCGTCGACAAGCCTGCAGCAGACGTTTCAGTGGACCCCTACGGGCCGGCCTCACCAGAGTTTGTAGTAGGCGCGGAATTCGCGGAGATGTGGGTATCGGCACTGGCGCATTGCCAGGAACGTTTCTCAGGCACCCTGCCGCAATTCAAAAAAGAACCTTCGGGTGGCATCGGCGCCTTCACCCCGGACAGCTTTCCCGTATTCGATAGCATGCGCGAGAACTGCTTTGTCATCGCCGACTCCAACCACGGCTACAAGATGATCGGCGTAGGCGAGTTGGTCTCCCAAACGATCTGTGGCGACAAGCCCGGGCTTCTCAACCCGTTTCGCTTCTCCCGCTACGCAGAGGGTGACCTACACCCTGTCTCAAACAGCCCCTTTCCGTGGAGCTAACTATCTTTTTTATAAAGACTTTATATTGATTGACCGACCCTAACCCCGGCCGGGCATAGGCGGAGAAAAAAGGGATTTTCCCCGCCCTTAAGCAGGCGTAAACTTCCGCCCATTAACCCCACCGCCGGCCAAAATGAACCCCACTGATCCCATCGCCTCCACCGCTGAAATCAGCCCTCACGGCGCAGCTGATCCGGCTATTACTGAGAGTGCAGCACTTCCCAACCGGGCCTACACCAGCCACGAAGAATGGCTGAAAGAGCGGGATACGGTCATCGCTCAGACCTGGGCGGGACTGGGGTTCAGCAGTGACATTGCCCAACCGGGTAGCGTCTACCCTGTGATGTTTATGGGACTGCCGCTGGTGATGGTGCGTGACCAGCGTGGGCGCGCTCGAGTGTTTCACAATGTGTGCCGCCATCGCGGCATGCAACTGGTCGCCGAGGCCGGTGACGCAGGCTTGGTCATCCGGTGTCCCTATCACAAGTGGGGCTATGATCTCAGCGGACAGCTGAAAACCACCCCCAATATCGGCGGCATGGGCTTGCACGAAGTGGCTGGCTTTGATTGCGCTGATCACGCTTTGACCGGGGTTCGCTGCGATGAGTCCATGGGCGTGGTCTTTATCAATCTATCTGGTGATCCACCCGCATTGTCAGAGCATTTGGAGCCGCTACTGTCGCGCTGGCACGACCTCGCGGGGCCGGCATTCGACCAGCAACTCATCGCTGACACCGGTGAGCATGGCTCGATGGAACTGTTGCTCAACAGCAACTACAAACTGGCGGTGGAGAACTATTGCGAGTCCTACCACCTGCCCTTCGTCCACCCCGACCTGAATACCTACTCGCCCCTCGATGCGCACTACAACCTGACAGTTGATCCGCTCGCCTCAGGGCAAGGCACCCGGGTATATGACTTGACGCGGGGAGACAGCGAACCGTTACCGCAGTTTTCAGAGTGGGATAGTGAGCGCCTCAAAACCGCGGAGTACATGTCGCTCTACCCCAACGTTTTGCTGGGCATTCAAGCCGACCACTTTTTTGTCATTCTGCTGATGTCAGAAGCCGTAGATCAGACCCGGGAGCGACTCCAATTTTTGTATGCGGATACCGCCGCCATTGACGAGGTGTACAGAGCGCGGCGCGAAAATCTACACGCCGCCTGGAGCATTGTGTTTGCCGAAGACATCTGGGTGGTAGAAGGGATGCAAAGAGGCCGCGCTTCTCCCGCCTTTGATGGCGGTCTGTTTACGCCACTCATGGATGTGCCCACACACCATTTTCACCAGTGGTTCCTCGCGCGTCAGGAGAAGAACACCACTCGCGCGGTGAGCTGACATAAAAAAAACCCCGCATAAGGCGGGGTTCCCTATACAACGACTTCGACTATTCAACCGGCGTCACTAAGACGCCAATGTAGTGCGAGTCGCGATATTTAGCGGCGAATCGCGGTTGCGGCAAATGCGAAGCTCTCGCAGGTGCCCATCGCATTCCATTTGGGTTCCAACTCGGATCCGGTCCAGCTCTCGGCAGCGGCCGTCATGGCAGCTTCGTCGCTGAAAAGGTCAAGCCAGACAAAATCCGCGTCATCCTGCTCGAACTGTGGTTCCATGATGTAGTACCCATAGTCTGCCGCATCATCCTCTTCGAGCCATGCGTCGTATTCAGCGCGGAAGGTCGCAAAGGTGGCCTCATCAGCGCCTTCATTCATTGCGCAAAAGCTAAAGTTGGGCATGAAGGAACCACCCGCAGGCACCGGCTCAAGATTCTTGTCCCAGCCGCCGACAGGTTTAAAAGTGAACACATTTTCGGCCTTGTAAGAGAGCGCACCGTCCAGTTCGGCGGCCCATGCCTCCTCCTGATTGGCGTTCCAATGCGCCCACCCCGCATCCCGCGCCTCACTTGAGGGCCAGAGCAACACCCAGATCACATCGAAGTCTTCCGTCTCAAACTGCGGGGTGAGGACATTAGCACCCATCATGTCGTAGCCACCCGCGTCGATGCGGGCATTCCACCGCGCCACGATGTCGGCGAACTGCTCCTTCGTGACATCCGGTCCGACGTCGTTCCAGACGTAATCGACAATCACATCATTAGCTGGCGCACTGGCTTCGGCAGGCGCCACCGGCGCCTCACTGGCTGGCTCCTGGCTCTGACCGCATCCCACTATCAGCACCAAAGACGCCAAGCCTGCAAATAGCATTTTCATAAAGACCCCCTGTTTTTTTGTTTGACGCGACACGCGCTTAGCTCAAGTACAACAGCATCACGCTTCGGCCTCAAGCTTGGAGATGCACCAATTTAGTGCCCACTTGATTCATTTACGCAACAGCGAATCTCACGAAGTAATGTATGACGGCGGTCTCAACAAGGCTGAGAACGCAGCCATTAATTGAGTCTGGAGCGTCACATCTTGGGGTGCTGACTGACAGTGCCCCCTTCCACCGCGTACTGCCCACCGGTGCAAAAACTGGCCTCGTCAGAGGCCAAAAAGACCGCCATGGCGGCAACCTCCTCTACGGTGCCCATACGATTGAGGGGCGACATCTTGTTACAGGCGTCCTCTACTTCAGGCGCCTGCTCGATGGCTGTCTTGAGAATATTGGTCAACGTTGCGCCAGGATGGATCGAGTTACACCGGATGTTGAACCCCTCATTGGCGCAATGCACCGCGACAGACTTGGTCAGACCTACTACGCCCGCCTTGGACGTCGTATAGGCGACATCAGGTATCGCCAGATAAGAAGTAGACGACGCTGTATTAATAATGGACCCGCCCGAACCACCGGGATTGTCGCGCATCAGCGATATGGCCATCTGGCAGCCTAACATCATACCCAAGAGGTTAATGCTCATTAGCTTTTGCCAAGCCTCAACCGTGACGTTGGTGATATCCAGACCAGTCACGACACCAGCGTTATTGACCAGAATGTCGAGCCGCCCCCCGTTATCTCGTAGCGTAATCTCAAGCGACTGCCAGCTCTCAGCCGAACTGACATCTAAAAGCGCAAAATCAGCGCCGCACTCAACCGCTATTCGAGATCCATTGGCCTCATCGACGTCGGCAAGGATAACTTTGGCACCTTCAGCACAGAAACGCCTGACCATCCCCTCGCCGATACCCGAGGCACCTCCTGTGATCACTGCGACCTTGTTTTGTAATCGATCAGACATCCTGCATTCCGCGTTAAAAGACTGCATTGGAGACTAACACTCGCGGTAGGACGCTTCAGCCCCGATAAAGCCGCTACCCTGACCGAAGTGAATACCGACCGAGCGAAACTCAATGCGCCGATGGCGGAGCGCAACGGCGCTTGGATGTCTGGCTTTTACTTCCGCAAAGCCATCCTGCAGTACACTGCTCGAAATTCCTCCCGTAAGACCCACGATGAGCACAGCCTTAGTCACCACTATTTATCGCTACCCCGTGAAATCCATGATGGGAGAAACACTGAGCTACGCGGATATTAGCGAGGCCGGCATACCAGGTGATCGCGGCTGGGCGGTGCGAGATGAGAAACGTGGCGGCATTCGGGGCGGGAAAAAGATCCCACAACTGATGACCCTGGCAGCGCAATCTGGGTCCGCAGCACCGCTCATCACTGCCCCCGACGGGGACTCAGCCTCTGCAAGCTCTGAGAGCATTAACGAGTGGCTCAGCGACAAGCTGGGTCACCCGGTGACTTTATGGCCACTGCTCCCTGCCGACCAGCTGGACCATTACCGGCGCGGCACACCCGATACCGAAGATTTTGAGCAGGAGCTGAGGGCAGTATTCGGGCGATTACCGGATGAGCCGCTCCCTGATCTAGCGGGCTTTGAAGAACTACTGGAATTTGAGTCGCCGCCGGGCACTTATTTTGATGCGTTTCCCATATCCATCATGAGCCCGCAGTCGCTGACCACCATGAATCAACTGGAGGGTGAATCGCGATTTGACGTCCGGCGCTTCAGACCAAACCTACTGGTCGATATACTGGGCTCCGATCACCCCTTTCCCGAGCAAGCCTGGGTGGGCAAGACATTGTCGATCGGCGGTGTGAAGCTAAAAATCGATAGCACTTGCCCCCGTTGCTCTATGACCACACACGGCTTCGATGACCTGCCGCAAGACGCACAAATCATGCGGAAACTGGTCGCCAATAGTGAAGGTAATCTGGGAATTTATGCATCAGTAGCGCAAGCGGGTAAGGTGTCTGCAGGCGATTCTGTCAGCGTGGTGTAGCGCCCTAACGGCGCCCGTGGTCATCCCAGCGAAGCACCGTTAAGTTCGATACGCCCAGCAAACGTGCCGCTTCATTTAGCGTAAAGCCCTGCTCAATATAGGACTGGAGCGCTCTCAGGCGTCGCTGATGCGCCAAATCATAGACCTGGGCAGGGGTCTGGCTCACCCGTGAGTTCTCCTCATCTCGATCAGCGTGGTCACCGTTGGCGCGTTTAACGAGCGCACGGGTTCCGAATGGGTAATGACTGAATCCGAAGATCATGAGCGATGCCTGAGGGCGAAGTTGCTAGTGTTACCCGTCACAACGCCGATTGGATCAAACAAAATCTGGAAAAATGACGCTTTGTACTAGCGCCCAGACTCCGAACGGGGAGACGCCGTCAGTTCCCGCGCTAATCAGGCGCCCTAACCCGTCATGGCATGATGATGGCATGGACGAATGCCCACCGCGCGATAAGCCTCCGCACCAGAAGTTTCACTGCGAGCGCGCCAGTGCCAGCACCTGCTCTGGACAAAGGTAAAACGGGATGAAAAATGGAGGCATCGTAGGAAGACACCATCATTCAGCGGCAGCGGATTCCTCTTTATATACGGCAACAATCAAATCGCTTACCGCCCACACCTCTTCTTTGGTCGCTTGGATGTCGTTGTTATTCGCCTGCACCGCTACATAGATATAGTTCAGCGTCCGCTCGCCCTCTTTGAGCTAGCTTTGCTGGCGCAAGATCACCGCCACTAGGGCGAGCAGAACGGCATTGGTTTTTACAAGCTCAATCGAAGGACTAATATCTTCATTCCTTCGAACGCATGTACACGACCCAAGTTTAGCCGTCCCAGGCACAGGAATCGCTAGCGAAAAGTGTCAATCAGCAAAAAACCCCGGTGCCACCGGGAGCATATCGCTTATTCAGAATGTGGTAGCGTTTATTCGGGTATGACGCCCGAGTCGAAAAATCTATTGGGGGACCAACAATGAAATCAGTACTCAAGCTCAGCTTTATTTTGTCAGTCTTTTTCAGTGCACAAACCATGGCGGCCGCCAACCCCGTCGAGTTTTGGGGATGCAAGTTCAATGACGGCATGGGCATGGACGATTTAATGGAGTGGACTCAGGAGTGGGGCGAAGTCGTAGACGGCCTGCCAGACGACGGCTACAACGCCTGGGTCATGACGCCGATGTTCAAAAGCAACATGACCGACCTCGATTTCCTGTGGGTGGGTGCATGGCCCGACTACGCGAGCATGGGCTCTGGTCTGGGCGATTTCTTCAACAGTGAAAGCGGCAGTGCAAGCTTCTCGAAGTTCGTGGAGATCAGCACCTGCCAGATCCATGATCTGTACTCGTCAGTTCAGGTACGAGAAAACAACGCCGAGTAAAATGCTTTAGCCTCGGTGCTTGCCGTGGCTTCTCTAGAGCCGCTGACCAGCAAAGCTCAGAAGATGCTAGGCCAGTTGGTTAGCTCCCTGCGCGGTGGGTTTGGAGCGGGTGATGGGAATCGAACCCACGTTTAAAGCTTGGGAAGCTCTCGTTCTACCATTGAACTACACCCGCTACCCGAAGAAAGCTTAGCCTCGCCCACGCAAGTGGGCAAAAGCTGTTTAGCCCAGATCCAATGCCTTAAGTGTGGCCAGCAGTTCAGTGTGATGATCTTTGGTTTTAAACTTATCCATTACGGCCTTCAATTTTCCGTCTTTGCCAATGATGAAAGTGGTCCGCAAGATGCCATCAAACTCACGGCCCATGAACTTCTTGGGCCCCCACGCACCATATTTATCTGCGATGGCGTGATCTTCATCACTGAGCAACTGGAAGTTCAGCTCGTCGCGTTCCACAAACTTGGCCAGCTTCTTGACCGGGTCGGGGCTTATTCCCAAAACCACGGTGTTCACAGCCTTCAGCGCTTTAGCGGCGTTACGTAACCCCTGCGCCTGAATCGTGCAGCCCGGGGTCATCGCCTTGGGGTAGAAGTACACCACTACCGATAATTTACCCTTGAAGTCGGAGAGGGAGACCGTTTTATCCTCGTGATCCTGAAGTGAAAACTTCGGCGCAAGGTTACCGATTTTGGGGAATGCCATGGAGGACTCCAACTGATGTTATTAGGTTTCTAAATTTACGGGAGCCTGCCGGTCAAGGATCAACCCTTTAGCGAGTGCTTGGCTCAGCGACGGGGATACTCAATCACCGTGTTGCGAACCGGGTACTGCCCTATTTTTCGATCTTCGAGAAACTCTCTGAGTAGTTCCCTGACAGTGGGAAACGCCAGCTCGTCCCAGGGGATCTCCCGTTCCTTAAAGAGCGCGCTCTCCAGCGACTCGGGGCCCACGCCAAACTCGTCGCTATCAATGCCGCAGCGATAGAACAGATACACCTGACTGATGTGAGGCACATCAAAGATGCGGTAGAGCTCAAGATCGATGGCCTTGGCCGCCGCCTCCTCCCAGGTCTCGCGAGCAGCGCCCCCAGCCGAGGTCTCGCCATTTTCCATATAGCCCGCTGGCAGCGTCCATTTTCCGTAGCGCGGTTCGATAGCCCGCTTGCACAGCAAAATACGGTCGCCCACCGTGGGCAGACAGCCCACGATCACCTTCGGATTGATGTAATGAATGTGGCCACAGTTTTGGCAGACATACCGTTCGCGGTTATCGTCCTCGGGGATCTGCAGGGCAACCGGCCCACCGCACAAGTTACAAAACTTCACTGGGCTTCCCCCGACCGCCAGCGCGCCCTGCGCGCCATGTCAGTATCGCGACTCGCCACCCACTGCTCTCCCGCGGGCCCTTGCTCACGCTTCCAGAAGGGCGCATCGGTTTTCAGGGTATCCATCATAAGTTCGCAGGCGCTGATAGCTTCACCCCGATGATCCGCGACCGCGCCGACCCATACGATCGTCTCCGACACCGCCAGCCGACCGAATCGATGCACAATCCGCCAGTTGCTCAGACCAAAACGCTCGGCCGCCGATTGGCCGAGACTCTCGAGTACTTTGTGTGCCATTTCCGGGTAGTGCTCCAGCTCCAACTCGGTCACCGCATGCTGGTCGGAATGATCGCGAACGTACCCTGTAAAAGTGGCGACTGCGGCACCCGGACGGCCCCCAACGAGCTGAGCGTATTCGGCCGCGACGTCAATCGCCTCGCTTTGGATTGCTACCGACACGTTAGCCCCCGGTCATCGGCGGGAAGAACGCGAGCTCGTCCCCCTCAGAAACCACCGCGTCAGTGAAGACCACCTTGTGATTGAGCGCGTGCACCAAATTCGGCTGATTCATGGCCTCTTTCCATGCCGCACCGCGCTGTGACAACAGCACTTTAATCGCCGCCACATCGACCTGAGCAGAGGCCTTGGAGATATCGGAAATAGCCAGCTCAAACTTGCTTTCGCCCAGTGCCTCACGCAGCGTTGAAAACAATTTAATCGTGATGCTCACGCTGCCACTCGCCACTCACGCCACCTGACTTACGAATCAGCTGCGTGGTCTCAATGGTCACACCACGATCCATCGCCTTGCACATGTCATACAATGTCAATGCTGCAATAGACGCTGCAGTCAGCGCCTCCATCTCCACACCTGTTTGGCCCGTCACTTTGCAGGTCGCCTCGATCTGCACACCAGGTAGATCCTCATCAGGCACCAAATCGACCTTAACGGAGGACAAGGGTAGAGGATGACACAGCGGAATCAACTCCGAGCACTTTTTGGCCGCCTGAATGCCGGCAATGCGCGCCACCGCCAGCACATCCCCTTTAGGTGTGTCACCGCCCACTATGGCTTCCAGTGTCGTCGCCTGCATGCGCACGCAGGCCCTCGCGGTGGCCTCGCGCGCGGTCACCGCTTTTTCGCTCACGTCGACAATGTGCGCCCTACCCGCATCGTCAAGATGCGTCAGGCGATCTGAGTTCTCAGGCATGGGCCAATGCTAACACTCCGGTGCGATAAACGGCATAAGCTGGCATGATGCGCCACTACACAGCGTTACCCCCGGACACCGCATGACCGCCGATCAGACCCCAGCACCGAGCATCCGCTACCGCTGGACGGTGCTCGTGATGCTGACGCTGGTTTACACCTTCAATTTTATTGATCGTCAGATCCTCGTCATCCTGCAGGAGCCGATCAAAGCCGATTTGGGGCTCAGTGATGCGCAGCTGGGCCTGCTGACCGGCTTCAGCTTCGCGCTGGTCTATGTCACCGCGGGCATTCCTATCGCCTGGCTGGCCGATAGAAGCAATCGACGCAATATCGTCGTCGCCTCGCTCGCCTTTTGGTCATTTATGACTGCCATCTCCGGTCTGGTACAGAACTTTGGCCAGTTACTGGCGGCGCGATTGGGCGTGGGCGTGGGAGAAGCCGGCGGTTCCCCGCCCTCACACTCCATGATCAGCGACTACTTTCCGCCGAGCAGCCGCGGTACCGCGTTGTCCTTTTACAGCATGGGTATCTACATCGGTGTGCTGTTCGGCTTTGCCGCAGGCGGCTGGATCGCCGAAAACTTTGGATGGCGCAATGCTTTTTTCGTAATCGGTGTCCCCGGCATTCTCTACGCGCTCGCAGTGTTGTGGGTCATCAAGGAACCCAAGCGCGGCCAGTTCGACGTGGGTGGCAACCCCTCCAAATCCAGCCTGAGCGAGACCATGAACTGCCTGCGCGGCCGACCGACTTTCTGGTGGATCTCAATAGGCTGCGCCTTCACCGCGTTTGTGTCCTACGGCAACGGTAATTTCATGCCCTCTTTCCTGATGCGCAACCACGGCTTGTCTCTGGCCGAGGTGGGCGCCATTCTCGGCTTGATATCTGGCCTGTCAGGAGCCGCTGGCACCTTTCTCGGCGGCTTTCTGGCTGATCGCCTCGGGGTGAGAGACATCCGCTGGTATGTGTGGATACCCATGCTCGGGGGACTCACGGCCATGATTCCGGCGTACTTCACCCTGCTAGGCGATAACACCACACTCATTATTGCTGCGATGATCCCCTCTCAGATTCTGGGGGCGCTGTATCTCGGGCCATGCATCGCCACCTGCCACAACCTGGTGTCACCCGGCATGCGCGCCATGGCCTCCGCTATCTTGTACTTTGTGCTGAACATCATTGGCCTTGGGCTGGGTCCCTTAACCGTCGGTATCTTGAGCGATGCCTTTGCGAGCATTTATGGGGACAACAATTTGCGCTACGCCATGGCCACCACCCTCACCATTAGCCTGGTAGGTGTCTTCTTTTTATCAATGGGCGTGCGCAGCCTGAAGCGGGATTTGGAAATCAACCGAGAGGCGCTGGCGCTTTTAGAGTGAACCGCCAGGGTACGTTATGCAATCACCGGACCAGCCACGTAGCCAAAACACCTGGCAGACGACAGCAGTATTTGACTTTAAACTGTGGCGCAACGGGCCCTAATAACACCTGCATAAAAGGAGCATAACGATAATGAAAGCTCTCGCACTCACGATCGCCACCATTGCACTGATATCCAGCATGCCTGGCGCGCAGGCGGAAAATGTCGTCAGCTTCGAGCGCAGTTACGTGACCCACGAGTGGGGCCAGATCCACGTCCTGACTTCGCAGCCTGAGGCGCCTGGCAACCCGACTCCGCTGGTCTGTTTCGCGCCTAATCCCTACTCTGGGAACTACTACCGATTGTTCATGGAAGCCTTAGGCAGCGATCGGACCATGTTGGCTCTGGATTATCCCGGGATCGGACAGTCGGATACCTATCCGGACGAGCTGGATATGGGCACGCTGGCAGGCATCATGGCCGACAGCCTGACATCACTCGGCTGGGGTCCCGATGGTGACGGTCCGGTAGACCTCTGCGGTTATCACACCGGCACCATGCTGGCGACGGAATTGGCAATCACTCATCCGGAGCTGGTACGCCGCATCATCTTGATGGGCATCCCGTATTACGACGCTGCAGGTAGGCAAGAGCGATTCGATCGGCTCAGTCAGATCAAGCCCTGGCCCGATTCCTTCGCCGCCGTGGCCCAGGATTGGATATTCGCCGTCGAGATGCGCAACGAAAAAGTGTCGCTGGAGCGCGCTTTCGGAAACTATCTGGAGTCCGCTGGATCGTGGCAAGGCAAGGCCAGAATCTATGGCGCGGTATTCCAGTACCCCGCCGAGGAACGCGCGCCGCTCCTGACCCAGCCCACGCTGGTACTCAACCCCCACGGCAATCTGAAAGAACCTTCTCGGGCCTACGCTGAGCTAATAGAGGGCGCGACACTGATCGAACTACCGGATCTCAAGTACGGAATTTTCGACGCCGCACCTGAGTTACTGGCCTCCCATGCGCGACCGTTTTTGAATCAACACTGAGCTGAGCTAACGTCTTCCACCTATCAATCCAGCCGGATTGCGGGTGGATGTTTGGACTCAAAAAACATATTGATGTAACTTTATATCAAATAAAAATTCTTGCGGAGAATGCGTCAATGAAACTGAAGTTAACTGGTCTTCTACTCACACTGTTGATTCCCCTCGGCTTGTCCTCACCGGCTTTGGCGGGGCACCACGAAAAGGAAGAAGCCAGCGATCCCATCGCCGCGGCCGCAGAGTTCCCGCTGTTGTTGCGCCGCACCACGCTGATCGTGCGTGATATCGAAGCGTCTCTGAAGCTCTACCGCGATGGATTGGGCATGGAGGTCATCTACGATCAGGAGATCAACCGCCCACACTCCAGTGAAGATCGCGAGCAGCGCCTAAGGCTCATTTTCCTCAAGGCCTCACATGACTATGTAGGCGTCATCGGGCTAATCGACTACGAGTACGGCTACCCAGATCACCCCGCTCACACGAAACCCGTGCGGCGCGAGGGCTTCACGCCCGGCAATGCCGTTTTGATCTTCAACACAGACGGGCTCGAGGCGAGGTGGCCAAACATTGAAAACGCGCCAGGCGTAGAGATTATCAGTAAGCCCAAACTAACGTCCTATCCCGGCTACGGGGGCAAGGGCAAGATCCGCGTACTGGTATCCAAATTTTACGACGCAGACGGCTATATTTTGGAGGTCAACCAAATCCTCTCTGACTAACTTGCACCGCGACACGGGGCGCCAGTGGATGGGGCGCCCGGTCTATGCCTTGCAAGTCGAATATGAGGGGAGTAGCCTAAGCGTGCGTTTCGGCGCTATAAATAAAAAAACCTGGGGGAAAAAGATGTCTGAACTCGACTTGTTCGGTTTCATCGGCATGAACCGGTCGGTATTCGCCACATTTTTCTTGTGTGGCGTATTAATGCCACTGGCCGTGGTGGTCATCGCCTATCTCTTCAGAGACTTTCCGACTGTCGTTCGTAGCGGCGCTATGGTGTCCACCTTGATTGGGGTTGTCATGTTGACCTTCTTCTCGATGAGTTCGCAGAATGCCCTGTTCATGATGCTTACCATGCTCAGCGAAATGGCAGGAAACGGATCTGAAGTCGCAACGGACTTCCTGACCTCGGCAGGTATGCCGATTGGGGAGACCATCAATCCACCTGGTTGGATGATGGCGCTGTCGTTGGTGCAGGTAGTGATCAACCTGGTGCTGACCGTCTATGTATTCCTGTTAGCCAAATGGGATAACAGCTGATATTCAGACTTCTGTGCAATGTCTTCCAAGGGGGCATATGCCCCCTTTTTTTATCGCCGCTTATTTGAGTTGCGACACTTTGAAAGTCATGGTCTTGGCCACAAAATCTGCCTCGCCCGAGACAATGTTGATCACCCCATCCGACACCATGTCGAGTGAGTACATCTGAAATATGCTGCCCTCTCGGCGATAAACGCCCTGCAACGTGGCGGTGGCGAACTGCTCACCATTTTGCGTCCACGCAAAGCCCGTAAATTCCCCTGAGTCACCCAAACCGAGCTTGTCAGTAAATTCGTAAGACAGCCAAACTCGGCCATAAGGGCCCGCCTCGCCAGTGGCTGAAATCTTATAATTGGTGCCATCGGTCGTGTGTGCAGAATCAATATCAAAGTTGGCGGTGAACTTGCCTTCGCCGTAATCCAAATCCTGAGCAGCGGTAAACGGAATAAACAGCGCCGCGGTCAAAATCAAAACTATCTTTTTCAACATCTTGCTTCCCCTTGGTGTGAGCTATCAATTGCGTGTTCTTTCGTGCGTTGTGGCAGATCAGAGCGAATCGCGGCCTGACAGCCCGACAATCTCATAAATGCACTTCAGAGAACAAGCAGTAGCCTCGTCTAGCACTGGATTGAAACGGGGCTCAACATGTCACCATTTACTCGGCATGAGAGAGCTTTGTGCGTTACGGTCATCGACTAGGCATTCATTGTTTAACCAATCGACTTTTAACTAAAAACGCGAAACCTCCTAAAACCAACAGGGGCCCCGTCTTTATGATGTATTCCAACACTCGAAAAGTTCCCCTCTTACTTGCCGTAGTGGTTAGCGTCAGCCTGCTCGGTTTCTGTGCCGACAAACCGGGAAGCAAAGGCTAGTGAGAAGACATGATCGCAAAGAGCAAAGGGGAATAGACAGGCAACGAGGCCAAGACTTATGCTGCGCAACGTGCGCTGGCAAGCACCACAATTGGCAGTGAATCCGGGTGCGAAAACCTGAAAGAGACGCCCAAAGGAGAATGGATGACTCAGGACGTGGCTGTTTATGTCAATTACTGCATGGTAGATCAGGTCACCCAATAAAAACACACCCGAGGCGGCGATCACGCCTCCTCTTCTCCTTTCCTTGTGCCGCGGCGCGGGTCACAATTCGCCAATGAGCGAAGCTACAGCCACCACCCATACGCCCATGATGCAACAGTACCTCGCTATCAAAAGCGAGCACCCGCATGAGCTGCTTTTCTACCGTATGGGGGATTTCTACGAACTGTTTTACGACGATGCTATAACTGCATCAAAGCTTCTCGACATCACCCTCACCAATCGCGGCAAGTCGGCCGGAGAGGCCATCCCCATGGCCGGCGTTCCCTACCACGCAGCCGAGAGCTATCTCGCGCGGCTCGTCAAAGGGGGACGCTCAGTGGCCATCGCCGAACAAATTGGTGATCCTGCAACGAGCAAAGGACCGGTCGAGCGCGAGGTGGTGCGCATTGTGACGCCCGGCACACTGACCGATGAGTCCCTTCTGGAGGCGCGCCAGGACGCGCTGATACTGGCCATTGCGGTGAACAAAACAGCCTATGGGCTGGCGTGGCTGGATGTCAGCAGTGGCCGCTTTCTGGTCTCAGAGGTCGCAGATGAGGTAGCGCTCGAAGCCGAAGCCGCGCGACTGGCCCCTGCGGAGATTCTGGTACCAGAATCGAGCCATCTCGCAGACGAGCGATGGCCCGGCGCCCTGCGTCGCCAACCCGACTGGCGCTTCGATGAGACCAGCGCCCTGAAAGACCTGCAGCGGCAATTCCAGACCCGAGATCTCGACGGTTTTGGCTGTGGCGGACTCACAGTCGCCGTCGCCGCTGCAGGCGCATTGCTCAACTATGTAAAAGACACCCAGCGCACGGATCTGCCCCACATTCGTGCGATCCACCTCGAATCACAAAGCGACGCGGTGATCCTCGATGCGGCGACGCGCCGCAATCTGGAGATCGACCTGACACTGAACGGCGGCGAGGAACACACGCTCTACGCGGTCTATGACAGCACGATCACCGCCATGGGTGCCCGACATCTTCGCCGCTGGCTGCACCGGCCGATTAATG
The DNA here is from genome assembly GCA_913052635.1 of uncultured Halieaceae bacterium. Lineage (GTDB taxonomy): Bacteria > Pseudomonadota > Gammaproteobacteria > Pseudomonadales > Halieaceae > Luminiphilus. The sequence goes on from CAJXDE010000028.1 coordinate 17,647, forward strand.
ATCGCGTTGACATCGAGCGGCGGCTCGATGCAGTGGGGTCCATGGTTCAGGAGTATCGCTTTGAGCCACTCCGTGAGGCGCTCAAGGACATCGCTGATCTAGAGCGGATTCTTTCGCGGGTTGCGTTGGGCTCAGCGCGCCCACGGGATTTGAGCAGACTGGGTAATAGCCTGGTCGAATTGCCGCTGATACGAAGCCGTCTTCCCGCTGAATCCGCCTTACTCGAGCAGCTCGCCACCGCTTTGCCCGATTACGAGGTGCTGACTGAACTCCTCGCGCACGCCATCGTCGAGAATCCGTCGGTATTGATCCGCGACGGTGGCGTGATTGCTGCGGGCTACGATGAGGAGCTCGACGAACTTCGTGGCATTAACGACAACGCAGGCGCCTATCTGCTGGAGATTGAGCAGCGCGAGCGAGATGCGACCGGCCTGTCGACGCTCAAGGTCGGTTACAACCGGGTGCATGGCTACTACATTGAGATCAGCCGCACTCAATCAGAACAGGCGCCGGATGCCTATCAGCGTCGCCAGACACTAAAAAATGTCGAGCGGTTCATTACGCCCGAGCTCAAAACCTTCGAAGATAAGGCGCTATCCAGCAAGAGCCGCGCACTAGCTCGGGAAAAGCACCTATACGAAGCGCTGGTGGCAGAGGTCGCAGAATCTCTCGCACCACTGCAGGCGACCGCCACTGCGCTGTGTGATCTTGATGTGCTCGCGTGTTTTGCAGAGCGGGCGACCGTACTCGATCTGTGCCGGCCCCGCTTCACCGATAACACCTTGCTGCAAATTGAGGGAGGTCGTCACCCCGTGGTGGAAGCGGTGCGGGATGTGCCGTTTATCGCCAACGACACACAGCTCGATCACAACCGACGGATGTTGCTGATCACGGGCCCTAATATGGGTGGTAAGTCCACCTACATGAGGCAAAACGCGCTGATCGCACTGCTCGCCCACGTCGGTGCATTCGTGCCCGCGCAAGCGGTCTCATTATCCTGCCTGGATCGCATCTTCACGCGGATCGGCTCTTCCGACGACCTCGCAGGCGGCCGCTCGACGTTTATGGTCGAAATGACCGAGACCGCCAATATTCTCCACAATGCCACCGAGCGCAGTCTGATCCTCATGGACGAAATCGGTCGCGGCACCAGCACCTTTGACGGGCTGAGCATCGCCTGGGCTACGGCGCTGGCACTGGCTAATCAGGTGCAGGCCCTCACGTTTTTTGCCACCCACTATTTCGAGCTCACCGCGTTGCCCGAGCAACATCCTGCAATGGCGAACGTCCACCTCGATGCCACCGAACACGAGGACCACGTCGTGTTTCTCCATCAAATTCAGGAAGGCCCTGCCAACCGCAGCTTCGGACTACAGGTGGCCAAACTCGCGGGCATCCCGAAGAACATTCTCGAGTCAGCCCAAGACAAACTCCACGAACTCGAGAGCGGCGTCAACTCAGGGCCGCCTCCCGTCCAGGCGGAGCTGTACCTGGCAGCGCCGCCAGCATCCGCCCCGCCCTCACCCACGCTTGAGGCACTGCGCTCAATAGATCCTGATAACCTCAGTGCCAAAGCGGCACTGGACTCGATCTATCAACTGAAACAGAAACTTGACGATGAAACCTGACCAGTTTTCAAAACAGTTCACAGCCAGTATCCTTCTTCGTGGGATGAGTGAGGTATTGGTATGACTTTCGTTGTTGGCGAAGATTGCATCAAGTGCAAGCACACTGATTGCGTTGAGGTTTGCCCGGTAGATTGTTTCTACGAGGGGCCTAATTTTCTGGTAATTCACCCGGACGAGTGCATCGACTGCGCGCTGTGTGAACCGGAATGCCCTGTCGATGCGATCTACTCAGAAGACGAGCTACCCGGCGATCAGGAATCGTTCCTGCAGTTGAATGCGGAGCTGGCTGAAGTCTGGCCCAATATCACGGAACGCAAAGAGCCCCCGGCCGATGCGGAAGACTGGGCAGGCAAGCCTGGTAAGCTCGAGTTTCTGGAGCGCTGAGCACAGGACACCCCCCGTGACCCGCGGGCACCCCAGTTTAGTTAACCCACCATCACAGTCACGATTGTGGAGTCGTGATGTGGGTATGACTTTGTCAGCGTTTAGGTAACAGCGACGTGGGATTCACGGGCCGGCCGTTGCGCCGGATCTCGAAGTGCAACTTCACCGAGTCACTGCTGGTGCTGCCCATACGAGCAATCACCTGACCAGCATCAACTTGTTGACCCTCGGCTGCCAGCAGGACATCGTTGTGGCCATACGCGCTGAGGTAGGTGTCGTTATGCTTAACGATCAGCAGCTCGCCATAGCCGGTGACGCCTGTGCCCGCATATACCACCACGCCCGCTGCCGCAGCCATCACCGGCGAGCCGCGCTCGCCAACCAAATCAATGCCTTTGTTCCGCTCGACTGAGTAAGCGCGGCTCACTGTTCCCTCTGCAGGCCAGAACCAGCGGTCCACCGGCGCATTGGGCGTGGGAGTCTTCCCAGTGGATAAAGTGTGAGAGGGCGGGCCCGCTTTGGACTGTGTGGCGGCTGGCTTGGCAGTAGCTGTGGCGCTGCCCGCTGCATTCTCCGCATTAGTTTCGCTAAGGCGCTGCATCGCACTAGCTTCAGACGGGTTTGCCTCAGGTGTTGCCGGGACGATTCCGAGCGCGACATCCGGTGCGGTTTTCAGCGCCTGTCCCACCCTGATAACGAAGGGCGGATCGATTTTATTCAGACTCGCGAGCGTGCGGTAGTCCATCCCCAGACGAAAGGCCAACGCGTGAAGCGTATCTCCCGGCTCCACCACATAGTCCTGGCCAGCGGCCAAGTCGCGCCCATAATCCGGAAGATTGTTAGTTACCTGGCGCACTTCCGGTAGGACGTTCACCGCAGCTACTGACCTATTTTCAATGGCCGCGGGCGGGTTGTCAGCGCAGGCAACAAGGAGCAACAGGCTCGCCACCAGGCTCTGGCCGCAACGCACTGTCATATTACAGACCTCGACGCGAAGCCAATGCCTGCGCACCCCAGACCAAAAAACATCCAATCAGGCAGGCACCGAAACAGGCTAGCAACTGTGCATCGGTGACCGTCGACGGCAACACGGGCCGCGAGGCTGAAATCGCTCCCTCGGCAGCATTCAGCAGCACCTCCTGTCGCCATGGCCATACCGCCACCAATGAACCCATCAGCACACCGCTCAGGAATGCCATAGCCAGTGCCCGATAGCGCTGCAGACAGTGCTGAAGCAGCCGCGCGAAGAGCAGCAACCCCGTCACGCAACCCGCGGCGAGCACCGAAAGTTCAGTGACCTGCAGCGTCTTGACCGCCGACAACACCTGCTCATACATGCCCATCAGCACCAGCAAAAAGCTTCCCGATATTCCAGGCAAAATCATGGCGCAAATCGCCATCGCTCCGGCAAAAAATAAGCCAGGAAGGCCGGCGAGAAACGTCACGGGAGGCATTAAGGCGGCGCCCACGGCGATGCAGACTCCGAAGGTGAACCCCGCCAGACTGTCAAAGCTATTAAGCGTCACCTCGTCCCGAATCAGCAGCACCGCACTGACCAGAATCAGTCCGGAAAAGAACGACCATAGCGGCTGCGGATAGTGGGTGAGCAGCCAATGAATGCCCGAGGCCATGGAGAAAATCGCGGTCAGAATACCCAGCAGCAGGATCGACAGAAATCCGCCGTCGATGCGATGCCACAACGCGTTCCAACGACCACTCAGCGCCATGAGGAGTGCATCGCTATCGGCCGACACAATGGCTGCCAACAACCGCTCGTAGATGCCGGTAATCAATGCGATCGTGCCACCCGAGACACCCGGCACGATATCCGCCGCACCCATCGCCAGACCGCAGGCAAACACCCCTGCCGGCGAGCGCTTCACCGGCTCACACCTCGCACCATGGGGACAAAATTGACTTCTTCAATCACCTCTTCGACGTAACCCTCAGCAGTTGTAGTCACCATCATGAGCTGCTGCCGTTCGCCACCCACAGGCAGGATCAGCCTGCCTCCGGGTGCGAGCTGTTTCAGCAGCTGGGTAGGCAGACGCTCCGGCGCCGCGGCGCCTAGAATCAAATCAAAAGGTGCCTCGCTGGCCCAGCCGTCCAGACCATCACCGTGCCGTAGCCGCACGTTGCGCACTCGCAGCGCGCGCAGCTGCTTCCGCGCCCGCTCCAAAAGCGGCTTAATTCGTTCAATCGCGCAAATCTCATCCACCAGACTGGCCAATATCGCGGTTTGGTAGCCTGAGCCGCTCCCCAGCTCCAGCACTTTCTTCGGCCGCCCCTGGGCCAGAGCGAGCTCACTCATCCTGGCGACCACATAGGGTTGCGAGAGCGTCTGGCCGTAGCCAATCGGCAGCGCCGTATCCTCGTAGGACCGATGCGCGAGCGCTTCATCCACAAATAAATGACGTGGCACACAGCGAATCGCCTCCAGCACCTCAAACCGCGTGATGCCCTGATCCATTAGCCGCTGTATAAGTCGCTCCCGCGTTCGCTGGGAGGTCATACCGATACCCTGCT
>CAJXDE010000029.1 GCA_913052635.1 uncultured Halieaceae bacterium
GGAACGCATTGCGATGTACCTGCAGGGTGTCGAGTCGGTCTATGACCTTGTCTGGGCAAACACCCCTTCCGGGCCAGTCACCTACGGCGATGTTTACCACCAGAACGAGGTGGAAATGTCGACCTTTAACTTTGTCGAGGCTGATGTCGACTACCTGTTCTCCCAGTTCGAGTTCTATGAGCGCGAAGCGATGCGATTGGCAGAAAGGCAGTTGCCACTGCCCGCCTACGAGCACGTGATGAAGGCATCTCACACGTTCAATTTGCTTGATGCGCGTCACGCGATTGGTGTGACAGAGCGACAGCGCTATATCTTGCGCGTCCGCGCATTGGCGCGGGCGGCTGCCGAGGCCTATGTGGCCGCACGAGGTGCGCTCGGCTTTCCGCAAGCTGATCCTGACCTGGCCGCTGCCGCGCTCGCGCAACTGGAAGCGGCTGCAGGTAACAAATCATGAGCACCGCCGACCTGTTGTTTGAGCTGGGCACCGAGGAGTTGCCTGCCGGTGAGATCTCGGCCATGGCCACCGCTTTGTGTCAGGGCGTGACCGATGGCCTGACGGAAGCCGGCCTGCCCTTCGCAAAAGCGCAGGCGTTTTCAACACCGCGACGCCTGACAGTATGGGTTGAAAATCTCGCGATCAAAGGCCCCGATAGTGAACATCAGGTGGTGGGGCCGCCCGTCTCTGCAGCCAAGGATGATAGCGGTGCGTGGACCAAGGCCGCAGAGGGTTTTGCCCGCAAACAAGGCGTCTCTGCAGACGACCTGATCGTCGTTGAGGAACAGGGCGTGGAGCGTGTCGCCGCTGACGTGTCGTTAAAAGGCGCGCAGGCCGCCGAGGTGATTCCAGACATGATCGCCACTGCCGTTGCTGGCATACCCGTGTCAAAGCGCATGCGGTGGGGTCGGTCCCGCGACGAGTTTTTACGCCCCGTGCAGTGGCTGGTGTTGCTTCTTGGAGATGCCGTCCTGCCACTTCAGCTATTCGGACTGGAGAGCGGCCGGGAAAGTCGTGGCCATCGCTTTCATCACAACGCGCCCGTGGCCATCAGCTCTCCCGCAGCGTATCGAGATGCCCTACGCGAGGCACGAGTGCTGGTCGATCAGGACGAGCGGCGCGCACTGATCGCAGAACAAGTCCTTGGGCTGGCGAACAAGGGCGAGGTCGTGGCGCTGTCTGATGACCTGTTGGATGAGGTCACGGGCCTTGTGGAATGGCCAACGGCCTTACGAGGTGGCTTCGACCCAGAATTTTTGGCTGTCCCCGCCCAGGCGCTGATCTCGGCCATGAAGACCCATCAAAAGTACTTTCACCTCAACGATGCGAGCAGCGGAGCCCTGCTGCCCGCCTTTATCACTGTCGCCAACATTGAGAGCCAGCAGCCAGAACAGGTCGTATCGGGAAACGAGCGCGTAATCCGGCCCCGGCTGAGCGATGCGGCCTTCTTCTTTTCCAACGACAAGCAATCGCCGCTCATCTCGCGGCAGGAACGACTGGGCAGCGTCGTGTTTCAGCACCGTTTGGGGAGCTTGCTGGACAAGACTCACCGCATCATTGCTATCGCTAAACAGCTGGCAGACGCCATCGGCGCCGACGAGGCGACGACGCTCAGAGCGGCCGAGCTGAGCAAGTGCGACCTGGTATCAGAAATGGTACTGGAGCTCCCCGAGCTGCAGGGTATCGCCGGCGCAGAGTATGCGCGCCATGATGGGGAGCCGGTTGGGGTAGCAGAGGCCATTGAGTACCACTATTACCCCCGGTTTGCCGGTGACGAACTGCCGGCGTCTCCCGAGGCGACCGCCGTCGCGTTGGCGGACCGTCTTGATACATTGGTTGGGATTTTTGGAATTGGTGAGCCCCCTACCGGCTCAAAAGATCCTTTTGCGCTGCGAAGGACGTCTCTGGCTGTGATCAGGATGCTCATCGGGCTTGGAAAGCCACTCTCCTTAACCGAGCTGTTGCAGGCAGCGCTCGAGCAACACACCGCTGAGCTGTCCTCGGATACGCCCGATGTCGTGTCGCAATACATCACTGAACGGCTGGGTAAATGGTACGACGAAGACGGGATCCATATCTCTGTGGTGCGCGCAGCGCTGGCGGCGGGCACCACCGATCTATTTGACATCGATCTGCGCGTGCGTGCGCTCAACGCATTTGCCAAAACCGAAACGGCCGAGCATCTCGCCGCAGCCAATAAGCGAGTGGCCAATATCCTGGCAAAAGCCGACGAACTCGACGGCACACCCGCCGACTCCAGCCTCTTCGTTCATAAGGCCGAGCACGCACTGCACGAGGAGGTTGGCCGCATAGGCTCAACATTAGCGCCGTTGCTGGCAGACAGAAACTACCAAAGCGCGCTCGATGAGCTCGCCCAACTTCGCGGACCCGTGGATGCGTTTTTTGAAGGCGTTATGGTCAATACGGAAGACCCTGCTGAGCGCTTTAATCGGCTGCGACTGCTCAATGGCCTGCGAGCCCTGTTTTCACAGGTTGCTGATTTGGCGTTGCTGTCATCGGCGGCGGAATGACCGTTGGGCCGCTCTTCTGGTTAGGTTTGGCCGCGGCCAGCGGAGCGGGCCTCCTGCTGAGCTTGCTGCAACTGCAAAAGCGACGCGGCGAACTCACCGCAGCACAATCAGAGGCCGTCGCCCAAAAGACCGCCGCTGCTCTGGCTAGCGAGCGAAATCATGCCCTTGAATCTGAGCTGACGAGCCTGCAGCGGGAGTTGTCTTCGCTAAAGGCGCAGCTCAGTGCGCAGAGCGCCACCCTGTCAGAGCGTGACGCCCATCATCAGAACCAGATGAAATGGGTGGAGGAATCTCGAACCACTCTTCGCACTGAGCTAGAGGTGATTGGTCAGAAACTGCTCGCATCGTCGGGCAAAGCACTGGAGACAACTAACCAAAAAAGCCTCGACAGCCTGTTGAAGCCTCTCGCCGAAAAAATTGATCAGTTTCAAACGCGGGTCAATCAGGTACACACCGATATGGTGCGCAACAGCGCATCGCTGGGTGAACAGATCAAACATCTTGAATCGGTGGGCGTCTCCATGTCGGGTGAAGCGCAAAATCTGACCCGGGCACTGAAAGGAGATAAAAAGCTGGTGGGTAACTGGGGTGAGGCCCAGTTGGAAAAAACCCTCGAGCTAGCCGGTCTTCGCCGGGGTGAACACTACGATGCACAAGTCGCTGTTAAAGATGAGCAGGGCGATCGACACCTGCCTGATTTCGTGATTCGACTCCCCGAGGGAAAAAATCTGGTGATCGACAGCAAAGTCTCATTGGTCGACTACGAGCGGGCCGTAACCGCTGAAACCGACGCTGAACGCACCAGCGCGCTGGAAGCGCACGCAAAGGCGGTGAGAAATCACATCGATGCCCTGTCAGCCAAGGACTATGCGAACTTGCCCGGTATGCAGAGTCCTGATTTTGTGGTGATGTTCATGCCGGTAGAGCCGGCTTACATTGAAGTGATGCGCAGCCACCGAGAGCTGTTTAACTATGGGTACCAAAAAAATGTGGTGTTGGTCTCTCACACTACGCTGATGCCGATTCTCAGGACCGTCGCCAACCTTTGGATGATCGAGCATAGCAATCGTGAGGCGAGGGAAATCAGTGAACGGGCTGGTGACATTTATAACACCGTCTGCCTATTGGGCGACCGGCTCTATGCGCTCGGCAATTCCATCTCGACCACCGCTAACAAATACAACGACGTAGTTAAAGCAACTCAAGGTAAGCAAGGCTTGTTGGGCAAAGTGTCACGATTTCAGTCGCTGTCCCAACGCGCCAACAAATCCTTTCCCGATGCCCTTGCGCCAATCGAGCCCGATGTTGAAACGGCGAGGCTCGAAGACATCAAAGACGATCAGCTACCACCCAAAGAGTCTGAGTAACGGCTGATCATCAAATATCGAGGTTGGCCACTGCCAGCGCATTTTGTTCGATAAATTCCCGGCGCGGCTCCACGTCGTCTCCCATCAGCGTCGAAAACATCTGGTCTGCCAGGAATGCATCCTCGATGGTGACCTGCAGCATGCGGCGGGCTTCCGGGTCCATAGTGGTTTCCCACAGTTGTTCCGGGTTCATCTCACCGAGACCTTTGTAACGCTGAATCGTGCAGCCTTTCCTCGCCTCCGCCAGCAACCAATCCAGCCCGGCAGCAAAGTCTTGCGTCTCGTGACGCTTCTCTCCGCGCTGAAAAAAGCCGTCTGCCTCAATCAGGCCATCGAGGCGCTCACCCACGGCACGCAAAGCCAAGTACTCTGGCGAGGCAAAAAAACCTCTGCTCAACACGGTATCCGTCGCAACACTGTGGGCAGTTCGGCGTACTACGGGGTAGTAAAAGCCGCGCTCCGGGTCCTGTCGTACGAAGATTTCATACTGTACTGACTTGTCCTGTGCGCTAAGTAAGTACTCACTTAGAGCTGTCGCGAATGTTTGAACTTTGGCCTCATCCGCCAAATCTTCGGTCGCCAGCGAGGGCACCGCCATCATCGGCCAAAGCACGTCCCGCGGGTACACCCGGGCCAGCCGCTCAATATCAGAAGCGACCGCCTGATATGACGAGATCAGTTCAGACAACGGCTCACCCGCCAAGGGTGGCGCTTCAGAATTCGTGAATATCGCAGCCTCTTCGAGTGCCGACTGCGTCAGATACTTGGCCAAGGCAGCCTCATCCTTAAGGTACCGACTTTGCTTGCCACGCGCCAGTTTGTAGAGCGGAGGCTGCGCGATATAGACATGCCCACGATCGATAAGCTCGCGCATCTCCCGGAAAAAGAAGGTCAGATACAGCGTGCGAATATGCGATCCGTCAACATCCGCATCCGTCATGATAATTATGCGGTGATATCGCAGCCTGTTTGGATCGAACTCGTCTTTGCCAATGCCGCAGCCCAACGCCGTCACAAGATTGCCGATCTCAGCGGAGCTCAACATTTTGTCGAAGCGCGCCTTCTCCACATTCAAAATCTTGCCTTTGAGCGGCAAGATCGCCTGAAATTTTCGATTGCGACCCTGCTTGGCAGAGCCACCCGCAGAATCCCCCTCCACCAGGTACAGCTCGCTCAGCGCTGGATCGCGCTCCTGACAGTCCGCCAATTTGCCAGGCAGGCCGGCAATATCGAGGGCCCCTTTACGGCGGGTCATTTCCCGCGCCTTGCGCGCCGCCTCGCGGGCTCGCGCAGCGTCGATCATTTTTCCAACCACCAACTTGGCATCGGCCGGGTTTTCCATCAGGAAATCACTGAAGAACTGGTTCATTGCCTGCTCAACCGCGCCCTTCACCTCACTGGACACCAATTTGTCTTTCGTTTGCGAAGAGAACTTGGGGTCGGGCACCTTTACTGACACGATGGCCGTCAGGCCTTCTCGCGCGTCATCGCCGGTGGTTGAGACCTTGGCTTTCTTCGCAAGTCCTTCTTTTTCAATGTAATTATTTAAGCAACGAGTGAGGGCGGCGCGAAAACCCGCCAGGTGCGTACCGCCGTCTCGCTGCGGGATATTGTTGGTGTAGCAGTAGAGGCCTTCCTGGAATCCATCATTCCACTGCAAAGCCACTTCGACCTCAACACCCTCCTCGGCCGCCGCCTGAAAATGACAGACTTTAGCGATGGGCGTCTTGCTGTGATTTAAAAACTCGACGAAGGCCCGCAAGCCGCCCTTATAGGCGAACAGCTCCTCTTCCCCTGAACGCTCATCCTTTAAAAAGATGCGAACGCCACTGTTTAGAAAAGCCAGCTCGCGCAGCCGCTTTCCCAGCACATCGTAGTGAAAAACAATATTGCTGAACGTCTCCGGCGACGGTGTAAACCGCACGGCGGTGCCGGTCTCGCTGGTTTCACCCACAACCGCGAGCGGCGTCTCTGGGACGCCATGGGCATAGGTTTGCTCAAACAATTCGCCTTTTCGGCGAATCGTGAGCTGGAGAGTAGATGACAGCGCGTTCACGACTGAAACGCCTACACCGTGTAGCCCGCCCGAAACCTTATAGGTATTGTCATCGAACTTCCCGCCTGCATGCAGCACCGTCATGATGACTTCTGCGGCAGACACGCCTTCCTCGTGCTGTTCGGTGGGGATACCGCGGCCATTGTCAGCCACAGTTACTGACTCATCTGGGTGAATGATGACGTCAATTTGGCTACAGTGGCCGGCCAGCGCCTCATCGATGCTATTGTCCACCAGCTCAAACACCATGTGATGCAGGCCGGTGCCGTCATCCGTGTCCCCAATGTACATACCAGGCCGCTTTCGCACAGCATCCAGGCCCTTCAGGACTTTAATGCTGGAGGAATCGTAATCTCCTGATCCTGGGTTCTCTATGTTTTCGTCTGACATGCAGCCCCACCCAACAATTAAATAAAATATACCCGCAACACCAATCCGCGCGCCCTAGACAAAGCGATCAGGCCGGCAGCATCCGCCCTTGTTCCACGTGGAACAAGCTAAGCGGTTCCTCGCCCCAAGCGGCCTCCAGCGACGCGCGATCCACCGCGGTTAATATCACCTGACGGCCGGCGCCCAGCTGCTCACACACCCTGCTGCAGTGTTCCCGGTCCAGCTCCGCCGGCAGGTCATCCACCAAATAAAGCGGTGGCAATGAGGAAGCGCCTTCTATCAACACCCCCTGAACCAGCTTGAGCGCCACTAACGCCAGCTTTACCTGGCCTCGCGACAGGACTTCGGCCGCCAGCACGCCGTCGCGCATCAACCGCAAATCAGCCCTATGCGGGCCGACCTGGGTAAATCCCTGAGCGCTGTCGCTCTCCGCGTTGCGCTCCAGCGCCTCGAAAAGCGACAGTTTTTGGTCCCAGCCAGCGCGAAAAACCACCTCAAGACCCGCCAAATCATCGGAGAGGGCAGGCGCTATTGTGGCCAGCTCGTGGGCGATCTTTTCAGCTACCGCCTGCCTCTGCAGCGTCAGCAAAGTCCCTGTTTCCACGATCTCCTGGCGCCACGCTCTGTCACTGCCAAGTATACCACGGCGCAGCCCGCTATTACGCTGTCGAACAGCCAAGGCATAGCGCTTCCATTGGGAGAGAAACCCCTGTTCCACGTGGAACAAAGTGCCGTCCAGCAGGCGCCGGCGGCCCTCAGGCGGGCCAGTGACAATGCCCGACCCCTCGGTGTCCAGCAACACTAACGGAAGGTGCAGCGCCAATTCAGATAGGGACGGCACGTTTTCACCGCCGACCCGCGCTTTGACGCCGCCATCGCGATGTTTTTCGAGCCCCATCACCGTGGTGCGCCCGCCACGCTGCACCTCGCCCACTACCCGACAATGCGCCATGCCATGCTGAATCACGGGTTTTGATTGGTGGGTGCGAAAAGAGCGGCCCACACCCAGCAAATGTATCGCCTCGAGGAAGCTCGTTTTCCCTGAGCCATTAGCGCCAAACAGGACCGTGGCGCCAGCCGGCAGGGTCACCTGAGCCTGCGTCAGGTTCCTGACGCCTTCGATGGTGATGTGCTTCAGCACTGAAGCGGGCAGGGTAGTGTAATCAGAGCCGCATGGGCATCACGACGTAGAGCCGCTCCGGCTCGCCTTCCGAGGGCGCCTCCGCGTTTTCAAGCAGCGCGGAGCTCGCCTCGTCTGACAGAGACAACCGCACCTGCGGCTGCTCCAGCACCGACAACACATCGAGCAAATAACTGACATTGAAGCCAATCTCCAGCTCACCACCACTGTACTGGACGCCCACCACTTCTTCGGCCTGTTCTTGCTCGGGGTTGTTGGCCGTGATGTCAAGGTTATTGTCTGACAGCTTCAGCCGAACACCACGATATTTCTCGTTCGACAGAATCGCGGTGCGCGTAAACGCCTGCTTCAACTCGCCGCGCTCGCCGATCACCGATTTGTCGGCATTTTTCGGGATTACGCGCTCATAATCGGGGAACTTGCCGTCAACGAGCTTGGAAGTAAAGGTAAATTGCTCGTTGACGGCACGGATATGATTGGTGCCAATGACGAGCTCCAGGGGCACGCTGCCATCAAGCAGACGCGACAGCTCCAGCACACCCTTGCGCGGAATAATAACCCCAGTGTCAGCGGCCTCGACCAAAGCCGGTCCGGTTGCCAAAGCAAGACGGTGACCATCTGTGGCCACGACCCGTAAACGACCACCTAATATTTCCAGGTACAAACCATTGAGGTAATAGCGAACGTCCTGCTGGGCCATCGCAAACGCCGTGCTGTCTATCAGTTGTTTCACCAGCGATTGATCAAGGGACAGCGCTATCGAACCAGCGCCGCCCTCCACAGCTGGAAAATCTGCGGCTGGCAAGGTGGACAAGGTGAAGCGGCTACGACCGGCCTTCACCGTGGCCTTGCCCGCCTCCAGAGAGAATTCTATAATGGAACCCTCAGGAAGCGATTTACAGATATCAACCAGTTTTCTGGCGGGTACCGTGACTTCACCGTCTACACCCGCCGCTTCCAGCTCGACACGTCCAACCAGTTCAACCTCAAGGTCGGTTCCAGTGAATGAGAGGGTTTTGTCCTCGAGGACCAGCAATACATTCGACAAAATGGGTAGCGTTTGCCGCCGCTCGACGACCCCCGCCACCAAATTCAATGGTTTGATGAGTGCATCGCGGGCAATGGAAAATTTCATTTTTTCAGCTCATTCCGTGTTTTGCGGTAACCGGGCGAAGTGCCCGCCCGGTAGATTGGCCAATCAGGTGGTCAGCGCGCGCAGCAAGTTTTGATAGTCCTCGCTGATATCGGGGCTGACGTCCCGTAGTTCTCTGATTTTACGACACGCATGCAAAACTGTCGTGTGGTCTCGCCCACCAAACGCATCACCGATCTCGGGCAGGCTGTGGTGCGTGAGCTCTTTTGCCATCGCCATTGCCACCTGTCTTGGTCTCGCCACCGAGCGATTGCGCCTTTTTGACATCAAGTCGGCCACCTTGATTTTGTAATACTCCGCCACCTTGCGCTTGATGTTATCCATAGAGACCTGTTTGTCCTGCAGGGCGAGCAAGTCTTTAAGGCTGTCTTTTATCAAATCGATATCAAACGGCCGCCCCGTGAAATTCGCACTGGCGATCACCCGCTTCAACGCACCTTCAAGCTCCCGAACGTTAGAGCGGATGCGTTGCGCGATGAAAAATGCCGCGTCTGGTGCGAGATATATATGGCTCTGTTCCGCTTTTTTCATCAAGATCGCCACGCGGGTTTCTAAGTCTGGCGGCTCTACCGCCACCGTCAAGCCCCAGCCGAAGCGGGACTTTAAGCGCTCCTCAACACCTTCTATTTCCTTAGGATAACGGTCGCAAGTGAGGATCATCTGCTGACCGCCTTCGAGTAGCGCATTGAATGTGTGAAAGAACTCTTCCTGAGAGCGGTCTTTGTTGGCGAAGAATTGAATGTCATCAATTAACAAAGCATCGACGGAACGGTAGAAGCGCTTAAAGTCATTGATCGCATTCAACTGCAGCGCCTTCACCATATCCGCGACAAATCGCTCAGAGTGAAGATAGACGATTTTCGCCTCGGGGTTTTGGCGGCGCATGGCGTTGCCCACCGCGTGCATCAGGTGTGTCTTTCCGAGCCCGACACCGCCATACAAAAACAGGGGGTTGTACGACGAGCCGGGATGCTCCGCTACCTGTTGCGCAGCCGCCAGCGCCAACTGGTTGCTCTTGCCCTCAACGAACCGCTCAAAGGTGTAGCCTTCCACCAGATTGGACGGCGATACTAGGGCGGCAGGGGTTGGGCGAGGGGGTGCCTCTACCGGCCGCGAGAGTGTTTGCGCCGCACCCGACGTATTCGACGTTACCGAGGATGGCGCTGCTGACTGTTCGCCCTGCACAGTGACAAATGCCTGCGCCGCCGCAGGCGCCACCACATCGAGCAAATAGGTGTTGATGAGAGGCAGATACTTTTCCGCCACAAAATCGCGGATGAACCGGTTTGGCGCGGCCAACACCAGACCCGTTTCCTGCCACTCGGCCCGTAAAGGCCTGATCCAGGTATTGAATTGCTGCTGAGGAATATCACCGCCTAGTCGATTCAGGCAGTGCTGCCAGGGGTCCGTGAGGGGCTGGGGGGCAACCACGTGCTTCTCCGATTGTGTTCAAATCCTGCGTTTTTGAAAGCCTATTCTAAGGGGTGGCTGGCTCCTGCCGTTCCCAAACGCTCCAGTGTGTGTTTGGCCCGCCCTACGCTGACGGCACCCAGTTATCCACAAACCCCCTTATTGATCAACAGGTTTTAACTGCCTTAAAATCAACGGGTTAATCCTTTTTGGGCGGGCTAAACCAAGCGGCGCGCATTTGCAAGAAAAAACTTTTGCGCCTGTGGATAACCTGTGTTTATCTTTGGGCCAACCTGTGGTTTCCCTCCCTCTGCCAAAAACGAGGCTACGGCTTGCCCGCCGCTTAAGAACCCCACCACCGAAGGCAAGTCCCTGAAATCGCGGCTTTTTAATTAGGCGCTTCGATCTCGCGCGTAGGCCTGAAGATGGGTTGGCGAGCGTGGATGAAATATTTTATCCGCCCCGGTAAAACAGTGCGGAAGGCCCCCAACCACACCTTGCATAGACCGAAAAGGGTACCTATAATCCGCGCCCCTTGGTGTTGCCGGGCTCCCTACGCCTCGCGTCAGCCATGCTGCCGCAAAACAGCGACATTATTAGATAAACGAAGATGAAAAGGTAACCGCCATGAAGCGTACATTTCAGCCTAGCGTTCTCAAGCGAAAGCGCAATCACGGGTTCCGTGCCCGCATGGCTACCGCGAACGGCCGCAAGGTCCTTTCTCGCCGCCGCGCGCGCGGGCGTCGCCGTCTGTCTGCCTAAGCATCTCGAACAAACCGCCGTTGTGGGCCATGCCCACCTTTCCTAATACTGTCAGGCTATCTCAACCCGACCACTATCGGCGCGTGTTTGACAGCCCGGAGTACAAGGTTAGCAGCGGCGCCTTCCTTCTGCTTGCAACACCCGGCGCAACCCAGTCTTCCAGACTGGGCGTCTTGGTCGCCAAAAAAAATATTCGCCTCGCCGTGAGGCGCAACCGTATCAAACGGCTGGTTCGGGAACAGTTTCGGCATCATCCTTTCGATGAGGCTATCGACCTGGTGGTGCTGGCGCGGTCAGGTGCCGGCCAAATGGATAATCCCGGCTTATGGCAGGAGCTAGACCGGCTGTGGCACGCACTGAGACAAAAGGTGAGTTCGTAATGCTGTGGCTACAGTGGATTGACCGGCGCGTTGCGACTGGCCTTGCCCTGTTGATACGCGGCTATCAACTAACGCTGAGCCCCTGGCTAGGCAGATCCTGCCGTTTCACGCCAACCTGCTCACAATATGGGATTGACGCGCTGAAGACCCACGGTACTCTATCGGGCGTCTGGCTGACCGGGCGCAGATTGCTGCGCTGCCACCCGTGGTGTGCCGGCGGGGCCGACCCCGTGCCGTCAGCCAAAACCGCTCAACACACTCACTGAGATCGAGACCACATCATGGATATCCCTCGCTACGCCCTCATCGCTGCCAGTGTTTTGCTCGGCTTGATGTTGTTAGGGGAGTGGACCCGATTTAGCACCGCCCAACAGGACGCATCACTTCCCGCAGTACCCATGGTGGATGCAGGCCCGGTGGTGCCCGACACACCTGGCGAGGTCGCAGTTCTCGGCAACACATCTCAAAACGGCATGGATCTGCCTGCCGCCGAGGATATCAATCTCACCAATAGCCAAGCACTCGAGGGTGCCAGCCCTTCCACCACCGCGACTGGCCGCATTGTGACAGTGCATACCGACGTGCTGGAAATCAATATCGACCTTGAGGGTGGCGACGTTGTTGGCGCTGCGCTCAAGAACTATCCCAAGACGCTTGATGATCCAACCGATCCTTTTGTATTGCTGGAGCGAAACGCGCTACGCACCTACATTGCGCAGTCCGGTTTGGTTGGGCCCGACGGGATCGATCAAAGCCGGCGCGCGCGTTACCGCGCCTCGCAAGACGTTTACACCCTGTCGCCGGGAGAATCTCTGGACGTGGCCATAGACTACGCGGACGCTGACAGTGCGCTTCGGGTGAGCAAGCACTTTGCCTTTGAGCCCGGCAGCCACACCATCGGCGTTCACTACACCATCACCAACCTGGCTGCCAGACCGGCTCAGTTAACACCATTTGTGCAACTCAAACGCGACAGTTCACCGGCACCTGTTGCCAGTGACGCCGGGATGGGTATGCAGCCTTTTCTGGGATCCGCACTCACACAACCTGACCAGCGGTTCACCAAGTTCGACTTTGAGGACATGGCTGAAGACCCCTTCCGTGCTGATCTCCCTGGCGGCTGGATTGCGATGCTGCAACATTACTTTGTCAGCGCGTGGATACCCGATGCGGATAACACCTACCGCTTCAGAACGCGCCAAACCCGATCTGGCGACAACATCATCGGTTACACCGGTCCGGCCATGGTAATAGCACCGGGAGAAACGGCGAACATCAGTAATCAACTGTACGTCGGACCCAAGAACCAGTCTGTGCTAGCCGACCTGGCTACTCACCTTGATCTCGTGGTGGATTACGGGTGGCTTTGGTGGATTGCTCAACCACTCTTCTGGTTGCTGACGATGATCCAAAGCGTCGTGATTAATTGGGGTGTCGCCATCATCTTCCTCACGCTGCTGGTCAAGCTCGCGTTCTTCCAGCTGTCTGCCGCCGGCTACAAATCGATGGCTCGAATGCGCAAAGTGCAGCCGCGCATCTTGGCGATAAGAGAAGAATATGCCAGTGATAAAGCCAAGCAATCTCAGGCCATGATGGAGTTGTACAAAAAAGAAAAAATAAATCCGCTGGGGGGCTGTTTTCCCATCCTCGTCCAGATGCCTGTGTTTATCGCGCTGTACTGGGTATTGATGGAGTCCGTTGAGTTAAGGCAGGCGCCTCTCGCCTTGTGGATCGAAGACCTGTCAGTGATGGACCCCTATTTTGTGCTACCCATTCTGATGGGGGCGAGCATGTATTACATGCAGAAGCTGAACCCGGCACCGCCCGATCCCATGCAGGCAAAAATCATGCAGTGGATGCCAATTGTCTTCACCTTTTTCTTTTTATGGTTCCCGGCGGGCTTGGTGCTCTACTGGCTTTGCAACAACTTGCTGTCAATGGGACAGCAATACCTCATCAATCGCCGAATTGAGAGCGGTGCCCTCTGAGCCACTGCGCTATTAGCTACTGTGTCATCCAACAGTCTCGCGCTTGATCAAGACACCATAGCCGCCATTGCGACCCCTTCCGGACGCGGCGGTATCAGCATTATTCGCGTGTCGGGGCCAGAGGCGCTTCCCATTGCCGAGCTTCTGACACATAAAACCGTGCACGCCAGACAGCCTCTCCTCACCCGTTTTTTTGCCGAGGACAATGGCGTTCTCGATAAAGGTCTAACGCTTTTTTTTCAAAGCCCCGCCTCATTCACCGGAGAAGATGTCGTCGAGTTCCATTGCCACGGCGGCATGATGGTGACCAACCTGCTACTCGAGGCCTGTCTGGCGCGCGGCGCGCGTTTAGCGAGACCGGGAGAATTCTCTGAGCGGGCCTTTCTCAATAACAAAATGGACCTCACTCAGGCTGAAGGCCTCGCCGACTTAATCGATGCGCCGACGCAACAAGCAGCCCGGCAAGCCACCGCTTCCTTACAGGGGGCATTTTCAGATGCCGTTAATAAGATCAATCAGCGCGTCATTGACCTCAGGATCTATGTCGAGGCTGCTATCGACTTTCCCGAGGAAGAAGTCGACTTTCTCAGTGAAGGACGGGTCACCACATCACTGCTCGAGTTAAAGGAAGCGTTAGAGACATTAATCACCCAGGCCAGAAGGGGGGCGCTGTTGAGTCGCGGCGCACAAATTGTGATGACCGGTGCGCCCAACGCCGGCAAAAGTAGCCTTATGAATCGATTAGCTGATCAGGCTGTGGCTATCGTCACCGACGTTCCGGGGACCACACGCGACGTCATCAGACAATCAATTTCTATCGAGGGCGTGGCGATCCAACTGTCCGATACCGCAGGTATCCGCGCCGCTACCGATGCCATAGAGCAAGAGGGGATCGAAAGGGCGCAGGCAGCGCTCGACACCGCCGATATCATTATCGAAGTGATCGACGATCGAGAGACCGAGGCCACAGAACTATCTTCCAGCGACACGGCACAATCCGTCATCCGCGTGCTGAACAAAATAGACCTATCTGGTCGTGCACCAGGGGTGTTGAACACAGCAGACCAGGAAGACGAATCACCCTCGCCGACCGTTGCGGTTTCGGCTGTGACTGGCGAAGGCCTTCACGACCTCGAACAAATGATCATTCACTGTCTTGGTATGGGCGAGGCTGAAACCACCTCACCCTTTAGCGCCAGAGAGCGCCACGTCACCTGTTTGAAAAGAGCTGAAACCGCGCTAGATGAGGCAAGCGACCGGTTTCAGGAGGGTCAGGCTGGCGAACTACTGGCAGAAGACCTCAGGCGCATACACACAGAGCTCGGCGCCATTACCGGCGCTTTTGGTGCAGATGACCTGCTCGGAGAGATTTTTTCCTCCTTTTGTATCGGCAAGTGAGGAGGTATTAGCGCGCGACGCGTTCGCCCCACGAGGCCCAGCCATACACGAAACCACCGTTGCTTAACATTAACCGTCCAATAGCGGTCCACGGTTCATCCACAACTTTTCTCAACAGAGGTCGATCGTGCGTCACACCGCGTCTCTGCTGTGGATGATCTTGTAGACAATAGCAGGGCAATTTGGTGATTGCGCTGTGAACAACATTCTGAGCTACGTTAAAGGGAATCGATCCCCACATTATCACCAGCGAGGCCAGCGCCTCCGGCTGGCTTCTTCAGCGCATTATCCAAACCTTAAGCCATTGAAAAATAATTTCTTTTTGCTGTTTTCCACCCGGAAAGCTGTCCCTAATAACAACAACATTAAAGTATTCTTCTTATAAAAATATTTTATTTAATTGATAGTCAGGAAGGGCAAAGCGCAATTTATTGATCAGGAAAGCGCCTGGTCAGTATCACCAAAAGCCAGAGTTCATGCCTGAAGGCGACCCGTTTATACTCTCGAACCTTTTCTCTTAAGTTCCACGACAATGATCCGACACCCCGAACATTACGATGTCATTGTGATTGGCGGCGGCCACGCCGGAACCGAAGCGACGCTTGCTGCGGCGCGCACCGGTGCCCGCACGCTCTTGATCACTCATGCCATCGACACTCTCGGTCAGATGTCTTGCAACCCCGCGATCGGCGGTATCGGCAAAAGTCATCTGGTCAGGGAGATTGATGCACTGGGTGGCGTGATGGCCCGCGCGACAGATCAGTCGGGCATACAGTTCAGGGTGCTGAATGCCCGGAAAGGCCCAGCAGTCCGGGCCACGCGCGTGCAAGCTGATCGGGTGTTGTACCGTCAGGCAATTCGATCGGTGCTGGAGCAGACCGATGGCGTCGATCTGTTTCAAGACGCCGTGGAGGATATTGAGCTAACGGCTGGCGCCGTTTCGGGTGTGATAACTTGTACCGGGATTGTCTTTCGCGCGGCGGCGGTAGTGCTGACAGCAGGAACATTCCTTCACGGAAAAATGCATGTTGGCGAGGAGAACCGGTCCGGTGGGCGGATGGGAGATCAGGCAGCCATCGGATTGGCAGATCGCCTCCGCGAGCTGTGCTCACGGGTGGGGCGACTGAAAACCGGAACACCGCCCCGATTGGATGCGAGATCGATAGATTTCGCCGCGATGGCGGAACAATGGGGGGACGAACCCAGGCCCGTCATGTCTTTACTGGGCAGTCGGGACCAGCATCCGGAGCAGCGGTGCTGTTGGGTCACGGAGACCAATACGCAAACTCACGACATCATCCGTGAGGGCCTTGATCGCTCACCGCTTTTTAGCGGGACGATTGAAGGTGTTGGCCCCCGATACTGTCCAAGCATTGAAGATAAAATTCACCGCTTTGCCGACAAAGACTCGCATCAAATTTTTATTGAGCCTGAAGGGCTGACATCGATAGAGCTTTACCCCAACGGTATATCGACTTCTTTGCCCTTCGATGTACAACTACAGTTGGTTCGCTCGATCAGAGGTTTGGAAAACGCGGCGATTACGCGACCGGGTTATGCCATTGAGTATGACTTCTTTGATCCTCGCGACCTGCATCACAGCCTTGAGACCAAGGCGGTTGAGGGGCTTTATTTCGCGGGCCAAATTAATGGCACGACTGGTTACGAAGAGGCGGCGGCTCAGGGGTTGCTGGCCGGCCTCAATGCGGCGCGACGAGTGAAGGCACTGGCACCATGGGTGCCGCGTCGGCATGAGGCTTACATCGGTGTGTTAGTCGATGACTTGGTGATGTTGGGTACAACAGAGCCTTATCGCATGTTCACCTCTCGTGCCGAATATCGCCTGCAACTCCGGGAAGACAATGCTGATTTGAGGCTGGCCGAACAAGGCCGTTCCCTTCAGTTGGTGGGTGATAAGCAGTGGTCTCATTTCGTTGAGAAGCGCGACGCCATTACTCGTGAGCGTGACCGATTGGAGCGTACCTACGTTCAAGCGGGTAGCGAAGAGGCAGCAGTTCTATCAACCTCGTTGAGTAAACCCTTATCCCGAGAGTACTCCTTGGCAGAGTTACTCAAACGCCCCGAATTGAACTATGCGGATATGAGAGCAATCTCTCCCCCGGCGAGTGATGTATCGGAGGCTGTGGCAGAGCAAGTCACTATTCAACTTAAGTATTCAGGTTATATCGATCGCCAGCAGCAGGATGTCGATCGTTTACAGCGGCACGAATCCATGCCGATTCCTGGCGACCTGGATTTTGATCAGGTAGAGGGCCTGTCCAATGAAATCCGTCAGAAGCTGAATGAGAAGAGGCCAACGAATCTCGCGAGGGCAGGACGTATACCGGGTGTGACGCCAGCGGCGTTATCACTGCTTCTGGTGCATCTCAAAAAGCGAGAACTCAGCGACAGCGTGCGCGCCACGGCGCATGCTTGAAACCGAGCCAGGGCTGCTACACAACGCGGCCGAAGAGATCGGCATCAGCCTCTCCGATACGCAGGTCAATCAATTGATCGGCTATGTAGATCTGATGGAAAAATGGAATCGGGCGTTTAATCTCACAGCAGTGCGCCGTCGCACGGAGCTATTTTCTCGCCATATTTTTGAAAGCCTGGCGGTGAAGCCCTATATCCGCGGAGAAAAGTGGGCCGACATCGGCACCGGCGCGGGACTACCCGGCGTGCCGCTAGCGATTACCGAGCCGGACAAGCCGTTTGTGTTACTGGACAGTAATGGGAAGAAAACGCGCTTCCTGTTGGAGGTGAAAAGGGCGCTGGGTTTATCTAACATCGAGGTTGAGACAACCCGAGTCGAGAATTGGCAACCCGCTCAGCACCCTGACGCAGTCATCACAAGAGCCTTTGCCGATTTGGCCACCACCATCGGAAGAACTCAGCATATATTGCACGATCACGGCATGTTGTTTGCCATGAAGACAGAGTCAGCGGCTGAAGAGGTTGACGCTTTGCCGTATGGCTTTGAGCTGACCGCAAACCAAAACGTGGTAGTGCCCGGGCGGGATTGGCCGTTCCAACTGCTGGCAATTCAGCGGACCAGAAGGTGAAGTCGTGAAGGTCATCGCAATAGCAAATCAAAAAGGCGGCGTGGGTAAAACCACGACCGCCGTCAACCTCGCCGCAGCGCTCGCTGCGATGGAGAAACGTTTGCTGCTGATTGACTTGGACCCGCAAGGGAATGCCACTGTCTCAGTGGGCCTGCAAAAGGGGGACTTGGCCGCCACGGCCTTTGAGCTCCTCGTGGAGCAGCAACCACTCTCTGAGGTGGCAACGCCGCTTGAGAGTTTGGCTATGGATTGCGTGCCAGCGGATGGTGACCTGACGGCCGCGGAAGTGGCGCTGTTGTCCGTTGAAGTCCGCGAGCAGCGGCTGAAGACAGCACTGCAGGCAGGCAAATTCTTGTACGACTTTGTGATTATCGACTGCCCGCCGTCACTCAATATGCTGACACTGAACGCGCTCGTGGCAGCGGACTCCGTGCTGATTACCATGCAGTGCGAATACTTTGCGCTGGAAGGGCTATCCGCTTTGATGGAGACGATTAGTACCGTTTCCCAGACGGTCAACCCAGCGCTCAAGATAGAGGGCATTCTGCGCACCCTATATGATCCGCGGAATGCGCTGACTAATGAAGTCTCCGAGCAGCTTCATCAGCATTTTGAGGGCTTGGTTTATCGGACGGTGATCCCGAGAAATGTCCGCCTAGCGGAAGCCCCAAGCCACGGCGTCCCCGGCATTGTCTATGATCGCCTCTCTCGCGGATCAACCGCGTATATGGCACTGGCAGGCGAATTTATGCGTAGACAAGAACAAAACAAGGAACACAGCTGATGGCGCAAAAGCGCAAGCTGAATCGAGGCCTCGAGGCGCTGCTGGGCACCAGCTTGCTGGCAAAAGGCCAAGACGAGACGCAGGCCGCGCAAGCGCCGACTGCTGAGCAAGGCGCCCTGACGTCCTCGGCGGAGCTGCCGATCGAGCGGCTGCAAAGAGGAGCCTACCAACCCCGCCGCGAGTTTGACGAGGAGGCGCTGCAAACGCTGGCCAGTAGCATCAAGGCGCAGGGGGTCTTGCAGCCGTTAGTGGCGAGGCCGCTGGCAGACGACCGTTATGAAATTCTCTCGGGCGAACGCCGATGGCGTGCCGCCCAGATGGCGGGGCTGGATCGCGTCCCGGTTGTGATTAAGGACGTGTCAGACGAGGCGGCTATCGCAATCGGCCTGATTGAAAACATCCAGCGCGAGGACCTCAATCCGGTTGAAGAGGGCTTGGGCCTGAAGCGGCTTCAGGACGAGTTCGGCTTGAGTCAGGAGCAAGTTGCGAAGGCCGTGGGCCGGTCCCGCTCTGCAGTGGCCAATATGCTGCGGCTATTGAACCTTGAAAGCGAAGTGCTGGGCATGCTGGAGCGGAGCGAACTGGGTGCCGGGCATGCCAAGGTTTTACTCGCTTTAAGTGGTGGCGATCAGGTCCGTGCTGCGCGAAAAGTCTCTAAACGGCAGCTTTCAGTCAGGCAAACAGAAGTGTTGGTGCGCGGCTGGGGGTCGAAAGCCACGCCCGAGCCGCCGGTTGACCCCAATATCAGCCGGCTGGAGACCGACCTGAGCGGCCGGCTTGGCGCCAAAGTCAGAATCCAGCACCAACAAAATGGCAAGGGCCGTCTAGAGATTCATTACACGAGCCTCGAGGAACTGGACGGCGTCCTCGGCAAAATCCACTAATGCCCATGTATTGAAGGGTTTAGGCCTTTCCACTACACTCCCCACCGCATGTAAGGGGGGCTGGGTTTACCTTGGCCAGACACGTTGCTTCCGCACCCTTCGCGGCCACCAGAAAGCGCCTTTTGAGCGCGGTGGTCACTACAGCGATATTCCTGGTCGGAGTGGCGTTGGTCGCCGGAGTTTTCCGGGGCTTTAATACTTCTCTAGACATGCTGTTGGGCGCAGCCGTGGTGCTGTTGCCCAGCGCTTGGGTGGCGACGAGTCTCACCTCGGGACGATCAGTGATCAGCCCGATATGGCTGGGCCTCGCCCGCTACAGCCTGGCGGCGGCAGGATTTGCCGCGCTGTTTGTGCTGCGGCCCGGCAGTGAGCCCCTGGGCGTATTGGCTGGCAGCGCGTTGGCGCTGGTTTTGCCCCCGGCATTAGTGGTGTGGCATCAGCGAAGGCATAACACGATGCGCCCGGAATGAGGCGCACAGGAAACTAGCGGCCTGTTAAGGCACGGGAGTACAAGGGTAACAATGGCGGCAAACGGCGACAGTCAGACCGTATCGGAATACATCGTTCACCACCTGACCAACTTAACCTACGGCAAGTTGCCTGCCGGTTATGAGCGATACGACGGCAGTGTCGTGGCAGAAGGCGGGCAGTGGGCCATGGCCCATGGCGCCAACGAAATCACCGCCATGGGCTTCAACGCTATCCATGTAGATTCCATGATCTGGTCGGTGGGCTTGGGCATCTTGTTTTGCTGGATCTTTCGCCGTGTCGCGGTTCGTGCCAACCCGGGCGTACCCTCGGGCCTCGTAAATTTTGTGGAAATGGTGGTCGAGTTTGTCGACGGCACCGTGAAAGACACCTTCCATGGGCGCAACCCGGTTATCGCCCCACTGGCGCTCACCATTTTCGTATGGGTATTCCTGATGAACCTGATGGATTTGATCCCCGTGGATCTGATCCCCCACTCGTTAATGTTGGCGGGGGTTGAGTACCAAAAAATTGTCCCCTCAACAGACCCCAACATCACTATGGGCATGGCCGTTGGCGTGTTTGTGCTTATGCTGTTTTATTCGATCAAGATGAAAGGCTTCGGCTTTGTGAAAGAGCTCACGCTGAACCCCTTTAACCACCCATTGTTTATCCCCGTGAACCTGTTCATGGAAGTCGTCGGCCTCTTGGCCAAGCCCTTTTCTCTGGGGCTTCGTCTGTTTGGCAACATGTATGCGGGCGAGATGATCTTTATTCTGATTGCGGCGCTGTTCAGCGTTGGGCTTTTCTGGCTGCTGCCGGCTGCGCTGCTGCAAATCGGCTGGGCGATTTTCCATATTTTGGTCATCACCCTACAGGCCTTTATTTTTATGGTTCTCACCATCGTGTACCTCAGCATGGCGCACGAGGACCATTGATTTTAATTAACAGTTACCTTTAGGAGACAACCATGGAACTGATTTACGTTGCCGCCGCCATCATGATGGGCCTCGGTGGAATGGGCGCCGCGATCGGCGTAGGTATTTTGGGCGGCAAGCTGATTGAGGGCTCTGCCCGCCAGCCGGAGCTGGCTCCCAAGCTGCAGGGCACGTTCTTCCTGGGCGCTGGCCTGGTTGATGCGATCCCAATTATTGGTGTGGGTATCGCCATGTACCTTATTTTCGTGGTCGCAGGCTAAGCGCCACATTGATAGCGAAGGTGGGTTCGCCCCCTCCTCGCACCACGGGAGTAACGAGTGAATATTAATCTCACCCTAATAGGACAGCTGATTGCCTTTGTGGCATTCGTGGCGTTCTGTATGCGTTACGTGTGGCCCCCGATCGCCGGCGCCATGGCTGAGCGGCAAAACAAGATCGCCGACGGGCTCGCAGCCGCCGATCGTGCCGGCCATGACCTGGAGGTCGCGAAGCAGCAGGCGGACGAGCAGCTCGCTGAGGCCAAACGCGAGGCAGCTGGCATCATTGAAGCCGCGAACAAGCGGGCCCAAGCGGTGGTTGAAGAGGCCAAAGACGCCGCCAGCGCCGAGGCGGATCGAGTCAAGGCGGCGGCGGCCGCTGAGATCGAGCAAGAGCGGGCCCGCGCGCAAGAGCAACTGATGACACAGGTCAGCGCGCTGGCGCTGGCTGGGGCGGAAAAGGTTCTTGCCGCAGAGATCGACGCCGATAAGCACGCTGATCTACTCAAGTCGCTAGCGGCGGAGTCCTGATCGATGATTGAACCGACGACCCTTGCCAGGCCTTACGCACGCGCAGCCTTTGAGCATGCTCGAGCGGCCGGTGATTTGGCGGCATGGCAAACGGCGTTGTCGGAGTTGGCAGAGATCACCGCCGAGCCAAAAGTCGCAGCCGCCATGCGCGACCCCAACCAAACTGCCGCGCAGCGCGCAGCAACGCTCTCTGGCCTGGCGGGGGATGCCGTACCATCAGCGGTGGCAAACCTGCTGGCCATCATGGCTGACAACGGTCGCCTCTCACTGCTGCCCGAGGTGGCAATGCTGTTTGACCAGCTCAAGCAAGCGGTAGAGAGCACCGTGGCGGTCCATGTGACCTCCGCATACCCCTTAAGTGATGCCGAAACACAGCAACTTGCCGACACGATGCAGGAAAAATTGGCGCGCAGCATCACCCTGACATCAGAAACCGACCCCTCATTACTTGGAGGGGCGCTCATTCGCGCCGACGATCTGGTGATCGACGGCTCAGTTCGCGGCCGCCTGAAAAAATTGGCGGGCACGCTGACCCAATGACAGAGGAATAGGTCATGCAACAGCTCAACCCC
>CAJXDE010000030.1 GCA_913052635.1 uncultured Halieaceae bacterium
CGTGATAGCGGCCATCCAGTGGTGAAAGGGCTGTCAGCGGTGTGGGGCTCATGAGGATGCCTGATTGCGGTAAGCACTCAGTTTATCACGGTGCTGCGCTGAGTTTGATCAATGCGTCACGCCCAGTTCTAGGGCCAGGCGTGCAGCCGTGTCACGGACGCGGCCACGGCTTAGCATCAACTTAAAGCGCGTACCGCCCAGTTGTCGCCATAAAAATGCGGCCCGGACGCCACACATTAGTAACGCGCGCACCAAATCCGCCACCTGAGGGTTGTTGAGGTGTTGGGCGCTGCCGGTCACCTTGATGCGGTACGGCAGCGTGCTGAGCGTATCTTGATAAATCGCCGATATATTGGCGCTTAGGCCATTGATATCGCTGGAGAAATTCTCTGCCTTGTAGGCTGTATGCTTGAGCCGTGAATGAACAATGGCCTGAAGATCGTCCCGGCCGGCAAAACGGCGCTCCAGCTGCAGAATGGCCAAGGTATAGCGCAGCGTGTCTGCTGATGCTTCGTCCTGGGAGAGGCCCAGGCAGGCCGACAGCTGCTCAAGACCTAGGCGAATGCCCTGTGGCGTCCCGAAAACCGTCTCCACACCTTCCGGATCAAAGCTGAACAGAGAGTGTATTGAGGCCTCCACGAAGGGCAGGGGCCAGCTACCGGTTTTCGCGGCCAAATCCACAATGCGTGCCGCCTGCGCTACGCCCGCCAGTGCCACCGTGCGTTGCTCCAAAAGCGAGCGCTCGTTCATTGAGCGGCCTCAATGACGCCGCCACCAAGGCAAATATCACCCTCGTAGAACACGACGGACTGACCGGGAGTGACTGCTCTCTGGGGTGCGGTGAAGCTGACCAGCACTCTCGACCCGGAGCCGGATACCTCGCAGGCTTGATCCGCCTGCCGGTAGCGAATTTTAGCATTGCAGGTGAGGGGGAGCGTCGGGGGCTCGCCGCTAATCCAGATCACGTCAGTTGCGGTGAGCTGTGTCTTGAACAGTGCTGGGTGCTCATTGCCCTGTGCGACCACCAGCAAGTTGTCAGCGACCCGTTTATCGACGACGTACCAGGGCGCCTCGGGGCGATTGGCCAACCCGCCGATTCGCAATCCCTGTCGTTGCCCGATAGTGTGGTACATCAAGCCCTCATGCTCCCCCAGTTTGGCCCCGTCTACGGATACAATGGCTCCGGGCTGTGCAGGCAGATATTGCTTAAGGAAGTCGCGAAATCGGCGTTCTCCAATGAAGCAGATGCCGGTGCTGTCCTTCTTGCGCGCGGTCACAAATCCGGCGGAGGCCGCTTTCTTGCGGACCAGCTCCTTCTCCACATTTCCTAAGGGGAATAGGCTCCTGCCGAGTGCCTGATGATCCACCTGGTGCAGGAAGTAGCTCTGGTCTTTTTTGCCATCGACCCCTTTGCGAAGTCGCGTGGCACCGCCCGTGGCATCGGTTTGCACGTAATGGCCTGTGGCAATCAGGTCGGCGCCCAACTGGGTGGCGCAGTCGAGAAAGGCGCGGAACTTGATTTCCCGGTTGCACAAAATGTCGGGGTTGGGTGTCCGGCCGGCGCGGTACTCCGTCAGAAAGTGGTCGAAAACGCCATCCCAATATTCTGCAGCGAAATTGGCACTATGGAGGCGGATCCCCAATTGATCGGCTACCGATTGAGCGTCGGCCAGGTCCTCTTTGGCAGTGCAGTATTCAGTGCCGTCATCCTCTTCCCAGTTTTTCATGAACAGGCCTTCAACCCGGTAGCCCGCTTCAATCAACATGAGTGCCGCGACAGAGGAATCCACGCCCCCCGACATACCAACAATGACGGTCTGATCCTGTTTCGATGTGTGGCTCACGGCTATGGCTTTTGTTCAGAAACGGCGGAAAGCATGAGGGGAGTGGAGGGTCGGGTCAATGCCGCGTCAGGTAAGCGCCTCGTAACGATGCTCGCCAGGCTGTAATGCGTTTAACTGCCATGGCCCGACAGCGACCCGGATCAACCGCAGCGTTGGGTAGCCCACCGTGGCCGTCATCCGTCTGACTTGCCGATTTCGGCCCTCCGTAATAGACAGGC
Source organism: uncultured Halieaceae bacterium (assembly GCA_913052635.1). Taxonomy (GTDB): domain Bacteria; phylum Pseudomonadota; class Gammaproteobacteria; order Pseudomonadales; family Halieaceae; genus Luminiphilus. The sequence continues at coordinate 2,063 of CAJXDE010000030.1, forward strand.
TCAACCATGAGTCGCTGACGGTTTTGCGCTGTCGTATCGGCGGGTCGCGCTCCCATACATCGGGTGGTGGGATGGGGTGGGCTTTTGCAGGCCGAGTCATACCGTCCTTGAGTTTGATGCCAGTCGACAGTTGTGCGCAGACTTCGTCATGAATATCGCCCTCGACTTGAACCCAATAGGTCTTCCATTGCTCATGATCCGGGTGCGCAATGCTCTGCTGGGTTTTGCCATCTTGGGTGAGCACCAGGAGCCCCTCCGAGTCGTAGTCCAGCCTTCCCGCCGGTCGAAAGCCCGGTGCGTCAAGAAAGTCGGCGAGCGTCGCCCTCGGATGTTCCGGCTGTTCGCGATCCGTGAATTGGCTCAGCACGCGAAACGGTTTGTTGAGCAAAATCACCTGACTCATTCGCCTAGTGTGCGGTATTTGATGTTAAAATGCGCACACCGACCAGACGCCCACCAGCGCTCCCATTAGCAGGGGCGAGGGGGCATTGTGGTCACCCGGAGCGAGCTTCGGGATTTGTTTTCTTCTGGGGGATTATCACTATGTCTTACAAGCACATTTCCGTTCCTGAAACCGGCGATATGATCGTTGTCAACGCCGACAACAGCTTGTCGGTGTCGGACAACCCGATCATTCCCTATATCGAGGGGGATGGTATCGGGTTCGATATCTCGCCTGTGATGATCGCGGTGGTCGACGCGGCAGTGGCCAAGGCCTATGACGGTGGTCGACAGATATCATGGATGGAGATCTATACCGGGGAAAAAGCTGCCGAGCTCTACGACGGTGATTGGTTTCCTGAAGAGACGCTAGACGCCATCAAGACCTACAGCGTAGCTATCAAGGGCCCGCTGACGACACCGGTTGGCGGCGGGTTCCGCTCGCTAAACGTGGCCTTGCGTCAGGAGTTGGATCTTTACACCTGCCTGCGCCCCGTGCGGTGGTTCGAGGGCGTTCCCTCGCCAGTTAAGAACCCGGGCGATTGCAATATGGTGATCTTCAGGGAGAATTCGGAAGACATCTACGCCGGCATCGAATATCAGGCCGGGACCAATGAGGCTCAAAAGGTCGTCGATTTCATCATTAAAGAGATGGGCGCGACCAAAATCCGCTTCCCCGAGAATGTCGGTATCGGTATCAAGCCGGTCTCTTCAGAGGGCACCCAGCGCTTGGTACGCAAGGCGATTCAATACGCGATTGATCAGGACCTCCCTTCGGTAACACTAGTGCACAAGGGCAACATTATGAAGTTCACGGAGGGCGCCTTCCGTGACTGGGGTTACGAGCTGGCGCGGCAGGAGTTCGGTGGTGAGCTGCTGGATGGTGGCCCTTGGGTAAGTATCAAGAATCCCCGTACGGGTGGCGATATCGTGATCAAGGACGTCATCGCTGATGCGATGTTGCAACAGGTGCTGACTCGCCCGAGAGATTACAGTGTCGTCGCTACGCTGAACTTAAACGGTGACTACCTGTCTGATGCGCTGGCCGCGCAGGTAGGGGGCATCGGTATCGCGCCCGGCGCCAACCTCTCGGATACGGTGGCGCTGTTTGAGGCGACTCACGGGACGGCACCCAAGTATGCGGGCCAAGACAAGGTCAACCCTGGCTCCCTCATCCTTTCGGCGGAAATGATGCTTCGTCACCTCGGCTGGAACGAGGCAGCGGATCTGATCATCGACGGCATGAACGGTGCCATTCAGGCCAAGACCGTCACCTATGACTTTGAGCGGTTGATGGACGGGGCAACGCTGGTGTCCTGCTCGGCGTTCGGTGATGCCGTCATTTCACACATGTGAAGCACTTGAATTGTTCCAGAGCCCGCCTCGAGCGGGCTTTTTATTGCCCGCGTGATGTGGGCCGCATGGACTTCATCGTTCAGTGGCAGTGAGCACCGCGAAAAAGCGACAGAAACTCAGGTCTGAAAGCACCAAAATTCCCCGGTTGGACTATACTGAAGGGATGTACGAATTAGTCCGTGACACCGTTTTTGCTCCCCTGTGTGGTACCGGTACTGACAGAGAGGATCATGACGACGGTGATCTGGCTGTTGCACCCGCCAAACCACAGCTGAAGAAACCGCCGCTCTACAGAGTGATTCTCCTGAACGATGACTACACCCCGATGGAGTTCGTGGTGCAGGTGTTGGAGCAGTTTTTCGGCATGGGTCGGGAGAAGGCCACTCAGGTCATGCTGGCGGTCCATACGCAGGGTAAAGGCGTATGTGGAATATATCCTCAGGATATTGCCGAGACGAAGGCATCGCAGGTGAACCAGTGTGCCCGTGACAGTGGACATCCGCTACTGTGTGAGGTGGAACCGTCAAGCGACGACGAAGAGGACTGACCGAATGCTGAGCAAAGAGCTCGAGAATACTCTCAATGAGACGTTTCGCACCGCGCGAGCCAGGCGCCATGAATTCATTACGGTCGAGCATCTGTTGCTCGCGCTGCTCGACGATTCCGCTGCTATCGCAGTGCTCGAAGCCTGCCAAGTTGATCTGGATGACCTTCGCGGAGAACTGACCGAGTTTATCGACTCCACCACGCCGCTTCTGTCTGACTCCGATGATGGTCGAGATACCCAGCCGACGCTGGGCTTTCAACGGGTCCTGCAGAGAGCGGTGTTCCACGTTCAGAGCTCGGGACAGCAGGAAGTCACCGGTGCCAATCTGCTGGTGGCGATTTTCTCGGAGCAGGAGTCCCAGGCGATATATTTCCTGAAATCACAAAACGTTTCCCGTCTCGATGTGGTGAACTTCATTACCCACGGCATCGGGAAGGACGGGGAAGAAGCGACCGATGGCGTGGATTCGCTTTCGGATCCTGAGGAGGATCACGAGGGTGCAGAAAAGCGGCCGCTCGATGCCTACGCGACCAACCTCAACGCCGAGGCCGAGGCTGGCAATATCGACCCACTCATCGGGCGTTTGGCCGAGGTGGAGCGCGTCGCCCAAATCCTCGCGCGACGGCGCAAGAATAACCCGCTGTTGGTCGGCGAATCCGGCGTCGGTAAAACCGCCATTGCCGAGGGCCTCGCCAAGATGATTGTTGATGGCGAAGTGCCCGAGACGCTCAAGGAGGCAGTGGTTTACTCCCTCGATCTGGGCGCGTTGCTGGCTGGAACGAAATACCGCGGTGACTTTGAGAAGCGTCTCAAGGGGCTCCTCGCCAATCTCAGCGAGAGCGATCACGCGATCCTGTTTATCGACGAAATTCACACGATCATTGGCGCAGGGGCGGCATCGGGCGGCGTCATGGACGCCAGTAACCTGCTGAAGCCGCTATTGGCATCCGGAAAGATGCGCTGTGTTGGCTCCACCACCTACGCGGAGTACCGCGGCATTTTCGATAAAGATAAGGCCCTGAGCCGGCGCTTCCAGAAGGTAGACGTGTTGGAGCCCTCGGTGGAGGACGCTTACAAGATTCTGAAAGGATTAAAGTCACGGTTTGAGGCACACCATAAGCTGCGCTACACCGATAAGGCACTCCGGGTCGCCTCGGAAATGGCGGCGCGCTATATCACGGACCGGTTCCTGCCGGACAAGGCCATTGACGTCATCGACGAGGCAGGCGCCTTTCAGCAGCTCCAATCACCCAGCAAGCGCAAAAAAGTGCTTGGACCGAGTGACATTGAGGCCGTGGTGGCCAAGATAGCCCGGATTCCGCCAAAAACCGTGAGCAGCGACGACAAGGAGTTGCTTGGCAAGCTTGAGGGCAACCTCAAAATGACGGTTTTCGGGCAGGATGACGCCGTGTCGCAAATGGTCGGGGCCATCAAGTTGGCTAGAGCGGGTCTGCGAGGTGGACAAAAACCGATTGGCTCTTTCTTGCTGGCTGGGCCGACGGGCGTGGGCAAGACCGAGCTCACCCGACAGCTCGCACTGCAAATGGGGTTGGAGTTATTGCGTTTTGACATGTCCGAGTATATGGAGCGACACACGGTTTCGCGTCTGATCGGCGCGCCCCCGGGTTATGTTGGCTTTGATCAAGGCGGCTTGCTTACCGATGCCGTCACTAAGCATCCGCACTCGGTGGTATTGCTGGACGAGATTGAAAAGGCGCATCCGGAGGTCTTTAATCTGTTGCTGCAGGTGATGGATCACGGCACTCTCACCGACAACAACGGCCGTAAAACCGATTTCCGTAATGTGATTTTGGTGATGACGACCAACGCTGGTGCGGAAAATGTGAGCCGGCGCTCCATCGGCTTCTCCATGCAGGATCACTCGACAGATTCCATCGAGGCGATCAATCGCACTTTCACTCCAGAGTTTCGGAACCGTCTGGACGCCATAGTACCCTTCGGGCCATTAGGTGAGGACGTCATCCTGACGGTGGCGGATAAATTCCTCACAGAACTGCAGTCGCAGCTCGATGAGCGGCAGGTCGTCATCGAGGTCGATGAAGAGGCCAGGCTGTGGCTGGTGGAAAAGGGCTATGACGCCACTATGGGTGCACGACCCATGGAGCGTGTGATTCAGGAGCACATCAAAAAGCCGCTAGCGGACATGGTGCTGTTTGGATCGCTGGCGAAGGGTGGCACTGTCGCCGTGACCCTCAATGAAGCGCGGGATGGTTTGCTGATTGAAGCGCTCATCGAGGTCGAGGAGCCAGTAGAGGCCTAATGCATGCTCTGCACGTGGCTCTATGCCGTGTGATGGCGAGAGAGGGTGTCTTATCTTTCGCGATAAGTGATACGGCCCTTCGTGAGGTCGTACGGGGTCAGCTCAACCCGCACTTTGTCGCCCGTCAGGATGCGAATGTAGTTCTTGCGCATTTTTCCAGAGATGTGTGCCGTGACCACATGGCCGTTTTCCAGCTGCACCCGGAAGGTGGTGTTGGGAAGGGTATCGATGATTTCCCCCTCCATTTCGATCTGATCTTCTTTCGCCATACAGGCTGTGTCTCCGTGGACTAAGTGGGCGGCACTTTAGCTGAAACTGCAGTGCGGGGGAAGCGGCTCGTGAAGTGGGTGGGTGCTCTTAGCTCTCGTCGTTCAGATCGAGAAGCGATACCACCGCGGTCGCGTCGGGCGACGATGTTTGCTCGGTCTTTTGCTGCTGCCAATGGCCGTCGACAAACAGCTCCAGGGGTGAGAAACGGGACTTGTATGACATTTTCCGGCAGCCATCGATCCAATACCCCAGGTAAACAAAGGGCAGGCCCATGGACTGCGCCTGCCGAATCTGGAGAAGAATCGCCTCGGTGCCGAGGCTCCGCTGAGGCTGATCAGGGTCAAAAAACGTATAGATCGCGGCCAGCCCATCCAGCATCTTGTCGGCCACGGTCACCGCCACCAGGCGGTTCCCTTGGTACAGTCGGTAATAGTTGGCGCAGCCCAGCCCGTCGTTAAGAAATGACTCGTACTGTTCGCGTTCCGGCGGGTACATATCGCCGTCGGCATGGCGAGACTCGATGTAATAGCGGTACAGGTTGTAGGATTCATCGTCGAGGATCGATTCCGACTGCTCAAGCCGTAGATCTGAGTTGCGGCGGCTGATTCTTTTCTGCGTGCGACTGGGCTCAAACTCAATGACGCGAACCCGCGAGGCGATGCAGGCACTGCAACGGGCGCAGTGTGGTCGGTAAACGTGATCGCCACTGCGACGAAAGCCCAGCAAGGAGAGCTGGGTATAGAGTTCCTGGCTCAGCTTTTGCCTCGGATCGACAAACAGCGTGGTTGCTTCTTTGCCCTCGAGATAGGAGCACCGGTGGGGGAAGGTCGTGTAGACCTTGATTTCTCGCAACGAAGCGGTCATAGCAACTCGGCCACTGTGACAGCGAGCGGGGTGCCAAGCCTTTTTTCCAGCGGCAGCGGATCATCTGAAACAAGGCAAAGCGGGTTGGCGAAAATATCTTGCATAGGAATCTTTATAGCGTCCCGCAGGTGATTTTCAAAGTCTTGACGCGGCATTGTTTGTGCACCGAGCGACACGAGGTGCTCGTTGTGGACCTGGCAGTCTATGACGTCTATGCCGTGATCCCGGCAGATCTTGGATAATGCCACAAAGGCCATTTTTGAGGCATTGGACTCCAGAGAGAACATGGACTCCCCAAAGAACATTTTGTCCAGCAGAATGCCGTACAAGCCCCCAATGAGTGTGTCCGCTTCATAGACCTCTACCGAGTGTGCGACACCGAGATCATGAAGAGCGCAGTAGGCGGCGTGCATGTCTGGTGTGATCCACGTGCCAGCCTCGGGCTGATTGCGATCAGAGTGGGCGCAGTGGCTCACGACGTCCGAAAAGGCGGCGTCGTATTGCAGTTGCCAGCCGCACTGACGGATCGCCTTTTTCAGCGACCGGCTGATGTGTATTTCGCCAGATCGCAACGTCAGCCGCGGATCAGGAGACCACCACAGAATCTCCTGGTCGGACTCGAACCAAGGAAAGATGCCTTGAGCATATGCGCACAGAAGGGTGCTCGGTTCGAGGTCTCCGCCGACAGCCAGCAAGCCGTTTGGTTCATCCAGCGCCTGAGAGGTCGGCGGAAAGGGATTATGCAATGTCAGCCCGACTCAAGTCCGTCGAGGTGCTTCTCAGCATCCAGCGCTGCCATGCAGCCAAACCCGGCGGAGGTGATCGCCTGTCGATAGATATGGTCAGCCACATCACCTGCAGCGAACACGCCCTCTACACTGGTATGTGTCGCCTGGCCCTCGGTACCGGAATGAACGGTGAGATAGCCGCCTACCATGTCGAGTTGCCCCGCGAACAAATCGGTGTTGGGCTTGTGGCCAATGGCAATGAAAACGCCGGAGAGATCAATCTTCTCTCGCTCTGTGGTCTCTAGCGTGGACTGAATTTGCACGCCGGTCACGCCGCTGTCATCACCGAGCACTTCGTCCAGTGTTCGATGCCAATGCAGCTCAACTTTGCCTTCTGCTGCTCTCTGCGTCAGCCGGTCCTGAAGAATTTTCTCCGCGCGCAGACTGTCGCGACGGTGAATCAAATGGACTTTTGAGCAGAGGTTGCTGAGGTAGAGCGCTTCCTCGACAGCGGTATTACCGCCACCTACAACGGCAACCTCTTGATTGCGATAGAAGAAACCGTCGCAGGTGGCGCAGGCGCTGACGCCCTTACCCATAAAGGCTGACTCAGAGGGCAGGCCCAAATACTGCGCCGAGGCCCCTGTAGCGATGATCAAGGCGTCGCAGGTGTATTCTGCGGTGCCCTTCAAAGTGAAGGGGCGTGCTGAGAGGTCGACGCTTTCGATATGATCAAAGACCACGCTCGCCTCGAGCCGTTCCACGTGCTCTTGCATTTGCTGCATGAGTTGCGGCCCTTGCAGATCGTGGGTCCCGCCTGGCCAGTTTTCCACCTCTGTGGTGGTCGTTAACTGCCCGCCCTGTTGCAGGCCGGTAATTACGACAGGATTGAGATTGGCGCGAGCGGCATAAACAGCGGCGGTATAGCCTGCTGGCCCGGACCCAAGAATCATCAGGCGGTGGTGTGAGGATGTGCTCATGAAAACGTTCCGTTCACTGCGGCGGGGCAGGGCTCAAGTGCCTGCGTTAATAGGTTAGCGCACGTCCTCGCAAGAGACCAGTGAGACCGATACCGAGTCGATCGGATTCTTGCCGACACTGGGGATAAGCACCTGAATTGTGGCGCTTATATTGGGCCATGCCGCGGAGGGTGCTGTGCTAGCATGGGGATTTCCAGCGGTGGTTGCGGGATCGTGGCGGGCAAAGGCAAAACGGCAACGGCGAAGTTAGCGGAAGAGGGGCAGGCGTTCGGGCGGCGCAGGCTGCGCGACGTCCTCTTTATCGTTGTCGGGGCCGCCTGCGTTTTCGTGCTCATGGCGCTGCTCACCTACAGCGACAGCGACCCTGGCTGGTCTGCCAGCGGGACCGGGGGCGCGGTTAACAATCTTGGCGGCATCACCGGCGCTTTCCTAGCAGATATCTTTTTCTCACTGATTGGTTCTGCCGCCTATCTGGTGCCCGTTCTGCTCGCCTACCGGGCAGTTTCGCTGCTGCTTGCTGGTGATGATCACCAGCGGGTTGACTTGCAGTTGTTGGGGTTTCGTGCCCTGGGCTTGTTGCTGCTGGTTGTAGCGGCTACGGCCCTGCGAGCGCTCAATGATGCGGGAGATTCGGGGTTGCCTCAGGGCGCTGGCGGTATTCTCGGTGCCGCAATCGGGGCGGGTTTCGATCAAGCGTTCAACCCGGTTGGCGCCCGTGTGGTGCTGGTGACGCTTTTCCTGCTGGGGCTCACGGTGTTTGCGGATATTAGTTGGCTCCGGGTCATAGATTGGTTGGGGCGTCAGGTGATCGAGGGGTCTCGCTATGCCTACCGGGAGAGCCTTGCCTGGCTCGATCGCACGCGCGATAGACGGGCGCGGGAGAAGCAGCTCGAGGAGCGCAAAGTCCAGATAGAGCAGCACGTGGCCAAAGAAAAAAAGCGCGCGCCACCCAAAATCAAGCCTCCTAAAGAGACGCCGGCACCAAGCGCGAAAGTTGAGCGCGAGAAGCAAAAGCCGCTGTTTGACATCCCGGTCTCGGGCGAAGTACCCCCGCTGGATCTGCTCGATGCCCCCTCAGACGCAGGTCAGCGGGGCTATTCCGCGGATGAGCTCGAGTCGCTTTCGCGGCTACTGGAACTCAAATTGAAAGATTTCGGGGTGGTGGCTGAGGTGGTCGCGGTGTATCCGGGGCCCGTGGTCACACGATTCGAGATACAGCCCGCTGCTGGCGTAAAAGTTTCACGAATATCAAATTTAGCCAAGGACTTAGCTCGTTCTCTTGCAGTCATTTCTGTCAGAGTGGTGGAAGTGATCCCAGGTAAAAGCGTGGTTGGCATCGAGATTCCCAATGCTGACCGGCAAACTGTGAATTTCAAGGATGTACTGGCGTCCTCTACTTTTGAAGACTCAAAGTCGACGCTCACACTGGCGCTAGGACACGATATCGCGGGCGCGCCAGTCGTGGCAGACCTTGGGAAAATGCCCCATGTGTTGGTGGCGGGCACCACAGGGTCGGGTAAATCCGTTGGCGTGAACTGCATGCTAGTCAGCTTGCTTTACAAGGCAACCCCCGCCGACGTTCGGCTGATTCTTGTGGATCCAAAGATGCTGGAGCTGTCTGTTTATGACGGTATTCCGCACCTGTTGACACCGGTGATTACGGATATGAAGGACGCCGCGAATGGTCTGCGGTGGTGTGTGGCCGAAATGGAGCGGCGCTACAAGCTGATGTCGCTTCTGGGTGTGCGCAATCTGCAGGGTTACAACCGCAAGGTGCTCGACGCCGAGAAAGAGGGAACGCCGCTTCTTGACCCCATGTGGAAGCCTGACCCGGTGCTCGAACTGACTGAAGAAGAGCAGGAGCACCCGACACTTGAGAAGTTGCCGAGCGTCGTCGTGGTGATTGATGAATTCGCCGACATGATGATGATTGTCGGCAAGAAGGTGGAGGAGCTGATTGCACGCATCGCCCAGAAGGCGCGGGCCGCGGGCATTCACCTTGTGTTGGCTACCCAGCGGCCATCCGTCGATGTCATTACCGGACTGATTAAGGCCAATATTCCCTCCAGGATTGCCTTTGCTGTGAGCTCCCGTGTGGATTCCCGAACGATTCTGGATCAAGGTGGTGCCGACCAGTTGCTGGGCTACGGTGACATGTTGTACTTGCCGGCAGGGTCCAGTGTGCCGGTGCGCGTGCATGGCGCGTTTTGCTCTGATGACGAGGTGCATCGGGTGGTCGCGGATTGGAAGCGACGCGGTGATCCCCAGTATCTGGACGGGCTGCTGGATGAGGGAGGTCAGACTCCGGTCACGGCTCATGAGATTCAGTCGGCGGCTTCTGATGACGAGGATGGCGAAGCCGATGCGCTTTATGACGAGGCGGTGGATTACGTGTGCCGCAGCCGTCGCGCTTCGATTTCTTCCGTGCAACGTAAGTTGCGAATCGGTTACAACCGCGCTGCGAGGCTGATTGAGACCATGGAGGCCGCTGGCGTGGTCTCTGAAATGGGAACCAATGGTCAGCGCGAAGTGCTGGCGCCGACACCGCCGGAGGAATAAGTGCGCTGGCGGGTTATTCTGAGCTGTTATCTCGCGCTGCTCTCTGCCTCGCTCAGAGCCGATGTGCTGGATACGCTGGCAGCGCGCGAGGGAATGGCCGGGCAATTTACGCAGGAGATTATCAGCCCTGAGGGCGAGGTACTGGAGCGAAGCAACGGCAACTTTGCGCTGCTGCGCCCGCATTTCTTCCGCTGGGAGATTTTGGCCCCCGATAGCCAGCTACTTTTAGCTAATAGTGATCAGTTGACACAGATCGACTGGGATCTGGAAGTCGTTGTCGAGCGACCGATTGTCGAGACGGCAAGCAGCCCTCTTCAGTGGCTATTAGCGTCGAGAGCCACACTGGATTCCGCGTTTGATATTTCCCTGTCTGGTGATGCCGCGGTGCTCGTTCCCGTGGATCTGCAATCGCCATATCAGCGCCTCAACATCGCGCAAATGGCCGAGGCTGTGTGGAGGCTGGATGCAGAAGACCGGGGAGGGCAAGTGTTGCGGGTTGAGCTTCGCGAGAACATAGACCGCTCACCCCGGATCTCGGATTTTGTCGTGCCTCCCACGCCATTCTGAATGCCGGAGCGGAGCATGAATGTGGAGCCCGATCTGTTCGCTGCAGCCTCCCATAACCTCGAGCCGCTAGCGGCCCGGATGCGTCCTCAGTCACTCGACGAGGTTGTCGGGCAAACCCATTTGTTGGGCGCGGGCCAGCCGCTGCGGCGAGCCATCGAATCGAACACGCTGCATTCGTTCATTCTTTGGGGGCCACCGGGTGTTGGTAAAACCACTCTGGCGCGATTGGTGTCCGTTTATAGCGATGCGCTGTTCCTGCAGTTATCAGCGGTTTTTTCCGGAGTAAAGGACATTCGATTAGCGATTGATCAGGCGCGGGAGGCGGCTACCCGGGGCCGGCGCACGGTGCTTTTCGTCGATGAGGTGCATCGTTTTAATAAAAGCCAGCAGGACGCTTTTTTGCCCCACATCGAGGATGGGACGATCTGCTTCATCGGCGCGACGACGGAAAACCCGTCCTTCGAAGTCAACACGGCGTTATTGTCACGGTTGCGGGTCTATCGGCTGAAATCGGTTTCAGAGGCGGTGATGGCCGGGTTGGTGCGTCGCACTATCGAGCGGTGCTACCCACAGGCAGAGGCCAGTGAGGCCTTTTGTGAGGGTGTGGCGACGCTGGCAGAGGGGGACGTGCGACAGGCCCTTAACCTTATCGAGCTGGCGACTGATCTTGCCGATGGAGATGCGTCCCAAATAGCTCTCGAGGAATCGCTACTAGCGGAATTGAGATCCACCGGCACGCGGCGTTTCGACAAGGGTGGTGACGTCTTCTACGAGCAGATCAGCGCTCTGCATAAATCGGTGAGAGGGTCGGATCCGGATGCCTCGCTGTATTGGTATGCGCGAATGCTGGATGGCGGCTGTGATCCGCTCTACATCGCCCGTCGCTGCATCCGCATGGCGTCAGAGGATATTGGGCTGGCCGATCCGCGGGCCCTGCAATTGGCGCTGGATGCCACCGCCGTGCAAGAGCGGCTGGGTAGCCCCGAGGGGGAGCTGGCCATTGCCGAGGCCGTGGTGTACCTCGCCTGCGCGGCGAAAAGTAACGCCGTCTACAGGGCGTTCAACGCAGCGACTGCGCTGGCGGAGGAATCGGGGTCCGCAGAGGTGCCGATGACACTGCGCAATGCGCCGACAGCTCTGTTAAAAGATGAAGGCTACGGCGAGGGATACCGGTACGCGCACGATGAGCCCGGTGCGTTTGCGGCAGGTGCCCAGTATTTTCCAGACGGTGTTGCGCCGGAGCAGTTTTACGAGCCCACAGACCGGGGCTTGGAGGGTGCGATCAAGGAAAAGCTGGATCGGTTGCGCGCATTGAACCGGCAGGCGCAACAGGAGGGCGGGACATGACATCGATGTATTGGCTCGTGGTCGCGCTGGGTGGTGCTCTGGGGGCCATGGGTGGGGCAGGCATCGCAGCGACGCTCACGACCGGAGCGGTTTTCCCTGGCACACCTTCGCTGCCAACCTTATCGGTTCGGTGGCGATTGGTTTGATTTGGGCCGTGCTTACCAGAGCGGAGGCCGCACTACTGTGGAGTGCCTTTTTGATCACCGGCGTACTGGGGGGCTGGCTTTACTACCTTTTCAACATTCTTGTTGGATACGGTGCTGCTTTTTGAGCAAGGCGCGTGGCAAACGGCATCAGCGTATATCGCACTGAGCGTTGTGAGCTGCGTGGTGGGTGCCGGGCTGGAGGTTGGGTCGATTAGGGCGTTAGGGTAAACATGCGGGCACTTTCGCACACCAGCAAGATCCCTTTTCGCGGTAAACTCGCGGCCCTCTGAGCGGGACCCCAAGCATGTTAGACATTAAAACCCTTCGACAGGACCCAGATAGCGTCATCCAGGCACTTGAAAAGCGTGGCGTGGAATTTGATCTGCCCGCGTTCAGTGCACTAGATGCGCGCCGCAAAGAGGCCGATGTCCGGTCGCAGGGTCTGCTTGCAGAGCGCAAAGCCGCCTCAAAAAAGATTGGTGAATTGGTGTCTGCCGGCGCAAGCGTAGACGACGCAAAAACCCAGGTTGATGAAGTACTGGCTCGATTAGCGTCTGATCTTGAAGCAGCGACTGCCGACGCTGACGCGGTTCAGGCCGAGATTGATACTTTGCTAATGGAGACGCCGAATCTGCCAGATCCTCAGGTGCCATTTGGCGCGACGGAAGACGATAACGTCGAGGTGCTCAAGTGGGGTGAGCCCGCTTCGTTTGCCTTTGAGCCTAAGGATCACGTGGACTTAGGCGAGGCACTGACGCAAATGGATTTCGAGACCGCGGGTAAAATTGCCGGCGCGCGCTTTTCGATGCTCTCAGGTGACCTTGCGCGACTGCACCGCGCTTTAACGCAGTTCATGTTGGACACCCATACGCAGGCGCATGGATATCAGGAGGTGTATGTCCCCTATATTGTCAATGAGGCCTCGCTGACGGGGACCGGGCAGCTGCCGAAATTTGCCGAGGATTCGTTCCGCCTCGAGGGGGAGCAGGGTTTTTATCTTGCGCCAACCGCCGAGGTGCCGGTTACCAACATCGCTCGAGGCCAGATCTACGACGCTGACCAGCTGGGCGAGGAGGGCTTGCGCTATGTGGCTCACACGCCGTGCTTTCGAAGCGAGGCGGGGAGCTACGGGCGCGACACCCGCGGCCTGATTCGTCAGCATCAGTTTGAAAAGGTCGAATTGGTGCAGATCGTCAGACCGACGCAGTCAGAGGCGGCCCTTGAGGCGCTGACGGGTCATGCCGAGGCCATTCTGCAAGCGCTAGAACTACCGTATCGAAAAGTCATATTGTGTGGTGGCGACCTGGGTTTCAGCTCGGCACTGACCTATGATCTGGAGGTCTGGCTGCCCGGTCAGTCGACCTACCGTGAAATCTCGAGTTGCTCGAACTTCAGGGATTTTCAGGCGCGTCGCTTGCAGGCGCGGTGGCGCAATCCGGAAACGGGCAAGCCGGAACTCTTGCACACGCTAAATGGATCGGGCCTTGCCGTGGGGCGGACCTTGGTTGCTGTCATGGAGAATGGGCAGCAGGCCGATGGCAGTATTCGCCTTCCTGCGCCGCTACAGGCTTATATGGCGGCACAGGACTGTATAAGCCCAGCATAGGCTTCCTGCGTTCGGCATGAGGGGTTGAGTCTACGCCCCGGTTGCGAGCTCTATTTGGGCGTTTCGGTTATTGCGCCCGTCCGGCGACGCTTGTGTTGGGGCGCAGCGTGATTGCGTCGACCAGAATGCGTCCGGTCTCCATCAGCAGAACATCCTCGGCATCTTCGTCGCCACTGTCCCCAATCGTTTCGTCTGGCATCTCTGGCGAGGAGGCCGCTGCTTCACTTTCCGAGTCGCTAACTTGCTCATCCTGCTCAGCATCAGAAAGGCTCTCGAGGGGCTCAAGTCCTTTTGCAACGCGTCGCTTGTTTTCAATCACCAGCGCCTTGGATTCCTGATCATCTCTCATGGCAAGTCTGCCCGCTTCCTGCAGCGGCAGAGCGGTGATTGTCCGCGCTTCCTGCGCGATCGCAACCCGATCCTGTAAATAGAGATAGTCTGGATCATTGGCCGCACGCTTCTCATGAAGGGTTGTCAACATCGGCATAATCGCACCATAGTCGTGGTAGCGATTGAAGCGGGCCGGTGCGATTTGGTCCCAGGCAAGCGCATTGTCGAGCGCGCTCTCGCCGATCTCTTCAGGATCGAAAAGCGACGGATAGGTGATATCAGGAATTACACCTCGGTGCTGCGTACTGTCTCCGGAGATACGGTAAAACTTGCTCTCGGTAATCTTCAGTTGACCCTCTTGAAGCGGTACCAAAGACTGAACGGTTCCCTTGCCAAAGGACTGCTCGCCAACCACGATGCCGCGTCCGTAATCCTGAATGGCTCCGGCAAAAATTTCGGAAGCTGAGGCGCTAAGTCGATTGATCATAACTGCCAGCGGCCCTTCGTAATAGTTTGATCGACGTCGCTTGCCGTCTCGCCACACGCGGCTCTCAGCCGAGCGGATCTGCACCGTGGGACCATACTCAATGAAGAGGCCCGTGAGCTGATTCGCCTCCTGCAGGGAGCCACCACCGTTATCTCTGAGGTCAATCACCAGCCCTTCAACGTCCTCCGCTATAAGCTCCGCAATCAGTCTCTGAACATCACGGGTGGTAGAGCGATAGTTCTTGTCCCCGCGACGATAGGCGTCGAAGTCGATGTAAAAGGCCGGGATATCAATCACGCCGATGCGGTGTTTTTGGTCCGCTTCATCAGTGAATTCTATAATCTCTTTTTGCGCCGCTTGCTCCTCGAGCTTGACCTCATTACGCCTGATCGGGACTACCCGACGCTGGTCTGTTTTGCCCTTGCCGGGAATGATCTCGAGCCTGACCACGGTATCTCTTGGACCTCGAATTAAATCCACGACCTCGTCGAGCCGCCAGCCCACGACATCTTCGATCGGGCCAGATTCGCCCTGCCCAACACCAATGATCAAATCCGAGGGTCGCAGCTCACCCTGCTTGTCAGCCGGTCCCGCGGGGATGAGGCGGCTGACTTTGGCGTATTCATCATCGATTTGTAGCATCGCGCCGATGCCCTCGAACGAGAGGCTCATGTTGATGTCGAAGTTCTCGGCGCGGCGGGGCGAGAAGTAGTTGGTGTGCGGGTCATATTGCTCGGCAAGCGTATTGGCATAGATCTGGAAAACGTCCTGCGCGTTGTACTGATCCAGCCGGTTCAGTTGGTTTTGATAGCGCCGGTCTAGGGTATCCGGAATTTCTTCCGCGGGTTTGTCGGCCAATCTGAGGCTCAGCGCCTGATTTTTGAGGCGCTTCCGCCAGCGCTCGTCGAGCTCTTCTGCGTTGGGCGCCCAGGGCATGACGGAATGATCGATAACGAGGTACTCGTCCAGCTCGTAATCAAAGCCCTCAAGGGTTTTCGGCAAGGTGGCGAGGGTGTTTTCGAGCCTGCTCTTCAGCTTTTCATGGTAACGATTGAACATGGTAAAGGCTGGATCCAGATTGCCTCGCCGGCCAGCGTTATCCAGCTCCAGCTTCCATGAGGAAAACTC
The DNA here is from genome assembly GCA_913052635.1 of uncultured Halieaceae bacterium. Lineage (GTDB taxonomy): Bacteria > Pseudomonadota > Gammaproteobacteria > Pseudomonadales > Halieaceae > Luminiphilus. The sequence goes on from CAJXDE010000030.1 coordinate 17,700, forward strand.
GGTGATATCTGCCGCGTCAAAAAACATGCGCTGTGGGTCCAGCGCATCTAGGTAGGAAACGAAATGCTGTGCCGACAGCGCGTCATCATAGCGTCGGCTCGCATAGTGGCGCTCTTCAATGACGTCGATGAGCTCCTTAAGGGTGTCCCCCTGGGTGCTCGTCGGCGCCAAAGCGTTTGCTGATAAAGGCACGAGCGCCAGCGCGAAAACCATTGCGCGGCAAAGTCGTTGCGTATTGCTCAATGGAAATAAGTCCTCATGCTCCTTTCCCCCTCCATGGGCCTTGGTCGGCTGCTTACGGTAATGCACTCAGAAGGAATGACCAAACCGTAAATACAGCGCCTCGTTACCACTTTTACCCTTCGCAATCTCCAGTCGGATCAATACTGACGCTTCGGCTTTAAGCATATAAGACACCCCAACACCAATTGAGGGGAACGTGACATCACCGCAGGAGAGATCCCGACCAGCAAGATCCTCAACAAGGAGCGCCTGGGATAGCTACTGACGTTCTGGGCGCTTCTCAAGCCAGTAACCACTCACGGATTCTAGCAACAAAAGAGACGCGATCTCGCGCCAAAGGTGGCGGTTTACGCATGCGCAGCCATTCGGTCTGCGATGGGACCGCTCTGTATGCCCGTGCTCGACACCATTAGCCAGGGAAGGGCAGCGTGTTCGAGCCAGGCGCGCGCATTCTCTTCCGAGTGCAGGCAGGCCACCGTCGCCACCCCCCCCGCAGTAAGGCAGTGACTGTCGAGGACGCTCACGCTGCTGGGGCCTTCTACGGGCCATCCAGTTTGGGGGTTGAGTAGGTGGCCATATTGCGTGCCGTCATAGTCAATCCGCCGCGCATAGTTGCCGCTCGTTGCAATGGCTGCGTTCGACAGTTGCACCGTGCAGAGGCTGCCGACGCCGTCAGGTTCCTGAATACCCACGTGCCAGGGGCTGCTGTCCTCGCTATCCCCGATCGTGGCGACATCGCCGGCAAGCTCAATCAACGCCGAGGCCACGTTCAGGCCTCGCATCAAGCTGATAACGCTGTCTGCCGCATACTCTTTGGCGAGTCCGCCCAGATCGATCTCCATGCCCGGAGTCGGCAAGTGGAGACTCGATGCTTGCCACTCGATCTTTTCCCAGCCCACTAGTCGGCGTGCTGACTCGATCTGAGTGGGGTCAGCAGCACCGTCCGCTCGAAAGTCCCAGGCCTGTCTCAGCGGCCCCGAGGTGATATCAAAAAGCCCTCCGGATGCATCCCACAGCCGGCCAGCCAGGTCGAGCAGTGCCCGGGTTTCGCGGTCTACTTCAGTGAACACGCCGCTACCCGCGCGCTGGTTGATGACACTGACAATGCTCTCAGGCCGGTAGCGGCTGTAACGTGCCTCCAGCGCCTCGAGTAGTGTGCGTACGTGCCCGACGATGCCGCCGAGATCCAGCTTTTGCTCCGATGTGCCGTTGATGACGAGGCGAGCGGGTCCGCCCATACTCTTGAAGTGCTCTTCTAGCCGCGGGGTAGGGTTAGTCAAAACGCCAAATAATCCCGACCGTGCCAAGCCAGAAGTCGACCAATGCGGGAGCGGCATCTCCATCAAAGACTCCCCAGTCTGCATCGGTCATGTAGCGTTCTGCCTCGAGCTCCAGCGTCCAACTCTCACCCAAGGCAACCGCCCACCGTGCGCCCAGTGTCACCGCGCCGTATGACGAGAGGCGGTAGTCATCCGCGTATTGCGGCGCCCCGGCATCGGCGATAACGCTGAAGAAATCGGCTTCGCGCTGGGTGTAATAGCGCATGAAAGGCGTCAACAGACTCCCTCGTAGATTCTGTGCCCAGGCGAGCTCTACTGTATGGGAGTCTGTGCCCCAGCTGTCAGCGTAGTAGCGGTAATCGATCTGAAGTGAGGCGTTCGCATCAATCAAGAAACGGCGGTAGCCGGCTGATAGTGACAGACGCTCATGGGTATCGGGCCGCTGATCACGCAACTTATAAGGGTCCGACAGGTAGCCTTCGCTTAGGGTATAGCTCAGACCGATGCGGGCGATCGTAGTCCGCGACAGGATCTGCGATACCCCAAAGTAGCCAGACTGAGTGTCGAGGTCTTCCTCCGAAATAAAGACGGGGATCACCCCCTGTGTGGGATTCAGCGTGTCGCGCGAGCTGCTTAAGGACGTGCTCCAGGTACGCGCGTCATCGGCGGTGTTCCACGACGCGTCAAAGGCGAGTGCCGTGGCCTCATAGTCATCTTCGTCAGAATGGCTGACGGCGAATCCTGCATTGCCATCGGCCCAGAAGTAGCGGGTCGTCACGCCAACTTCCACGCGATTGTCCTGAATACTGGCGCCGCTCATGATGACGCCTGGCTCGCCGTTCTGTTGAGCACCGACAAACCACGGGGAGGCGCCGGTCTGATAGTCATTTTGCACATCGAGTGCGACCGACCAGCTTGCGCCAACGGGCGCCTCAATCCAAAGCTGTGTGACATCGATATCATAACGGTCCGTCGCACCAAAGATGACAAGGTCTCGGTCGATCCTGTCCTCTGAGTAATTGGTGTACCGGAGACCCACCTCCGTAAAAGTAGGGGGCGCGTCGGCAAGAGCTGTTCCGGTCTGATAAGCGGGTAGTGCCAAAAGGGGGGCGCCCAGACGCTTCATGAGAGGGCTGGAGCCGGGGAGTTGAGACAGCGTGGGCAGTTTATTTGCAGCCACAGCCGCCTCCGGCCGAGCCTGCGCCACCAGACGAAGCCTCTTTGCTTGTATACACGTGGCCCTTCAGCTTGGCGTTGCGTGGGCCCTCATCCCATTGCATGCCTTCTTCAGCGAGATAACCTCGATCGTAGGGAGCGACAGTCTTGACGCTGCTGCAGGCCGCGAGCTCAAGTATTGCGAGCAGACATATGCCTCTGGTCAGCTGATTTCGATCTCTAGATCTCATGCCTATCCATCACTCCTTTGCTCTGGCATGAATCCACAGCCATGTGACACGTAGCGTGTTCTAGCCATATCCATGCAGATAGACCTCATGGTGGTGGAGCTAAGCGCTAATCGCAACGCGGGGAATCCCCTCGCGAACACATTGCGAAAAAGTAAACAAAACTGTGCGCTTTTTGGTTGTTGCTGCGTATAGACGTTCACTAGCCTATGTGAATTAAGTCCGCTCAGAAAGGAGTGATATGA
>CAJXDE010000031.1 GCA_913052635.1 uncultured Halieaceae bacterium
CCCGAGGTTTGAAACATAAAAAGGCTGTCCTGGAGCGCCAACGATAATTCCTGTTAAGAGGCCAGGCATACCTCCAATCAAGTCAGGCCCGATCTGATCTGCAACCCCGCCTGCCACTCCTGCCTCAACCAACTGGGCACCCTTTGATGTTTGTGCGTCAAACACTACCGCGCTCTCACCGCTGTTTGGATCAAAGGACAAGATTTGATTGGACAACGGAGAAGCGACCCACAAAGATCCATCGTGATACATCCGCATGTTGTCCGGTGTTGGCACAGGTCCCAGAACTTTTTGATTGCTTATAGAGCCAGAGCTTACACTCAGGTCGAAAGCCAGTATCCGATGGGCCATAGTTTCTGCGAGGTAAAGTTTGTTTGCCGTCTCATCTAAATAGAAACCATTGGCGAAATTTAAATTATCTAAGATGAGTTCCGCCTCTCCGGTGCTGTCGTCAGGCGCCGGCGGCAATCTGTATAGTGCTCCATCGGGCATGGGCTCTTGAAGAGCCTTGTATAAACGGCTGCCGTCTCGATTTTTCGTAGACTGGGTAAACCAAATTGCTCCTGTCGAATCCTCGATCGCCGTGTTGACCCCATAAGGGTGGGAATAGGCAATTTCAGTATTGCCGGTTGTTACCGAAGTTCTGTAAATGTGACCAGTGAAGACGTCTGCAGTCAGGATGTCCAGGCCATCCGGCGTGAGATGTACCCCATTTGGTGCCGCCTCTATTTTCGGTGGGTCATGCCGGTAACCTACAGACTTAAAATCCCCAAATTGCTCTATAGTCCCGCCGGCTGTCACCTTTACAAGGCCATAACGCTGGTCTGCAACCACCAATGACCCATCGCCGAACACGACTCCGTCTTCAGCTCTTGAGAGTATTCTGCCTGGCGGGTACTCGGATCCGTCCGAGAGATTCCAAGTCGCTTTGGAAGTTAAGTTTGTGCCTATTTTTTCATCTATCAACGGTGACACATCGTCAGCTTCGCAAGCTGCAAGGCTAATCAGTAGCGCTGTTAAAAATGATGAAGTAGCCCTGGTCGCCATAAAAATACCTTTTATCCCCCAGCAATGCCGCCGCAGATATGGTTTGTATATATTCCGCGGAATCTTATCAGAGGACTATCTCAATGTGAGAGGTCATGTCAAAGCAAATGGAGTACCCGGGGGGGCTAACCGTCGTTGTGATTGTGATCGTTACCGCCCAAATACATAAGGGGTGACGCCCTTGACAACTGTATGGCGGCGTTAATCTTGAGTTAATGTTGGACCGTCGCGGTAAAAGTCTAGAGATCAAATGGGAAAACGACAGAAAATAAAGAAAAAGCTAAAAAAGAAAATACCTTCGCAGGCGCCAAGAGCAGGTGTGACGGACGCTGAAGTCAAAGCTTGCTTCTCTTTCTTGCATGACGGGTTTGCACACAAAGCTGAAAAATCTGCTTTGAAATTAGTCGATAGATATCCAGCCGATAAAGTCAGCTGGTTAACTGCGGGGTCCATCCTGCTGGAAATTGGAAAAACAAGTCAGGCACTGCGAGCATTTAAACGAGCTGTTTCCATAGACGATAAGGATCCTGAGACGCACATCAAGGTCGGCCTAGCATATCTTGATCTGGATTTTTTTCGAGAAGCGGAGGATAGCCTCTCGCGCGCAAACGAGCTCTCTCCTCATTCAGCGCTAATAAACTATCACTTGGCTATTGTGCGCCAGCACATGAATCTCCCTGATCTGGCGGAAGAAAATTACCGGGCCGCTATAGCTAGCGCTCCGAATTTTGCACAGGCACACAATAATTTGGGTGGGCTACTAGAAAAGACAAATAGATTGGAGGAAGCGGAGGAGCAATATCGAAGAGCAATACTCATCGATGGTCGCTACGCCCTGGCCCACAGTAATCTGGGCACGCATTTTATGGCAAAAGGAGATTACGCAAAGGCTTTGAAATATTTTGATAACAGCGCTGAATTGCTGAGAGTAAGGACCGAGAGCAATCCAGCACCGATTGAAGCTTTCCAGGCGATTAGCAAAGCAAAAGTTAAGCACGATATCCAGCAGCTTGAGTATTTAATTTCGGTCAATCTGGGAGAGAAGCACGGTGAGCTCAGCGAGCTAGTTGACCGCCTAAGAGTGGTTTTAAAAAACACTCAATGGCCCTCTGAGACGGCGGTGATTCGCCTCGGCAATGAACACTTGGAATTGTTGGCGCCGTTCTATAACCGACTAATCTACAAAGATTTAGCCCCAAGGATCGAAACTGGAGCCTTGAATGAAGAAATAAAGGAAAACGATATTACAGAACGTTATTTGGAACACGAATTCGGCGTGGTTTGCATCGATGCTCTTCTGAGTGAGGCCGCGCTACGATCTTTGAGAGAGTATCTTTTGCGAAGCACCATTTGGTTCCATATTAAAAAAGGTGGTTACCTTGGAGCTCACGTTAACGAAGGATTGGCTTGTCCGCTACTGTTTCAGATAGCCGAAGAGCTGAGGCTTAAGTTTCCTAAGATTTTTAAAAATCATCGTTTAAACCACATTTGGGCTTACAAATATGACAGCGATGCTGCGAAAGGTGAAAGTGATCTGAGTGGCATAAAAATTCATGCGGACTTTGCGGCGGTGAACGTCAACTTTTGGGTAACTCCAAATGAAGCCAATCTAGACCCTTCAACCGGAGGCTTAATAGTTCATCACGTTGAGGCTCCCTTAGACTGGGACTTCGAGACCTTTAACAACGACTCGACCGAAATTTATAATGTGATCGAGAAACAGGGCCGTGGACAAAGCATTATCCCCTACAGGGAAAATAGAGCGGTCGTATTCAATTCCGATCTATTTCACGAGACTGATTGTTTCGATTTTAGGCCCGATTACCAACACCGACGAATTAACGTCACTATGCTTTTTGGAGATAGACAGCACCAATCAGGCTAGCTCGCAAAAATGCGAAAAACGGTGTCGTTATCCCGCGCTACGTCATTTGTCTTAGCTGAAAACCCCATGTGTAGAGCTTACCGCAGGACTATCTCAATGTGAGAGGTCATGTCAGAGCATGCGGGGTACGGGGGGGCTAGCCGTCGTTGTGATTGTGATGGTTAACGCCCAGATACATTAGGGGGTGGATTGGCATTGCGAACCGTCATCGGTAACCTGCAGAACGCAGGCATTCCTTGTACTTGGCCTCTTTCTGTTTTTCTGCGTTTCTTCTCAACTTAGCCCGTGCTGATGCCGAACCAATCATGTAGCCAAGGTTTTCTAAACTTTGTCCCAAATTGTCTGAGGTCTGACGGAACTGCCGATTCCACCTACTGCGATAGGTTTCCCGTAATTGAACGGTGCAGCTGAACATTCCGCAGCCAGTTATCTCACCCTCGAATGGCGCAGACGTAGTCAGCTTTCGGCTAAAATTTTAATTTTTATTAATTAGATCAACGTTTTATGTGGTGCCCGGGGCCGGACTTGAACCGGCACGGCCGCAATGGCCGGGGGATTTTAAGTCCCCTGTGTCTACCAATTTCACCACCCGGGCCAAAATTGGGTTGCAGCGGGCGCGCAGGATACCACGCGAAACAACAATCAAAAGCCCCGAAATGCCCTCCCACCAACCTGATTTGCCCTGCACGCACTAAGTCCGTTTTCTGTAACATCACGAGCAAGCACGGGTAGGCAAGGGGCAGCGCTTGGCTTCACCAAGAGGTGAGTTTCGGTCGAGACTGGGTTTTATTCTGGCGGCCGCGGGTTCCGCGGTGGGCCTGGGTAACATTTGGGGCTTTCCTACTCAGGCTGCCAGTAACGGCGGCGCTGCCTTCCTAATCACTTATCTGTTATTGGCCTTTGTACTGGCCTACCCCGCACTGATGGCCGAGCTCCTGATCGGTCGCCATACCCACCGCAATATGGTGATGGCATTGGGCTCGCTCCCCAATCGAAGCGCGCTAGCAAGCCTGGGGCAACTTACCGGTATCGGCGGGCTCATAACGGCCAGCATGATTCTCAGCTTCTACGCCATTGTTGCCGGATGGATGCTGGGCTTCGCAGCCTCCTACCCATTGAGCGCTGCGGGCATGGAAGCCTCAAGTGACTGGTTAATCACTTTCGGCTCACCCCGAAACCTGGCTTTGATGCTCCTTTTTATGGCACTCACCATGGCGGTTGTCCTCGGAGGCGTTGAACATGGCATTGAGCGCTGGTCGCGGCGCTTGATGCCGCTCCTCATCACTACGCTGATTGCTCTGGCGCTTTACGTGCTCACACTGGAGGGCGCGCTCACGGGCCTGGCAATCTATCTGCTACCCGACTTCCAAAAGGTGCTCTCTGGTGACTTACTTATCGACGCGCTGGGTAGCGCGTTTTTCTCACTGTCTCTGGGGGTGGGCACCATGCTCATTTACGGCTCGTACCTCAGTGACACTGAAAACGTGCCCAGTGTCGGCGCACAAGTAGCGCTGGTGGACTTAGGCATCGCGGTATTGGCGGGCTTCTTGATAATGCCTGCCATGTACGTCGCCGAAGCCCGTGGAGTCGCGATTTTCAATGACGCAGGTGGCCTCCTTTCTGAGGACACGCTGATCTTCACGGTATTGCCGGCCCTATTCGACACCATGGAGGGCGCTGGGACTTGGTTGGCAACCGCTTTCTTTGCGTTGATGAGCATTGCGGCCCTGACCTCTTCTATCTCGATGCTCGAGGTCCCAGTGGCCTTTCTCATTGAACGCCACCAACTCAGTCGTCGCCGCGCCACTTTATTCGCCGGAGGCATCATCGCCAGCTTCAGCGCGCTCATCGTCCTGAACTTCGGCACCCTATTTGGTTGGGTGATCAACGTCTCCACTCGCTATAGCCAGCCCGCACTGGGGATTCTGATCTGTATTTTCGCCGGCTGGCTGTGGCGGCGTGACACACTGTTACAGGAGCTTAAGAAGAACGACGCCGATGCCGAGCTGCGCCTGTTCTGGAAAATCTGGCCCTTCTATGTGAAATGGCTCTGTCCCGTTATCATTGCCGTGATTTTGGCGCAGTCGGTACTCTGAGGTTCATGGCGCCTCTCCTAGCGGCACCCGACGTACCACGCGGCGATCTGATCGCGCTCACCTATCAGTGCAACGTGCTGCTAATGCCCACGTTGGCCCCTGTCTGCCTCTGGCTTTGGCAACTGCAAGGGTCATCGCTGTGGGAAGCCCCGGCGAACGACATCGCACCCCCTTCGGCTAAGGCGTAGCCTCCACATTTAAGGCTCGACCCTCGAGGGCTGACTGCAGCGCCTTCTCCATCAAGTGCCTCGCCTGGCAGGTGTAGGCGTAAATGCTGGCGTGAATGGCGGCGTCCTTCCAGTTGTCTACCGAACAGGCGCTGGAGTAGGTCTCGAACTCGTTCAAGGACTTTATCAATTCTGAGAGATGCCGCGGGCACTCGCAGTCCAACACAATCTTCTCTTCGGCCGCCGCGCGCAGTTCAGCGTCATTAAACATCCGCGGCTTGGCCGGCATTAGCTCCGACAAATTGCCGACGCCTTGCGATGTTTCTTTTTCTACCTGACTGCGACCAATTTCAAAAGCCAGTTGCGAGGGCTCTATGGGGTACTGAAACGCGGAGTGCCCCATACGCTCCAGCTCTGCCAACCACTGATCGTTACCAAATTGGTACAAAACGATGGTACGGCGCACACCCAGGCGCTCACCCAACGCTTCAACACCTCTGATTTGCTGCATGGTCAACGATGGGCAGTGCACCACCAGCATGTCGCAAACCTCCTCAGCGTTCAGTGATGCTACGGCATCATCAACGGACATTCTCGCCAGCAAGGCCGATACGCCAGAAATGCATCCCTGATGCCCATCCAACCAGCGGCACAGGTCCGCCCCCAAAAACACCACACGAGGCTTTGACGGAGGCACTGGCCGCGACGGCGACATGTGATCCTGCTGCTCTAATAGTACTTCCAATGTCTTGCGATCCGACGCTGCGATCTCTCCAATCCTTACACCCTGCTTTACCAAGGCTGACACTAGCTGGAGGTGGTCGAGATCTGATTGGGTGTACTGACGCCGCCCAGTCGGTGACTTGTAACTGGCCCCGAGACCATAACGTCTCTCCCACACCCTCAGGGTGTCAGACTTGAGTCCCGTGAGTCTGGCCACGGTGCCAATGCCGTATAGAGGGCGTGGCTCCAATGCTTGCAGGGTTTTAACTGGTGCGTTCATGACGCTCTCCTGTACGCGATTTGTCCAGTTTTACGCGACAGTTCCCGCGCCGGATCGCCCGAATAGGATTTTTGTCCAGCTTTTGTTCACCTACAACTTGGACAAGGGGCGCTCCACACAGAACCTTTCGGGCATCTCCCCCCGTATACCCAAGTGAGCCAAAAGGGGGCAACATGCAAACACTAGACAGTAGTGAAGACGCTGATCTGGAACTGATGTTCGCGGAGATAAGGCGCTATCCACTGCTCACCGCGGATGAAGAGCAGGTCATAGATGGCAGGAAGTGGGCGGCGGTAGAGGCCCTGTCCACCGTATTTTCAGAGGTGGTAGACCTACGGACAACATTGGCCGATCTGCTGCTTAATGCCCTCGAGTGCCCGCCTGAAGTGAGGCGTTTTCCCAGTCGCGAACAACACTTCACGCTGCGGCGCGAGTTGGCGCCCTATTTCGCAGACGGAGATCTGGCCGACACCACAGCGGAAGCATGCAAAGATCTCAGGAAGCGCGGATCGAAAAAGCGCTACACAGAGATCGTAAATGGCCTCAAGATCCCAGCCAGCCTCACAGTCGGGATCGCAGTCTTCATGTTGCGGCGAGCCGGAGGGCAGTTCCCCGACGCGGTGGCGGATGCGATTGGGCATTGGTCACGGCACTGGTTGTCGCCGCCCGCACCCATCGCACTAGAGCCCACGGTGCTTAAAAGCATTCGCAAAGCGCTCCGCGAGTACACCGAGGCGCGGGATGCGCTGGTCATGCACAACCTGAGGTTGGTCCACTCTATCGCGGGGCGGTACCGCGGTCGCGGGGTGGGGTATCTGGATCTGGTTCAGGAGGGCACATTGGGGCTAATCAGGGCATCTGAAAAATTCGAGTACGCCAAGGGCTATCGTTTCAGTACCTACTGTTTCAACTGGATCACGCAGGCAGTTCGGCGCTACGTAGGCGATACGGGCAGCTTGATCCGCTTACCGACCCACGTTCAAGACCAGGTAAACAAAGTTTACCGGGAACGGGCGATCGAGCAGGCAAAGACAGGCATGGAACCAGATGCTGCGCAGCTAGCTAACAAGCTGGGCATGGACAAGCAAAAAACCAAGGAAATTCTCGAGGTGCGTAATCTGGCGATCTCACTGGACGCGCCCCGCTATGACGATGACGACGGCCCACTGGTGGATACGCTCACAACTGACCAGTATGGCGATACAACGGGTAGCGCAGATCAGGATTCTTTGCATCGCTTTTTGGGTGAGGCAGTGGATCAGTTAGAGGCCAACGAGCAGGCGGTCGTCGTTGCCCGCTGGGGTTTGCATGAGGGCCCGCCGCTCTCACGATCAGAAATCGCAGACCGACTGGGTGTCAGCCGGGAGTGGGTAAGGCAACTGGAACGCTCCGCCCTCAAGAAATTGAAGGGGCAGGAGGGCGTCCAAGAGGCGTTTATGGACTATCAGCAGGTCAGCTCGGTTTAACGTTTACCGGGCATTAAGTCCGCCAGCGCCTCTTTGAGGTTGGGGTAGTGAAACTGAAAGCCATCCTCAAGCAATTGCTCAGGCAACACGCGTTGCCCACAGAGCAGAAGCTCCTCTGCCATTTCCCCAGCCATCACTCTGGCGGCAAAAGCAGGCACGCCGAGCCTCAGCCACGTATTGGATTGACGTCCCACTTCATGGGCCAGCTCCCGATGACGCGCCGGCCCGGGAGCCACCGCGTTGTAGACATCCGCGGGGCGATCATAGTCAAGTACGTGCTGGATCGCCCTGATCGCATCTGCGAGATGGATCCAACTAAGCCACTGCTCGCCCGACCCCAGCCAACTTTCTACACCGAGGCGAAACGACTGGGTCATCTTCCCCAACGCCCCACCCTCGCGCGCAAGCACCACGCCAAACCGCAGGAGACTCACTTGGGTGCCGTACTCAGTAGCTCTACCCGCTTCGTTTTCCCAGGATTGGCACAAGGTGGCCGCAAACCCGGCGCCGGGCGCCCCGTCCTCGGCGAAAGTCTGCTCATCTGCGGCACCGTAGTAACCAATGGCACTAGCGCTGATCAATCTCTTCGGGATGTGCTCGAGCCCCCCCAGCCATGCTACGAGCTCCCGCGTGAGACCCACGCGGCTAGATACGATTTGCCGCTTGTAGTCTCCGCTCCATCTTCTATCAGCAAGTCCGGCACCCGCGAGATTAATCACAGCATCGACCGGCTCAGTGCAATCCCCAAGCGCGGTCACGTATGTCGCATAATCCGTCGCGGGGCGGCCACGCCGGGTCAGAATCGTCAGTTTGTGTCCGGCGGCGTGAAGCGCGGCACAGGTGGCGGTGCCGATCAAACCCGTGCCACCCGTCATCAATATGTGCATCTCTCTCCTGCCCTCATATATCGCGGGAATCCACATGCAAGCACTAACGTATACGTTTCATGAGTGAATCGGTTGACTCTTTGCTGGCAATCCTTGGATCGCACGCCCCCTGGGTGGCACTCACAGGTGCCGGCATCAGCAGTGCCTCGGGCATACCCACCTATCGCGACCACAAGGGGACATGGCTTGGCAGCCAACCGATTCAGCACGAGGAATTTATCTCTGAGCCCTCGAAAAGGCAGCGCTACTGGAGCCGTTCCGCGCTGGGCTGGCCCCGCGTCGGTGGAGCCCAGCCAAATGACAGCCATACCGCTTTGGTCAAACTCGAACAGGCGGGCCTGCTAACTGGGGTAATCACACAAAATGTCGACCGGCTCCATCAGCGCGCAGGGTCACAGCGCGTCATCGATCTGCACGGCCGACTGGATCAGGTGAAATGCCTTGGTTGCGGACACGTCATAACCCGCGAAGCGATACAAAACTGGATTGAGATCCACAACGAATTACCCAACACGTCCGCCCTGACTCTTCGACCCGATGGTGATGCTGATCTACCGGGCCATTACGTCGCCGACTTTAAGGTACCCCAGTGCGAGAAATGCGGCGGAGTGGTGATGCCTGAGGTCGTTTTTTTTGGCGGTACGGTACCCGGCCGTGTGGTCGATGAGTGTTATCAGATGATCGACGCCGCAGAGGGCATGCTAGTCGTCGGTAGCTCTCTTTCCGTCTACTCAGGTCTACGTTTCTGTCGCTACACAGTGGGTCAAGGGAAACCTCTGATCATCCTTAATCAGGGCCAGACGCGCGCTGACGACCTGTGCACAAGAAAATTCAGTAGCTCACCTTTTAAGTTAATGGCCCAGTGCGCCGACGCCGTCCTCACCAACGGACAGGAGCCACTCCATGGCTGATGCGTCAATTTATTGGTTTCGAGACGACCTCCGACTCGAGGACCTACCGGGACTCGCTGCGGCAGCGCAGGCGGGGCACGTCATCCCGGTATTCTTACGAGACCCAGATTTAGGAGAGGCCTGGTGCGTAGGGAGGGCAAGCCAATGGTGGCTGCATCATAGCCTGCTATCCCTGCGCACGCGCCTCGGTGAGCAAGGGTTAGAGCTCATTTTGAAATCAGGGGAAACCGTTACCGCGCTGACGGCACTGGCAACACAAACAGGGGCAACCACCGTTTACTGCAGTCGTCATTACCAACCCTGGGCAGGAGAACTTGAAACCACCCTCAAAGATAGCCTGTCCAAGCAGGGCGTCGGACTAAAACGCTACCCGGGCACCCTGCTCCATGAACCTGAGGACGTCGCCACCGGTGGCGGCACGCCCTTCAAGGTATTCACCCCATTCTGGCGGGCCTGCAACCGTCGACCAGACCCACATCAGCCCGTGCCTGTCCCTGAGCTGACCCCGTATAACAGCTCGATTGAGAGCGAGGAGCTCTCAGATTGGGAGCTCCTACCCAAGTCACCTAACTGGGCCTTTGGTTGGAACGATCTGTGGCGCCCGGGCGAAGCCGGTGCGCAGACCGCACTGACTCAATTTCTGGACCACCATGTGCAGGATTACGGCGACGGCCGCGATATCCCCGCCGAGCCCAACACATCCAAACTGTCCCCCTACCTGCGCTTTGGAAATATCTCGCCACGACAGGTCTGGCATGCAGCTCAGGCAAGCAAACTAGAGCGGCTAGAGGCAGCGGGTTCAATAGAGAAGTTCTTGAGCGAGATCGGCTGGCGAGAGTTTTGCTACCACCTGCTGTTTCATTTCCCGACAATGCCAGACGAGGCCTTCAACCCCAAATTTAGCTTTTTCCCCTGGCACGATGACCCGAAACGACTGGTCGCGTGGCAACGTGGACAAACCGGTTATCCCATTGTCGATGCCGGCATGCGCGAGCTGTGGCAGACCGGCTTCATGCATAACCGGGTTCGGATGGTAGTGGCATCATTCCTCACCAAGCACCTGCTGCTCAACTGGCGAGCGGGAGAGGAATGGTTTTGGGACTGTCTGCTCGATGCCGACATCGCTTCCAACGCCTGCAGCTGGCAGTGGGTCGGCGGCTCAGGTGCGGACGCATCACCCTACTTCCGTATCTTTAACCCCATTGCACAGGGTGAAAAATTCGATAAGGCGGGCGCCTACACTCGTCGCTGGGTACCCGAGGTCGCCGACCTGCCAGATAAGTATCTGCATAAACCATGGGAAGCCCCCGACGATGTCCTCTCAGCGGCCAGGGTCCGCTTAGGCGAAACCTACCCTCTTCCCATTGTCGATCACAAAACCGCTCGGGAGGCCGCGCTCAGCGCCTATGGCACGCTGAAGTCGCTGGATTAGACTTCATCAACGATGGCGACTGCGCGGGTCCAACCTGCCGAGGCACCACGTATTTTGTGCGGGAAGCAACTCACGGTGAAACCGGTGGCGGGCAAGGCTTCGAGGTTATGCAACTTTTCAAGATGGCAATAGCCAATGTGGCGCCCTGCCTTGTGCCCCTCCCAGATCACGCTCGCATCGCCGGTTTCGGCGTATCGCTTGGCGGTTTGGTCAAAGGGCGCGTCCCAACTCCATGCATCCGTGCCCGTTACCTTAATGCCGCGCTCCAACAGAAACATGGTGGCCTCATGGCCCATGCCACAGCCTTTACTGACGAAGTCGTCCTGCCCGTAGGCAGCGCCTGCGGCGGTATTCACCACCACAATTTCCAGGGGCGAGAGCTCATGCTCGATCCGGGTCAATTCCGCTTCAACGTCGGCGGCGGTCGCCACGTAGCCGTCGGGGAAATGCCGAAAATCCAGCTTGACCCCTGGTTGGAGGCACCACTCCAAGGGGACTTCATCGATAGTAATTGCCCGCTCTTTACCCCCAGCCTGTTCATTCATGGTGGGATGAAAGTGATAAGGCGCATCAAGGTGCGTGCCGTTGTGCGTACACAACTGCACAAACTCGATCGCCCAGCCCTCCCCATCGGGCAGCTCGCTACTTTCCAACCCCGGAAAAAAAGACGCCATCTGCTGAGCGCCAATATCGTGGGCGACGTAGTCGATGTTGGGCTTCATGGCAGGCGGGTCGCTGACGACCTCGTTTTCAAGGTAGATCGACAGGTCAACAAAACGTTTTTTCGGCATCTCTTACCGCCCTTTATGACAGTCATCAAACCCGAGGTTAGCCTATCCAGCCGGGTGATTGGCAAATCGGATCGTTGCGGGTATCGTCCCCGCCTCTTATGAGGACCTTATACATGCACAAACCCATCTGTATTTTGGTTACCTTGCTGATATCTGTGGCCGCGCACTCCCAGCCAGAGGCGTTTCCCTCGACCTACGCGGCGCCTCCGGGGCAGCCGGTATTGTTCAAAAACGCCACCATCCTCACCGGCGATGGCCGCCGCTTTAACGAGACAGACCTCTACATCGCTGAGGGCCAGGTCCAATGGATCGGTGAAGGAGAGATCGCGCACGGTACCATTGAAGTCGATGCCAATGATCGCTGGATAACCCCTGGTCTGATCGATGTCCACTCGCATCTTGGCGTATACCCTTCACCGGGCGTAGCCGCTCACAGTGACGGCAATGAGGCCACCGCGCCCGTGACCGCGGAGGTTTGGGCGGAACACAGCGTGTGGCCACAAGACCCCGGATTTTCGAGAGCGCTGGCCGGCGGCGTGACGGCAATGCAAATTCTCCCCGGCTCCGCCAACCTATTTGGCGGGCGCGGCGTCACCCTGAAAAACGTGCCGTCCGTCAGCTACCAAAGCATGAAGTTTCCCGGCGCACCCCACGGTCTAAAGATGGCCTGCGGGGAAAATCCGAAACGCGTCTACGGTGGTCGTACGCAGGCGCCCTCAACACGCATGGGCAATGTCGCGGCCTACCGTAGTGCCTGGATCCGCGCGCAACGCTATCAGGCCGACTGGGACCGGTATAACCAAGCCGTGGAGGACGCTGCAAAAGCGGCCGCCGATGACACCAGTGGCGCCTCCGTGGCTTCGGCGCTGCTTACCAATACGCCGCCACGGCGCAACCTCGAACTCGATACGCTCTCCGGCGCACTGCGCGGTGACATTCTCGTGCATATGCACTGCTACCGCGCTGATGAGATGCTCACCATTCTCGATATGGCCAAGGAGTTTGGTTACCGCGTTGGCACATTCCATCACGGCGTAGAGGCCTACAAGATCGCAGATGAGCTTGCCGAAAATGGCGTGTGCGGGGCTCTCTGGGCCGACTGGTGGGGTTTCAAGATTGAGGCCTACGACGGCATTCAAGAAAACATCGCGCTAGTCGATCGCCCAGCCGGCGGCTGTGCCATCGTGCACTCGGACTCCGACGAGGGGATCCAGCGCCTCAATCAGGAAGCCGCAAAGGCCATGATACGAGGCAATCGCGCTGGACTCGACATACCTCCGGAGCGCGCGATTAGGTGGATCACCTACAATGCCGCGAAATCCCTCGGCATACACGATCGGACGGGCTCAATTGAGAGCGGCAAAATGGCTGACGTGGTGCTGTGGAATCAGGATCCCTTCAGCGTTTATGCCAAACCATTGCAGGTCTATATCGATGGCGTGATGCGGTACGAGCAAAACAATCCCTCACTCAGCCCGCAATCTGACTTCGAGCTCGGGCAACTGATGGGGGCGACACAATGAATACCAAGCGCTTGTTGCTTGCCCTGTTCGGGTCGCTACTTTTGGCTATCCCCGGCCATGCTGCTTCACTCCTGATCACCAATGGCATCGTGTTCACAGGCGACGAGGCGCCATCGAGCCAGCTGGACATCCTCATTGAAGACGGTTTGATCGAAGCGGTTGCTAGCGATATGAGCGCTGTCGAGGCCGATCGCGTGATCGACGCCGCAGGGCGACCCGTGACACCTACACTGTTTGCGGGGATTACCGCAGCGGGTCTCAGTGAGATTGGCATGGTATATGAAGCAGTCGACTCAAGACTCAACGAGCTCTATACAGGGCTCATGCACCCCGAATTTGACGTGCGCAAGGCCTACAACCCCCTTTCCAGTGTCGTCCCCGTCACCCGCATAGAGGGTTATGGGTACACGCTGCTCGCTGCTGCCTTTGGAGATCGCACGATTTCCGGGCAAGGCTCGTTGGTGCGCTTCGACGGGGGCTTTAACAGCTTCGAGGGGAACACCACAATTTTTGTGAATGTCGACGGCTACAGCGGTAACAAAATCGGCGGGTCGAGAGCGGCGCACTGGATGTTACTCGAGACCGCTTTTTCATCGCTCGCCACCAAAAAAGGGAGCGGCCTCTGGCTGACCCACAATGAGCATCCTCTGATTAATAAGACCGGCAGAGAAACGCTTAAAAACACTCGAGAAAACGGGATATTTGTCTTCAGAGCAAATCGTGCCAGCGACATTCTTCAGGCGTTGGCTTTTAGCCAAAAGCACCAACTCAAAGCCATTATCAGTGGCGGGCAAGAAGCTTGGGTTGTCCGCGAGGCCTTGGCGGCTTCGGGAACACCCGTGGTGATTAATGCGCTCGATAATCTGCCCGGGAGCTTTGATGGCCTGGGGGCGCGACTTGATAACGCGACACTCCTTCACGCAGCCGGCGTTACCTTGTTATTTACCAGCGGCGAGACTCATAACGCTCGCAAGCTGCGGCAGGTGGCCGGTAGCGCGGTGGCCAATGGGCTGCCCTACGAAGTGGCTCTGTCAGCCATGACGAGCCTGCCTGCAGAGATTTTCGGTGGAAAACCCAGAATGATCTTGCCGGGGTTACGCGCTGACCTAGTGATCTGGAGCGGCGATCCTCTGGATGTCACCAGCGCGGCGGACCAGGTCATCATCGATGGCAAGCTGGACCCTATGACCAGTCGGCAGACAGAGCTACTCAAGCGATACTTGCCTACTGAAACCGGATTGGGGCGCGCCTACATTAACCCCTGATAGATATCAGACGGCTCCAGCGGCGCACCTTTGTGCCGCCACAGCGGATTAGTCATTAAGCCGCTCGATCAGCCTGCTGGTCGAGTGACCATCAACGAAGTCTAAAACACGAACCTCCCCACCCCGCGCCAGTACCGATTCGTGACCAGCGATCTGCTCAATGGCATAGTCGCCGCCCTTGACCAGTACATCGGGTGCGAAGGCCTCGATCAATCGTGCGGGGGTGTCCTCCGAAAAGGAGACCACGTAGTCGACAGCGCTCAAAGCTGCCAATACTGCCACCCGATCATAGAGTGTATTGACCGGTCGACTCTCTCCCTTAAGGCGGCGTACTGAGTCGTCGTCATTTACCGCGACAACCAGCACGTCGCCCAGAGCCCTCGCCTGCTGTAGAAAGCGGACATGACCAGGGTGAATCAAGTCAAAGCAGCCATTGGTCATCACAATGCGCTGACCCTGGGCACGCAAATCCTCCAGAACGGTTACGAGTCCCGTCTCGCCAAGGACATTCTCAGCTGCGCCTGTTGGCGGCGCTGAGATCGCCGTCAGCAGCTCTTCGGGCGAAACACTTGCCGTCCCTAATTTCGCAACCACCACCCCCGCGGCATGATTTGCGAACTGCGCCGCATCACGCATTGGCAGCCCCGCACTCAAGCACCCGGCCATCACGGCAATCACGGTATCGCCGGCGCCTGTAACATCAAACACCTCCCGCGCACTGGCAGCGAAATGCGCTGGTGGCTGCCCAGCCTGAACGAGCGTCATGCCCGCTTCACTGCGGGTCACGAGTATCCCATCGAGATCCAGCGACACCCTGAGCGCCTCCGCTCTATCGACCAAGGCCTCGTCCGTATCGCAACCTCCCACGACCGCTTCGAACTCGGCGAGATTTGGTGTCAGCAAGGTAGCGCCCCGATAGCGTTCAAAATCCACGCCCTTTGGGTCCACCAGCGTTGGCTTGTTCAGCTCGCGGCAGTGCTCCAGCAATGGCTGCACAAGCGCCAGAGAGCCCTTGGCATAATCACTGAATACGACTAGATCGGCATCTGCCAGGTGTTGTTGCGCATACCTCACGAACAGGTCGTTGGCATGGGTCGCCAATGATTCTTCAAAATCCATGCGCAGAAGCTGCTGATTACGGCTAAGCACCCGCAGCTTTACGATCGTCTCTGCCGGGCACGGCATCACATTCCATCGAACGCCCGCCCCCTCCGCGCAGGCCTGTAACGCAAGCGCGTGTTCATCGTCCCCGCACAAACCCACCAGAGAGACCGACAGCCCCAGCTCGGCGAGATTCACGGCCACATTGCCTGCACCGCCGGCGCGGTCCTCTTGGCCGGTCACACTGACCACCGGCACCGGCGCCTCGGGGCTCACGCGCCGGCTCGCACCGCTCCAGAAACGGTCTAGCATCACATCGCCGATCACCGTCACATTGCCCGTGCTCATGTCGGGTAAAGCAGACATCAAAGGGCCTCTTCCTTGGACTCGAAGGATGCTAGCACGGGCACAGTGGCTGACTCTGTGGACAAATAGCGCTGTGCAGCGTTGATCACGGCATCGGGGGTCAGCGACGACATGCAGTCAAACGCACCGCCGCAGGTGGGACGCCTTCTGCAAGGAGAGCAATGCAACTCAGCATAGAGAATGTCGCCTTCTCGCCCTGGCACCACACGATACGGGCAGGTCGACCCAAACAACGCGACCACTGGGACAGAAAAGGCCCAACCCATGTGTGTCAGACCCGTATCCACGCCGATGAGCAGGCTCGATTGGCTCACCAGTGCAGCGCTTTCGTCAAGCGAACAAGTCCCGACTTTGTCTTCCACTGCATGCCCGGTAAAGATGCGCTCCGCTGCGAGCCGATCCGCAGGCGCACCCAGCACCACGACACGCCAACCCTGCTCGAGCGCGGTTTCAGCCAACGATCGCCAGTGAGACTCTGGCCAGTGTTTCTGTGGACGCGTCGTGAAGGGGCAGAACACCACATAGGGGCGCCCATCATGGAACCGCTCAGCGAAACCCCG
Source organism: uncultured Halieaceae bacterium (assembly GCA_913052635.1). Taxonomy (GTDB): domain Bacteria; phylum Pseudomonadota; class Gammaproteobacteria; order Pseudomonadales; family Halieaceae; genus Luminiphilus. The sequence goes on from CAJXDE010000031.1 coordinate 16,501, forward strand.
CGCCTCCTCTGATAGCGGCACTGTCACGGAGAACTCGTCAGTCTCCAGACCTATGGATTCGGCAAGGCCGCGGTACTCAGAACTGATGGTGGGTTCGATATTTTTTGGGACGCGCTCCGTGAGTAACCACCCCGTGGGCTCCTTTGAACGAAAACCGATTCGCGTCCGCGCGCCAGTCATCCACGCGAGTACCGCGCTCTTCAGCAACCCCTGAACATCGAGCACCATATCAAACTGATGGGCTCTGAGCTTTTTACGAAAGCTCAGGATCTCGCGACTCACTCGCCACAGACGGCCCCGCCGAAACAGCTCCCGCCATTCTTCCCGCGGCCAGATCAACAGTTCTTTAAGCCCGGCGTGGTGCGTCAATAACGGCGCCACGGTGGACTCTGCCAACCAATAGATTTCCGCATCGGGACGTGCGCGCTTGATCGCCTCAATCAGCGGCGAGGCGAAAACCACATCGCCAATAGAGCTGAGACGGATGACCAGCACACGCCTAAAAGCCAAATCTGGAGTAGCGCGTTCAGCCACGCCGTGCGTCATTGACAGGATCCAACTCCGGCTGCGGCTTGATGTCTCGGTCGAGCGCGATCAACAGCGCCAGCGTCAAAAAGAGAATGTTGCCGTTGAAGTAGGAGTAAAAGGAAACCGAGCTGTTCAAGGGGAACAAGGCCAAAATGACTACCAACGAACTTAGCGCTACCTCGGGACGCGAATCGAAAAGCCGCCGACCCAGAAAGACAAAAAACAGGGCATAACCTAAGAGCCCGGGGATTCCGGTATCGACCGCCACCTCGAGCGCATAGAGATGAGGGTGCCATCGCTCGGAAACGGGCAGAACATTGATACTTTCCATAGACACCACCATCGAGCCCCAGCCCCGAATGCCGACGCCGTTCATCCAGTGTTCGGTAAAGCCCAGCCAAGCCGAGTTCCAGAATATCGGCAGATAATCGAATGCCTTGTAGGCGTCTGACGCCGCCTGACCGGCGGCCGATGCGCTAAAGGTATCGCTCAAAATCAGACCAGATAGCGCCGCGAGCGAGAAAGAAAATAACAGCGACAAAAGCCACGGCGTGACCTGCACATCCGACTCGAGGCGACGCAAAATAAAGGCGTAGCCCGCCAGAGCCGCCAACGCATGGATCATCGACGCCTCATTACCACTCATGACAATGGCTGCAAATAGTGGCAAGGCCAGAATGCTGTTCAGCGGGGTTGAGCCCGTCCGACGCAGCGCCTCCAAGTAAAAAGGGGATAGAATCGCGAGTGTCGACCCATACCCCATGCGCAGACTGCCCGTCACGAGCGTGTGGCCCGAATCGAGTTCGATCAACGGGTTACCAAATACGCTGTAGCCCGTTATCAGCTGCACTAAACCATCAACTACCCACAGCATCATCACCGCACCCACCAAAGACATCAGGCGAGCGCTCTCTGAGCGGTCTAGCTTGATCTGAAGCAGCACCCAGACTGCGAAACCATACGAAAGGAAACGTAAAGCGCCTGAGAGTGATCGCTCGAAATTGATGGCGTCGAACAAAGAAAAGACGGCTGGCAATAAAAAGCACGCGAGCACAATCCAGAATTTACGCACCCCGTCGGTGGCGAGAAAATCACGCGGGCCTCTCGCGAAAATGATCAAGCCGACCAAAGCCATCAGCCAGATAAATTGTCGTGTGGCAGAGGACAAAGACAGGGTGAAAAACAGGAACACCCAGATAATCGACGGTGAAAGGTCAGAGAGTCGCTGCATTAAAGCCACCGCGCATCACACTACAGCGCGGCATCCGTTACCCAAACACGCTGAGTGTATTGATTAGACGCAGCCTTCACCAGCGGGGATGTGAATACTACGGACTACTTAACAGTTCCCCGGGCCCCTAATCGGCCTTTCTGAAATGCGCGCCCAAGGCCAAAGCGAGCGCTGGCCAGGTGATAGAGCCGGTTGGAAACGAATACATCGACAGAGCGGCAGATAACGGGAACATGGCGAGTAGCGCGATACAGAGAAACGTTATCGCCGCGCCCTGCCCGGCGCTATTGGTGACCGACATCCACCTCGCCACCATGATCAGGAATAACAGGTAACCCAGCACGCCCAGCACGCCTGTATCGGTGGCGATTTCCAGAATGCCCAGATGCGGGTGCCAGGTTCGCGACAGCATGGCATCCGGGAAAAAATCTGACGCGGCAAGCATTGGATACATAGCGCCTGAGGAACCCCGGAGTCCCACCCCGTTTACCCAGTTTTCCGTGAAGAGCACCCAACTGGCCTTCCAGAGCTCTGGCCGGAACGCCAGTGCCGAATTCGCTTCCGCCTCACTCGCACTCAGACTGCCGCTGAGGAGTAACAGTCGCTCAGCGAGGTGAGGCACCAACATGATGGGCAGCAGTAACCCCCCTATCGACAAAACGACCACGAATACGGGTGTCCAGTAATGATTCGAGGAACGACCCCGCACCCAGAGCGCCCCGCAGAGCATCGCACTCACTATCAACAGCAAGGCGGAGTACCGGCTGGCGCTGAGGGACACCGCCACTGCCAACAGCGGCACAGCCAACCACAACACAGGCAAGCGCCGACCATGTAGTCGAAGCGTTTCAAATAGGAACGGCGATAACATTGCCAAATTGGGCCCGTAGTCGAGACCCATGGAGCCCGTGACCTTGTGCCCCTCCGGCAGCCCGGTGAACAGCGGATAACCGCTGAGGCTGACGCCCCGCCACTCCTGAAAGATGCCATCCACACTCCAGAGCACCAGCAATCCGGTCATCCAGAGCACTGTGTTGGGCCACTGCGCCTCACCGGGCGAAAGTCTCAGAAAAAGGAGCCCGGCCAATCCATAAGCCACGAACCGCGCAGCAGTGGACAGCGCGCGGTAGAAATCGACTGCATCCGGCAGCGAGAGCAATCCCGGAATCAGAAAACACAGCACCAAAAGCCACAGCGCCCTGGCACCCGATTGTTGGCGCCAGGTACCATGCGTCATCACCAGCATCACCAGTGACCCCAACGCGGCAAGCCAGATCAACAACTGTGTGGCAGAAAGCACGCCGTGCAGCGCCACCCAAGCGACAAGCCACCAGGCCGTGCGCATATCTTGGCATCGCTGGAACCACTGATCCAGAGGGGATTGCTCTCGGGGTAAGGTGGGCATGGAACGCTCTTAACATTCGCCGATGTGCTAGTTTAGCATCGCCCTTGGCGGTACCGCCCGCCAATGGCCAGTGCATTACTGCGCAAGGTCGCCATCTGCGAGCAACTGCTAAAAGGAACTGACTCGAAACATGCTGCTATCGCGACGCTATCAGTTTTTATTCGTCCACATCGCCAAAACCGGGGGCACTAGCGTCCGCACCGCACTGCAGCGCTACCGGTGGCGAGACCCCTATTACCTACCGCAGTGGATCGCCAGCAAGCTCAGTGGCGCCACAGGCCACAGCCTGGGAATCAAGCTACCGCGACACTGCAAGGCGATTACCGCTCAAGAAATGCTCCCCAGGGAGGTGTATCAGAGGCTGTTCAAATTTGCGTTTGTGCGCAACCCGTGGGATTTGCAGGTGAGCTCTTACCATCACATTAAGCGTGAGCGACCTCATCTGCTTGAAGACAACGAGCCCTTTAGCGCGTTTTTGCATCGAAAATTCGATCCGCAGCGCGAGTGGCAATACCACATCGACACTTCCATCACGCCACAGCTGGAATACCTCATCGATTTGCACGGCAAACAGATCGTCGACTTTGTGGGTCGCTATGAGTCGCTACAAACTGACTTCGATCACTGCTGTGAACGAATCGGC
>CAJXDE010000032.1 GCA_913052635.1 uncultured Halieaceae bacterium
TACGCGACAGCGTGTCGATCGCGGCCATGTCGAAGTCCACCCCGGCCTCCTGCGCGGCAGCGAGCAGGTGCAAGATAGTGTTGGTCGATCCGCCCATGGCGATATCGAGGCTCATGGCATTCTCGAACGCGCGTCGGCTGGCAATCTCACGGGGCAGCGCCGTGGCGTCATCCTGCTCGTACCAGCGTCGCGCCAAATCGACGATCAGACGCCCCGCGCGTAAAAACAACTGTTCCCGATCTGTGTGAGTCGCCAGCAGCGAGCCGTTGCCGGGTAAGCTGAGCCCCAAAGCCTCCGTCAGGCAATTCATGGAGTTGGCGGTAAACATGCCTGAGCAGGAGCCGCAGGTTGGACAAGCCGATCGCTCGTAGGCTTCTACCGTGGCGTCGTCGGCGCTGGAGTCTGCGGCGATCACCATCGCGTCGACTAGGTCCAGCTTGTGCTCGGACAGTGCGGTTTTACCCGCTTCCATCGGGCCACCCGAAACAAACACCACCGGAATATTGAGCCGCATTGCGGCGTTCAGCATACCGGGGGTGATCTTGTCGCAATTGGAAATACAGACCATGGCGTCGGCACAGTGCGCGTTGACCATGTACTCCACAGAATCGGCGATGAGATCCCGGGACGGCAGACTGTAGAGCATCCCGTCGTGGCCCATGGCAATGCCATCGTCTACGGCAATGGTGTTGAACTCTTTGGCGACGCCGCCGGCCGCTTCGATCTCACGCGCCACCAATTGCCCCAGGTCTTTGAGGTGCACGTGCCCGGGCACGAACTGGGTGAACGAATTCACCACCGCGATGATGGGCTTCTCAAAGTCCTCATCCTGCATGCCGGTTGCGCGCCACAAGGCTCGGGCGCCTGCCATATTGCGTCCGGCTGTCGAGGTGCGAGATCGATATTGGGGCATCGAATTCTCCGGGTGGTGACTAAAAAGGGGTCGCTAGCTTACCACTGGCGCCTCAGGAGTTCAGACTGCTCGTCGCAGCACCGCCGCGTTGCGCTGCCAGTTATAGAGCCGCTGTTTCTCGACTGGCAAGTCATCGAGGCTCGCGGTTTCAAAGCCCTGCTCGAGAAACCAGTGCGTGCTTTGGGTGGTGAGCACGAAGACATGCGTGAGCGAGAGCGCTTTCGCCTCGGCGAGCAGCTCATCCAGAAGCTGCCGGGCCCGGCCTGCGCCACGGTAGTCAGGATGTGTCGCGACACAGGCGACCTCCCCTATACTCTCGGCTTCATAGGGATAGAGTGCGGCACAGGCCAGCACCCGGCTATCTCGCTCGAGAATGGAAAAATACCCGACTTCTTCCTCAAGCCGCTCGCGGGACCGTTTGACCAGCGCGCCACTGTCTTCGAGCGGTTTGATTAGCTCGACAATACTGGCGATGTCGTTGATGTCCGCTGACCTGGCCTGCTCGTAGGGGTTTTGTGCGATCAAGGTGCCAGAACCGTCGTGGGTAAAAAGCTCCTCGAGCAGCGCGCCTCCGCGCTCGTAGCTGAGCAAATGGCTTCGCGCAACGCCGCTGATGCAGGAACGGCATGCACTGTCGCGCAGGCGTTGTTGTTCTGCGTCAACAAGGTCGAGCGCCCATGCGTAGTCAATCGTGCACTGACGAATCAGTTCGCCGTCAGCGGTGTGTAGGCCCGGCTGCCGGTCGAGGAAAATCAACTTGTCAGCGCCAATGGCAACGGCCACTTTTTCAGCAACCTCGCTGGCGCTGACACTGAAGATTTCTCCCGCTGGCGAGTAGCCGAGCGGTGACAGCAGCGCGATCGCGTCCTGATCGAGGATGCCACGCACACCCTCGGCATCGACTCGGCGCACTGTGCCACTGTGCAGATAGTCCACGCCATCGTGAATACCAATAGGCTTCGCGGTCACTACATTGCCACCCAGAATTCTGAGTCGGGCACCGGTCAGCGGCGTGTTGGGTAGCCCCATCGAAAGCTGTTGTTCCAGCTGCACCCGCTGTCGCGCCGCTGTCTCGATAGCTACTGACAGCGTGAGGTCGTCGGTAATGCGAATGCCGTCATGGAACGGCGCTGGCCTATCGCTGGGCAGAGCAGCATCAATGGCCTCCCGGGTAGCGTGAACCAGCACCAATTTGATGCCCAGAGAGTGGAGCAGCGCCAGATCGTGGATCAGGGTCGCGTGCCCCGCCGACTCCAGTGCGCCGTTGCCCAGATACAATACAAAGGTGCGCCCACGGTGTGCCTTGATATAGGGACCCGTGTGGCGAAACCAGCCAATGTGATGCGCAGTGTCGGTCATCGTATCTATTGGTATTGGTAGCGATTGGCCACAATCAAGTGGCCTTCAGGGACGCGCATCCTACCGAGTCTTAAGGTTGCGAGAAAGGGAAAAAATCTTCATGCCAGGCCTGTGTCGCCGCGAGTGGCGAGGCCTGCCCCTTGCCGATAGGCTAGGGGTACTGGGTGGACAGAACAGGCCACGAGATGTCACGGGATGCGGACCAACCCGCAGGGCTGAAAGGCCGCCTCGGTGAGATTACGGCGCGCCTAATGACCAGCGCTGGTGAGTTTGGGTATTTACCCATGATGCGAGCAAGGTAGAATCCTGCGCCCGGTGCGCCGATGGCTCATACTGTCACCGCAAACCAGCGGATACAGCACAAAAAAGACCAGCATAAAGAGAAAGGAAACGACATGGACCTCTCAAAACTCACCGGTCAAATCTGGCTCGACGGCGAAATGGTGCCCTGGCAGGAAGCGCGGGTTCATGTGCTGACCCACACCTTTCATTACGGTCTGGGTGTGTTCGAGGGTGTTCGTGCTTACAAGACCCCCGAAGGCACGTCAATTTTCCGCCTCAAGGAGCACACTGACCGACTGTTCCGCTCAGCACACATTCTGCGCATGGACATGCCCTACGACAAAGAGACCTTGAGCGCGGCACAGCGTGAAGTCGTCAGGGCAAATGGGCTGGATGAGGCGTACATCCGGCCCATGTGTTTTCTCGGCTCTGAGGGGATGGGCTTGCGTGCCGATAACCTTAAGACCCATGTCATGGTGGCCTCGTGGGCGTGGCCTTCCTATATGGACCCTGAGGCCAGAGATCGCGGCATTCGCATTGCGACGTCGAGCTACACCCGGCACCACGTCAACATCACGATGTGTAAAGCCAAGGCCAATGGCAACTACATCAACTCCATTCTGGCACTGAGAGAGGCGATGGATGCGGGCTTCGAGGAGGCCTTGTTGCTCGATAATGAGGGCTATGTTGCAGAGGGCAGCGGCGAGAACTTTTTCTTCGTCCGTGACGGCGTCCTCTATACGCCCGAACTGACCTCGTGTCTGGAGGGTATAACGCGAGACAGCATTTTGCGCATTGCGGCGGATCAAGGTCTGACGGTGAAAGAAAAGCGGATTACCCGGGACGAGGTCTATGTCGCCGACGAGGCATTCTTCACCGGTACCGCGGCAGAAGTGGTACCGATTCGCGAGCTCGATAACCGGACGATCGGCAGCGGCACTCGCGGGCCGATAACGGAAAAACTACAAAGCATCTATTTTGAAGCGGTGCGCGGCGGGCAGCCTCAGTACGCGGAGTGGCTGGCCCCGGTGGTTGACTAGGGAGCAATGGCCCCATGGAAAGCCTCCCCAGCGGTATCCAATACCGGCACTGGCCCGTCGACGATGCCAAGGCCTGTGTGCTGCTCGCCCATGGTCTTGCCGAGCATACCGGACGCTACGAGCACGTCGCTGCGCGCTTTAATGAGTGCGGTGTGGCCGTGGTGGGCCCCGATCACATTGGGCACGGTGCGTCGCCCGGTGTGCGTGTTTACCTGAAAGCTTTCTCCGAGTATCTCGAACCGATGCAGGCACTCCGCGCCCATATTGATGACTGGTACCCAGGGCGGCCGGTGTTCCTGATGGGCCACAGCATGGGGGGGCTCATCAGCGCCCATTTACTGCTTATATCCCAGGCTGCGTTTCAGGGCGCGATGCTGTCGGGTCCCGCATTCCATGCGGTGGATCCGGCGCCGGCACCCCTCATGCTAATTGGCCGCCTGCTTCGCGACGTGCTGCCCAAGCTAGGTATGGTCTCTCTAGACGCTAACGGGGTGAGCCGCGACCCTGCGGTCGTGGCCGATTACATTGCCGACCCTCTGGTTTATAACGGCAAGATCACGACGGGCCTTGGCATCGAAATGTTGGATGCCATGGAGGTCGCCATTGCTCGGGCGGGCGAGATCACGCTGCCCATTTACATCGCTCATGGCGACGCTGATGTGATGGCGGGCCCGGAGGGTTCGCAGGCTTTCTTTGACGCACTGGGCGCTCAGGACAAGACCCTCTACTTCTGGCCGGGTCTTTACCACGAGATCCTGAATGAACCTGAATCCGAGGAAGTGATTACCCGCTACGTTAACTGGCTGGAATCGCATTTGTGAGCACCAAGCAGGCACTGGTGCTAGGTGCCGCGGGACAGCTCGGCAAGGCGTGCATGGCCTGCGCCCCTGAGACGGTGGTGGCAAAGGGATTCAGTCGGGTAACCTGCGACGTGACCGATGACGCGGCGCTACGCAGGGTCATAGATGAAGTCGACCCTCAAATTGTGATCAATGCGGCCGCCAACACTGCCGTGGATGCCGCCGAGGATGACCCTGAGTCGGCTGATGCCGTGAACGCCAATGCACCCGCCATGCTGGGTGCGCTGTGTGCCCGGCGCGGTCTGCGACTCGTGCATATCTCCACCGACTTTATTTTTGATGGCCGTGCGCATCGGCCTTATGCCCCAGCCGCAGATCCCGCACCCTTAGGTGTTTATGGCGCAAGCAAGTGGCGAGGCGAGCAGGCTGTGTTCGCCAGTGGCGCGAGCCATGCCGTGGTGCGTACCAGCTGGGTCTATGGCCCCGGCGGTCGTAATTTTGTGCTGACGATGCTGCGACTGATGCGCGAGCAGGGCACCGTGCACGTTGTGAATGATCAAATCGGTTCGCCGACCTCGGTCCGCGGTCTTGCAGAAATCTGCTGGTTGTTGGCGCTTAATGGTGACGCTGGGGGGGTGTTTCATTGGTCCGACACGGGCGCGATCAGTTGGTACGATTTTGCCTGTGGTATCCACGACGAGGCCTTGGCGCTGGGTCTGCTCTCTACTCCTGCAACGATTGAACCGATTTCAACAGATGCTTTTCCGACCAAAGCACAGCGACCCGCCTATAGCGTGCTCGACTGTAGCGATACCTGCAGCGCTCTCAACGTGACTCAGCAGCCATGGCGCGATGCGCTGCGCGAAATGCTACGGTCACAACAGCAACTTGAGGGAACAGTGTGATGGCGCGGTCAGCGATGATCACGGGAGGGGCGGGGTTCATCGGCGCGAACTTTGTCTACCACTGGGTCGAAGCACACCCGGAGGACACGGTCGTAGTGCTGGATGCGCTGACCTATGCGGGTAACCGTCTGAGCCTTGAGCCTCTTGAGCAGGCTGAGTGTATTTACTTTGTCGAGGGCAATATTTGCGATGCCGATCTGATCTCACGGGTTATGGCGGATCACGATATCGACACTATTGTGCACTTTGCGGCAGAGAGCCATGTTGATCGCTCCATTACCGGGCCCGATGCATTCATTCGCAACAATCTCGAGGGTACGCACACGCTTCTGGCGGCGGCCCGTGGCGCCTGGCTGTCAGGGTCGGGCCGCGAGCATCGGTTCCATCACGTCTCCACAGACGAGGTGTACGGGTCACTGGCGCCAGACGACCCTGCGTTCACCGAGACCACGCGTTACAAACCGAACTCGCCCTACTCAGCCAGTAAAGCGGGCAGCGACCATCTCGTGCGCGCATACCAGCACACCTATGGCCTGCAGGTCACTACGAGTAACTGCTCGAACAACTACGGGCCCTATCATTTTCCCGAGAAGCTGATTCCGCTGTGTCTGACGCGGATTCTCGATGGAGGAGTGATTCCCGTGTATGGCGATGGCACAAATATCCGCGACTGGCTGTACGTTGAGGACCATGTGCGCGGCATTGCCCGTATTCTGGAAGTCGGCATGCCCGGTGAGGTCTACAACATCGGCGGTCACAACGAGTGGGCGAACCTCGATATCGTGAACTTGCTGTGCCGCGTGATGGATGAGCGTTTCGAAAGTGATTCGGCGCTGGCGACGCGGTTCCCCAATGCACCGCAGGCGGGCGGCGAACTCAGTGAGTCGCTGATTGAGTTCGTCACGGACCGCGCCGGGCACGACTGGCGCTACGCCATCGACGCCTCAAAAATCGAGCAGACGCTGGGGTTTATCCCCAACGAGACCTTTGAGACGGGTGTGGCAAAAACGGTCGATTGGTACCTCGCCAACGAGGCCTGGTGGCGGCCGCTCCTGGAGCGGGCGGCCACGGCGCGCTAGATCAGCCCCTCATATAGCGGACAATCCTGCCACCGAATTCCAGAGCGATCTTTTGCTGAGAGCTGGGGTGCTTCGCCTTCGGCGATCGGCCACTCAATCCCGACGGCGGGGTCGTCCCAGGCCAGCGAGATTTCTTTCTCGGGATGATAATAGTCGGTGCACTTGTAGAGAAAATCCGCTGACTCCGTCAGCACATAAAAACCGTGGGCGCAGCCGGGTGGAATCCACAGCTGCTCTTGTCCTTCTGCCGTCAGCGTGACGCCATACCACTTACCACAGCTGGGGGAGCCAGCCCGGCAATCGACCACCACGTCAAAGACGGCGCCGGAAGTGACCCGCACCAATTTTCCCTGGGGCTTCTCAGTCTGCAGGTGCAATCCGCGCAGAATGCCTTGGCTCGAGCGGCTGTGGTTGTCCTGCACAAAGGGGAGTTCGATACCCGCGTCTTCATAGCGTTTCGAATGCCAGGTCTCGAGAAAAAAGCCGCGGGCATCGCCGTGCACGGTCGGTGCGATGAGCGTCACGCCCGTCAATGGCGTCGATTCAATCTTCATCAAATACCGGGCCGCCTTCGCTGACCATCGTCTCGAGATAAGCGCCGTAACCGCTTTTCACGAGTGGCGCTGCCAATGCCAGTACCTCATCGGCGGTGATGTACCCGAGTCGGTAGGCGATCTCTTCCAGGCAGGCCACCTTCAGGCCCTGTCTTTCCTCTATGACGCGGATGAAATTGCCCGCGTCGAGCAGAGATTGATGCGTGCCGGTATCCAGCCAGGCCGTGCCCTGCCCCATGACTTCTACCTGTAGCGATCCCTGCTCAAGGTAGTGACGATTCACATCGGTAATCTCAAGTTCGCCGCGCGCCGATGGGGTAATGCTCTTCGACACCGATATGACGTCGTTGTCATAAAAATAAAGGCCAGTCACCGCGTAATGAGACCGCGGCGCATCGGGTTTTTCCTCAATACCAATCGCGCGTCCCTCGGCGTCGAACTCGACCACGCCGTATCGCTCGGGGTCATGGACGTAATATGCAAAGACAGAGGCGCCATCGCTGCGCTGCGCTGCGCGTCTGAGTTTGCTGGTGAAGCCCGCTCCATAAAAAATATTGTCACCGAGCACCAGGCACACGGGGCTTGAGCCAATGAAGTCTTCGCCCAGCAGAAAAGCCTGAGCTAGGCCATCGGGGCTGGCCTGAATCGAATACTGTAGGTTGATACCCCATTGGCTGCCGTCCCCCAGAAGATCGGCGTAAGCGAGTTGATCGCGAGGCGTTGTAATAATTAAGATGTCGCGAATGCCCGATTGCATCAGCGTGGCAAGCGGGTAGTAAATCATGGGCTTGTCGTATACGGGCATCAGTTGCTTGCTGACTGAGGTGGTCAGTGGGTGCAGGCGGATGCCAGACCCACCAGCGAGAATAATGCCCTTGTATGCGGTGTGCTCAGCCATGGTGCTACGATCTGCTCACGGGGCGACGGAGTCTACAGGCCGATGGCAGAGTTGGCGAGCCGCCGCTAAACTGAACCGGCTGTACTTTGCGGTAGCTGGTCGATAATATGGCACTGCTACTGCCATTAGTAGTGACCCACCCGGAGCCTCCCATTAACGCACCCCTTCACACGCCTAATGCTGCTGAAGCTCATGCCGCAGTGCGCGACGGCAGGTCCTTGCGCGTGGCACTGCTGGGTTATCGATCAGCGCCGTTTTCGGGGGGGCAGGGCGTTTATCTGCGCTACCTCAGCCAGGCGCTCATGCAGCTGGGTCATAAGATCACCGTCATCTCGGGGCCGCCGTATCCGCATCTGGTCGAGGGTGTGGAGCTGGTCAAATTACCTAGCCTCGATTTGTACTCTCGAGATCTCTGGAGCGTGACCCGCGCAGAGCTAGGTGATCGGCTGGGGCGCAAAGAATGGTTCAGCAAGCTAAGCGGAGGGTTTGCCGAGCCCGAGACGTTTGGTGAGCGCGTGCGGGATTGGCTGCTCGGTCATGCCGACGAGTTTGACGTGGTGCACGATAACCAAACCCTCGCCGACGGCATTCTGGACCTCCAGCGGGCGGGCCTGCCAGTAGTGACAACGATCCATCATCCCATCACCCGGGATCTCACGGTCGCTTTGGCAGGAGAGCCCCGTTGGTGGTGGCGGCTGATGATCCGTCGTTGGCACCGATTTCTTGGCATGCAATCCAGGGTCGCCGGGCGACTGCGCCATATTGTCACGGTCTCGCGCTGCTCTGCCGCGGACATCGCCACCGATTTTGGCGTGCTCCCGGGGGCGTTACATGTGGTGCCCAATGGCGTGGATACTGAACTGTTCAAACCGCTGCCTTCAGTCCCACGCATACGGGGGCAGATCATCGCCACCGCGTCGGCGGATGTGCCACTCAAGGGGCTGCCGGTTTTGCTGCAGGCGTTCAAGAAGCTGGTTGAGGCGGAACCGGGACGGCAGCTGGTGCTGATTGCACGACCCAAAGCGGGTGGCGATACCGAGGCGCTCATCAAGCGCCTCGGGTTGATTGATCACATTCGTTTTGTCGGTGACGCCAGCCACGAAGAAATCAACCACCTTTACGCGGAGAGTGCGGTGGCGGTTGTCCCTTCCCTCTATGAGGGCTTCGGCTTGCCTGCGGTTGAGGCGATGGCCGCAGGCATTCCGCTGGTATCAAGTGATGGCGGTGCGTTGGCAGAAGTGGTCGCCGACGGCGGGCTGCAGGTGCCGGCAGGGGACAGCGATGCGTTGGCAGAGGCACTTGAGCGCGTGCTCACTGATTTTGCGCTGGCAAGTGCGCTGGGCGAGAGAGGGCGCCAACGAGTAGCGCGACACTTCTGCTGGTCTGTTTGCGCGCAGCAGATGGTCGTGCAGTATCGGGCCTGCATGGACGCATGCTGACGGTTGATCTCGACAAACTGGCACTTGCGCCGGGGATGGTTTGTGTTGACGTGGGTTGCGGGGAGGGCCGCCATACCCTTGCTACTTATTTGCTCGACGGCGTGCAGGCGCTGGGCATCGACCTCTCCGAGCAGGATTTGGGCACCGCGATCCAGCGTATTCACGATATGACGCCCTACGCACCGGGCGGCGATATTGGTTTTGCCGCGGGGGACGCTACCAGCTTGCCGCTGTCTGACGAGAGCGTCGACGCTGCCATTGCCAGTGAGATTCTGGAGCACATCCCCAATTATCTGGCGGTGTTGGAGGAGCTGTGGCGAGTCGTGAAGCCGGGTGGTCGATTGTGCATTAGCGTGCCACGGCAGTGGCCCGAGTGGATCTGCTGGCAGCTGAGTAAGGGCTATCGGACCACGCCGGGAGGCCATATCCGCATTTTTAGCGCAACGCACCTCGCCCGAGAGGTTATGCGGCAGGGTTTTGAGCTGACGGGTCGGGGCAGCGCCCACGCGCTGCACGTGCCCTATTGGTGGTTGAAGTGCCTTTTTTGGCGCAGCGACCCCGAGCCCTGGCCAGTGCGTCTCTATCATCAGTTGCTGGTCTGGGATTTGATGAAGCGGCCCTTGATCACCCGCGCTATCGATACGTTGCTGAATCCCATCATGGGCAAAAGCATCGTGCTGTACTTCAGCAAGCCCGCAGTCCAGCAGACAGCGCCAATGGAGACCCATCCATGAATGCGCCGCTTTTGAGCCCCGGGGTCTATCCGGCACAGTGGCTGCGGCCGACCGTCGAGTTTCTCCGAGCCACCCAGCGCGCCTCGGGTGAGATACCGTGGTTTGACGGAGGACATACCGACCCCTGGGATCATACTGAGGCCGCTATGGGCCTGAGCATCTCCGGCGAAATTGGCTCTGCCGAGCGCGCCTATGCCTGGCTGGCCGAGACGCAACTCGAGGATGGCAGCTGGTGGGCCTGTTACCGGGACGGTGAAGCCGACTTCAGCGTTGACCGACGCGAGACCAATTACGTGGCCTACATTGCGACCGGCGTCTGGCACCACTTTTTGATTACCCGGGATGCCGATTTTTTGGCGCGGTACTTCCCCGTGGTGTCAAAAGCGATCGCGTTTGTGCTGCGCTATCAAAGCCCGGAGGGTGAAATCGATTGGGCCGTTGATCCAAGCGGTGCGCCGTTGGGGGACGCCCTCGTGACGGGCTGCAGCTCAATCTATAAATCGCTGGAGTGCGCGATTTTGATCGCGGACCAACTCAGGGAGCCGTGCTCAGCGTGGCGCGATGCGCGTGCCAGGCTCGGGCAAGCGCTGCGGCATCGTCCCGAGCGTTTCGATCGCACCTGGGACAGTAAATCCCGCTATGCGATGGATTGGTTCTACCCTATCTTGGCAGGATGGGTCCTGGGCGAGCAGGCCAAAGATCGACTGGCAAAAAGGTGGTCGGAGTTTGTCGAGCCGGGCATCGGATGTCGCTGCGAGAACCATCAGCCCTGGGCGACAGTGGCAGAGTCTTGTGAGCTGACCTTGGCACTTTTGGCGGCAGGTAAACGTGATCAGGCTGCGGAGTTGTTCAGCTGGCTCACGCAGTGGCGCGATAGTGACGGCGCCTGGTGGACTGGTTACCAGTTCGCCGAGCAGGTGCTGTGGCCAAAAGAGAAGCCCACGTGGACGGCGGGTGCCGTGTTACTGGCCGTGGACGCCCTGACCCATCACACCGCGGCCAGTGGGCTGTTTCTCTCGCCCGCTCTCGAGGATTGAGCCAAGTTCATTCGACCTATCGGCGCTAACGCAGAATGCGCGTCAGCCCCCGCAGGGTATCTTGTGTACCTAGTGGCTCAAACAATCCGGATTGGGTCGCCAGCCGCCAAATGGCGAACGGTGCCTGCCCGCCGTCTGCGGGGTCAGGAAACACATCATGAATGGCGAGAATACCGCCCGGGAGGACATGAGGGGCCCAGGTGCGATAGTCGGTCAGCGCGGCATCCAGACTGTGCCCGCCGTCGATAAACACCATACCGAGGCCGCCTTGCCAGTAGGGCCCGACGGTCTCACTTCTGGCAACAATTGGAATGATGGTGTCTTCCAGACCCGCTGCCGTAATGTTGCGCCGAAATTCACCAAAGCTGTCGAACTGGCCTTTGGTATCGACCAGCGCCTCATCGTGATGGCTTTCCCCGGGCTGATGCTCCTCTGAGCCACGATGATGATCAAGGGCAAACACAACAGTGTCATGCGCCTTCGCGGCTTGCCCCAGCCAAAGGGTGGATCTTCCGCAATAACTGCCGATCTCAAGGAGCGGTCCGACCGGTGCAGCCTGGCTTGCCCATTCGTAGAGCTGCTGGCCCTCATGATCCGGGAGAAACCCGCGCACTTCGTCCCCCGGGGGCTTAAGCGGGATCTGGGGCAGGGTGTGGGTCATGATACGCTCCGCGTGATCAGCTGATGAGTATACGATTGTCTTGAGCGTACGGAAGCGTCGGGCCTTGCCAATCAACCGCCGACTTTATTCTTTGGTGATGCGTCTGGCGGTGCCGGTATTACTGCTCCGTTTACTCTGGCGCAGTCGCCAGCACAGTGGTTATCGTAGCCAGATCTGGCACCGCCTTGGATTCTATGGTCGGCATCGAGCGTCGCGCTCGGGGGAGCGGGTATGGATCCATGCCGTGTCGGTGGGGGAGACCTTGGCGATTGCGCCCCTTCTGGAGCGACTGCTGTCGGAGCAACCGCACGTGAGCGTGCTGGTGACATCCACCACGCCCACCGGTGCCGAGCAGGTGCAGCAGAAATTGGGTGGCCGCGTGGAGTGGTGCTGGGCGCCTTTCGATACCCCTGGGGCGGTCAGACGCTTTCTCGAACACTGGCACCCCACGTTGGGCGCACTGGTCGAAACTGAAATCTGGCCGAATCTCCTCACCCATGCCGCCGCCAGAGGCGTACCCACGGTACTACTCAACGCGCGGCTGTCCGAGAGATCAGCAGCAGCGTACGCCCGTGTCGCCGAGTTAACCCGGCAAACGCTGGGTCATTTGGCAGGGGTTGCCGCGCAAACAGAATTGGATGCGAGTCGGCTGCGCGCGCTGGGTGTGGCAGATGAGGCGGTCATCGTGACCGGTAGTTTGAAGTTTGCACTGGACCGCAACGTACTGCGCGAGGCCAACGAGCAGGAGAGACTGCAATTCGGAGCCGGCGCTTTCGATCGGCCCGTCTGGCTCGCGGCCAGTACACATCCCGGTGAGGAAGAACCCGTACTCGAGGCCTTCGCACAACTCAAGGCGGAGAAACCCAATGCGCTATTGATGCTTGCGCCACGGCACCCCGACCGGATGCCCGGTATTTTGGCTATGCCTGCGATGCGTCGGTATCAGGTGGTGCGTCACAGTGCCTTTCAGCGTGGTGCGGGCGCCACATCGGATGCAGGCGCCGCCACCGGCATCTCGCTCACCTTCGAGGACGATGTGCTGGCGATCGACACGTTGGGTCAGCTGGGCGCGCTGACGGGATGCGCCGATGCCGTTTTTGTCGGCGGTAGCCTAATACCCCATGGCGGTCACAACCCACTCGAGGCAGCGGCGTGGTGTCTGCCCATTATCTCGGGGCCTCACACCTTTAACTTCGCCAGTATTTACAGTGACCTGTTCGAGGCTAATGCAGCAGTGGAGGTAGACTCCAACACGCTGTCTGCAGCGCTCTTGGATTGCCTAGGTCAGCAGGCCGATGCGGACAGGGTCACTGCAATGGGTGAGCGCGCAGGCGCTTATCAGTCAGCGCAAGAAGGGGTGGTAGAGCGGCAGTGGGCCGTCCTAACGGCCCACCTGCCGTAATTATTCGCTACCCGAAGCGGTCGGCGCGGCTGGCGGCAACAGGAACCCTTCAAGGGTTGCGATGTCTTTCGGAGACAGCGTGCCGGCCACTTCTTTCAGGCGCAGAGAATTAATGATGTAGTCGTAGCGACTGTTGGCGTAGTCTCGTTGCGCACCGAACAAATTGTTTCGCGCATTGAGCACGTCAACGATGTTTCGCGTGCCCACTTCGTAACCGGCCTGTGTGGCGTCGAGCGCGCTCTGGCTGGAAACAATCGACTGTTTTTGGGCTGCTACGCGCGACACGTCGGACATGACAGTCATATGCAGAGACCGCGCTTGCGTCACCGTGTTGCGGGTCAGATTAATTCGGGACTCCCTGGCCGCGTTGAACTGCTCGGCAGCCCGTCGGCGGTTCGCACTGATCGCGCCGCCTGTTGATAACGGGAGGTCAAAGCGGATTTGCCAGCTCTCATTGGTCTGCTCGGAATTTGGTGGGAAGTTAAAGGTGCTCTCCGGGTTCTGCGTGATGCTGCCGGTGGTCTCGTTGTCTTGATAACGATAGGTGGCCGTCACGGTTGGTGCGTGGCCCATCCGTGAAGAAGTGGCGTTCTGCCGGGCGGCCTCTTCGGCAAATCGAGCCGCGGCAAGGCGGTAATTGTTCGACATGGCAAAGTCGACCCACGCGGTGCGGTCTCCTTCGGGGGGGCGTGGATCAAATTCTTCACCCAGCACGAACAGCTCGCCGGGAGTGTTCCCGGTAAGCACAGACAGATTTTCCTTGGCGACCGCCACGTTATTCTCGTCAACGATGCGGTTCACCTGAGCCAGGTCGCGCGCGGCCTCGGCTTCATAGACATCCGTAATGGCGATCAAACCCACTTCGAACCGCTGGCGGGTTTGCTCCAGTTGCCTTTCGAAGGCGCGCTCCCGGGCCTGAGAAGCCCGAAGATTATCTTGCGCGCGCAGCACGCCAAAGTAGGCCTGCACCACCCTGACAATCAGATCCTGTTGTGCCGCAGACAAATTGGCCTCGGCCTGCTGTGTCTGCTCCTTGCCTGCGCGCCAACCGAACCAGGCGGATAGATCAAACAGTGTCTGCGACAGGCTCACGTCATAGCCGTCGGTCTCGGTCTCGGTGACCGACGTCACATCAATCGTGTCGAATATTGGAGGACGGCCCTCCTGCTCGATAATGACGACGTTGGGGCTGGTGCGGTCATTTTCTGAATCCGTGAATGAGTAGCCAGCACCCGCCTGAGGCAGAAGGGGCGCCAGCGCTAGCTTCTCGAGTTCGATATCCGCGTTGTACCGCGCGATTTGCGTCTTGAGCTGCGCGTCGTTCTCCAGCGCGAGCTCATAAATGTCCACCAACGTGTCGGCCTGCGCTACAACACAGAGCGTGCCGCTCAAAAAGGCGGCGGTCAGGGCGCGAGAGGGGAGAGGCAATGTTGGCATGGCTTTTCAGGGCCTCAATTATTAAGGGGACGGGAGTCTACCACTCTGCCCTTGGCTTTTGCGGCGTCAAATCCGGCAACATTTTGACAGTTCCCGAGCCTGAGCGGCTTGCTAAACTGAGGGTATGGTAGACAAAACCAGACAAACGCAGCCGCGTAGCAGACTGAGAAGGGGTTATCACATTGACCTGTCGGACCTGCACGCCCAGTGTGAGGCCAACTACCACCGTCTAATGCGCCTCTTTCCCGCCTATGAGCAGGAGAGTAGATGCGTTTTTGAGGCGGGCGAGGTCTCGGTGGTACTCGAGGTCACAGCGCGCGACCGCTACACAACGGATATGCGGCTTCGCTACCAGAGCGTGCTGTCTGATTTTGGGGCTAACAGCTACTTTGATTTACGCCTGTATCACGATGCTAGAATGGCCGAGGTTGTGCACTGTAGCACCTCCCGGCGCTTCGAGGCCCGGTATCGCTACCCCAACCCTGACATGTTGCAGCGAGACGAGAAGTTTCAGCAGAACCGCTTTGCGGCAGAGCTGATGGAGTTTTGCCTGAACAATGGCCTGTCAGTCGACGCTGTCTTGCCGGAACCCGACCAACCCTCCCCATGAGCGCGCTCAGTGGCGTGGCCACACTCAACACGGCTGCTTCTAGCCGCGTGGTGCAGCTGTCTGACACCCATTTAATGCGTGAGTCCGGCGGCCAACTGGTGGGCATTGATACCGACAGATCGCTCGCTGCAGTATGCCGTTTGGTGGCCGCTCAAGGCCCGATTGACGCGCTACTGCTGACCGGTGACCTCGCTGGTGATGAAGCGGAGGAGGCATATGGCCGGCTGGACGAGGCGTTGGCGCCGCTGGGGGTACCCAGTTTCTGGCTGCCCGGCAATCACGACGCCGTCTGGTCGAACGATCACCCGCTGAGGTTGCATTTCAAGCGAACGGTGCAGCTGCCCCACTGGGACATACTCATGCTGAACACCCAGCATCCTGGAGCCGTGGGGGGTTATCTGGCTGGCCCGGAGATTGAGGCGCTGGAGCAGGCGGTTGATCATGCACGGACAACGGGCAGGCCGTTACTGGTGGCGACCCATCATCCGCTGATGCCAGTGGGCTGCGCATGGCTGGATGAGATTGGCGCCGAGAACGCGCAGGTGGCACTGCAGCGTCTGGCCCCTCTTGCCGACAAGGCGGTGGTGATCTCGGGGCACGTTCATCAGGATGCTGCGCAGACTTATCACGGCGTACAATGCCTGACGAGCCCCTCGACTTGCATTCAATTTGCGCCCAACTCAGCGGATTTTCGGGTGGATGCACAGGCGCCGGGATGTCGTATGCTGACACTCAATGAGTCAGGCGCCTGGGAAACCACCGTGCTTAGGGTCACCGATGAGACGTTTGCCGTGGACCTCAACTCGCCAGGCTACGCGTAAAAAACGCGGTTGTTACAACGCGTGATATCAGCGCAGGAGCGAGCCGCTACCAATGCCAACCGTATTGCACGAGCTATAAGTAGAAGATGACGAAATACAACGCTGACGCTATTGAAGTTCTGACTGGTCTGGAGCCGGTCCGCAAGCGTCCTGGCATGTACACCGACACCACTCGCCCCAACCACCTCGCTCAGGAAGTCATCGACAACTCGGTCGACGAGGCGCTGGCGGGGCACTGCAGTCAGATCGACGTTGTGCTGCATGGTGATGGCGCGCTCAGTGTCACGGATGATGGCCGCGGCATGCCCGTCGATCTGCACCCTGAGCAAAAGCTGCCCGGAGTCGAGGTCATCCTGAGCACCCTGCACGCCGGGGGCAAGTTCTCGGACAAGAGCTACCAATTCAGCGGCGGTCTGCACGGTGTGGGCGTGTCGGTGGTGAATGCCCTGTCGGAATTATTGGAAGTCACTATTCGTCGCGATGGGAATGTGCACACGATGGCGTTCTCAGGCGGTGACAAGACCGCCGATTTGAAGGTCTCCGGCAACTGTGGCAAGCGTAACACCGGCACCGGGATCCGCTTCAAGCCTGATCCGCATTACTTTGATTCCGCCAACTTCTCGGTGCCCAAGCTCAGCCACGCGTTGCGCGCCAAGGCGGTGCTATGTCCCGGCCTGAAGGTCACGCTCACCGACGAGAAAAAGAAAGAGAAAACCGAGTGGCACTACGAGGATGGCATCTCCGACTATTTGGCGGATGCAACGATCGATTTCCCGGTTATCCCCGAGACGCCGTTCCGGTCGCATTTTGAAGGGGAAACAGAAGCGGTGGACTGGGCCATTCAATGGCTGCCCGAGGGCGGCGAGGTCGTCGCCGAGTCGTACGTGAATCTCATTCCCACGCCGCAGGGTGGAACCCATGTGAACGGTCTGCGATCCGGCTTGCTTGACGCCATGCGTGAGTTCTGCGAGTTGCGCAATCTGCTGCCCCGCGGGGTCAAGCTGACCGCCGAGGACGTGTGGGACCGCTGCTGTTTTGTCTTGTCATCGAAGCTGCAAGACCCGCAGTTCTCGGGTCAGACCAAAGAGCGCCTCTCTTCCCGCGAGGCGGCGGGGTTTGTCTCAGGTGTGGCGAAGGACGCTTTTGGCTTGTGGCTGAATCAGCACACCTCTGATGCGGAACGGCTCGCCGAGCTCTGTATTGAGCGCGCTCAGAGCCGTCTCAGATCTGCCAAGAAAGTGGTGCGCAAAAAAGTCGCGTCGGGCCCCGCACTGCCCGGCAAGTTGGCGGATTGTTCGAGCGAGGACCCAGAGCGTGGCGAGCTGTTTCTCGTGGAAGGTGACTCGGCCGGTGGCTCGGCCAAGCAGGCGCGCGATCGCGAATATCAGGCGATCCTGCCGCTCAGGGGCAAGATCCTGAATACCTGGGAGGTCGACGCCGGTGAAATTCTTGCCTCACAGGAGGTGAATAACATTTCAGTGGCGCTGGGCATTGAGCCCGGCAGCACCGATCTGAGTCAGCTGCGTTATCACAAGGTGTGCATTCTGGCTGACGCCGACTCTGATGGTCTGCATATCGCCACGTTGATCTGCGCCCTGTTTTTGCGGCACTTCCGTCCATTGGTGCGGGCCGGGCACGTGTTTGTCGCCATGCCGCCTCTCTACCGCATTGATGTGGGTAAAGAGGTGTACTACGCCCTCGATGAATCGGAGAAGAACGGCATTCTCGAGCGCCTTGAGGCCGAAAACAAACGCACCAAGCCTGCGGTGCAGCGCTTTAAAGGTTTGGGTGAGATGAACCCGCCACAGCTGCGTGAGACCACCATGGACCGCGACACCCGACGTTTGGTGCAATTGGTGCTTGATGAGGACGGTGACACCGACAGCACGTTTGATTTACTGCTGGCGAAAAAGCGTGCGGGCGACCGCAAAACATGGCTCGAAGCCAAAGGGGATCTCGCCGACATCGCTAACTGATGGCTGGGCCGGGCTGGACTGAGCACGGTGCTATCCGATCCACTCGCTCCTCGTCTCCTTTTTTGACTACAGTGAGGTGGCAGGTAGCGGGGCGCTGGAGTTCCCGCGGCCGCCTTCGCGGCGCGGTGCGATGTCGTCGAGTCCAGAGCGCCAAAGACCTCGTATAGTCAGCAATGATCGCCGAGCGCTGTGTCGGCACGCAAAGGAGCACACATGATGAAAAAACGTTTCGCATTGGTTTGTGCCGCGGCAGCACTACTATCTCCACTGGCGCTGGCAGATTGGCAGGTCGGGCCCGGCTCGCAGGTGCAGTTTGTGTCGATCAAGAACAACACGATTGGCGAGGTCAGTCACTTTGAGACCCTTGCAGGCACTGTGACCGACGCAGGGGAGGTCGAAGTGCGGGTAGCGCTGGGCTCGGTTGAAACCAACATCGGCATCCGCAACGAGCGCATGAAGAAGATGCTGTTCGAAGTGGGGCTCTACCCCGAAGCCGTGATTACCGCGCAGCTGGATGCAGAGGCCGTTGCTTCAATGTCCGATGGTGGGGTCACCAACGTGGCGCTGCTCATCGACTTGCATGGCCAGACTGTGACCAAGGACGCGTTATTGAACGTCGCGGTGACGGATCAAGGCGTGACAGCGACGACCACTCAGCCCATTTTGCTCACTGCGTCGGAGTTCGGATTGGAGGGTGGTGTGGCCGCGCTTCAGGAGGTCGCCGGCCTCAATGCCATCAGCCGGGTGGTTCCCGTCACGGTGGCGCTACAGCTGGTCCCCGCAAACTGACCCTCGCCTACCGCACCCCGGCTGCCTGAGCGGTGTTTAGGAGCTCAGTTTGGTAGCGTTGAGCTGCCTGCATATCGCCGGCTAGCTGGCTGTATTGCATGAGGGCCGCGAGCACGTTCGGTTGACCTGGTGCGACACGGTTTGTGGCTTTCAGCATCGCTATTGCCTCTGCGAGGCGCCCCCGATCCTGCTGCGCCACAGCGTAAACGTAGTGGTAGTAGCTCGGTGTTTCTTCCAGCGAGGCGGCTTTTTCCAGGGCCGTCAGAGCGGCCTCGCCATTGCCTTCTCGCACCTCCAGTAGCGCAAGACTGAACCACAGCGAGGCGTCCTCTTGGTTCAGTTGTATCCCGCGCTCCAGCGTCGCCCGCGCGGCTTCTTCTTTGTCTTGAGTACGGTAGAGGTCTGCAAGATTCACCCGGCTAGCACTTGCCTGAGGGTTTTTCTCAAGCGCTGACATCAGGAGCGCTTCAGCCGCCTCGGTATCGCCGCGGGCTTGCTGAAAGCCACTCAACTGGGTGAGCACAGACGGCATGTCGAGATGCTGGGACTGTACGTGAACGTATTCGGCGAAGAGGGCGTCCAGTGGGCCAGCTGTCTGCGGTCGACCCTCGCCGGCGCTTTGTTTTGCGGAGAGGTCCGGACTTGCAGGCGCTGGCGTGCCCACCATTGGCGGCATCAGCCCCGCCAACTGTTCAGCCGCCACCATTCTCACCGCCAGCAGTGGATCCAAGCTCAATGGCAGCACGCGCTCGAGCTGTTGCTCTGGCGGCAGTTGCCCCGCCGCCTCTGCCGCCGCCAGACGAATCAGGGGGTCGTCACTTTGCAACCACAGGGGGAGGGAAGGTATGAGCCGCTCGGGGAGCAGACGGCCCAGCTGGGTAATGGCCGAGGCGCGCAGCATGGGGGTGTTCGTCGCATTGTTGGCCGTCTCTAACAGCACCGGTGCGGCGCGCACGTCACCGCGGCCAGCTGCGTGAAACGCCCGCGCTGGGTGGTTCCTTCGGTCTGCAAAGCGCACACCCCAATCCATCAGGGCCGAGTAGGCCCAGTCCGCGCTCTGGTCGGTATGGCATTGGTTGCAGGCGTTGGGCGCCGCTGTACTTATGGAGAGATCTGGCCGCGGAATGCGCATGCTGTGATCGCGCCGGGCATCGACCCCCATATAAAGCTGGCTCGGCATGTGGCAATCCACGCAGGCGCTGCCCGCAGATGCAAGCTGATGCCGGTGATGTGTGGGGTTGTCGTAGGTGCTGGCCAGATGACACTGGGCACACACGCCGTTGCCTT
>CAJXDE010000033.1 GCA_913052635.1 uncultured Halieaceae bacterium
GGATTCGGCAACGAAGAGGCCACCTATCTGCTCGCTCGACGCATGATCGAGGCGGGCGCCTGCGCTATCCAGATTGAAAATCAGGTCTCCGACGAGAAGCAATGCGGACACCAGGACGGCAAGGTGACGGTCCCCCACGCCGACTTTATCGCCAAGATTCGCGCGATTCGCTACGCCTTCCTGGAGGTGGGCGTGGAAGACGGCATTATCGTGGCGCGCACCGATTCGCTCGGCGCAGGCCTCACCAAGCAGATTGCGGTCACGCAGGAGCCGGGTGATCTGGGTGATCTTTACAACGGGTTCCTCGATGGCGATTACGTCGACAGCGCTGATGACATTGCCAATGGTGACGTGGTGGTCAAGGCCAACGGCAAGTTGTTGAAGCCAGCTCGTTTGGCATCCGGTTTGTTCAAGTTCCGCAAGGGCTCGGGAGAGGATCGTGTGGTACTCGACTGCATCACCTCTTTACAGAACGGTGCTGATCTCCTGTGGATCGAGACCGAGAAGCCGCACGTAGGCCAGATTGCCTCGATGGTGAATCGTATCCGCGAGGTCGTGCCGGACGCCAAGCTGGTCTACAACAACAGCCCATCGTTTAACTGGACACTCAGCTTCCGGCAGCAGGTTTTCGACGCCTGGTCCGAGGCGGGTCAGGACGTGTCGGCTTACGATCGTGAGGCATTGATGGACGCCAGCTATGACGAAACGGACCTGGCGGCAGAGGCAGATCGTCGCATTCAGTCCTTCCAACGCGACGGATCGCGCGAGGCAGGCATCTTCCATCACCTGATCACGCTACCCACCTACCATACGGCGGCGCTGTCCACCGATAACCTCGCCAAGGAGTACTTCGGTGAGGCGGGGATGCTGGGCTATGTGGCGGGTGTGCAGCGCAAGGAGATCCGTCAGGGCATCGCCTGTGTGAAGCACCAGAACATGGCGGGTTCCGACATGGGCGATGACCACAAGGAGTACTTCTCAGGGGATGCCGCGCTGAAAGCCGCCGGTGACGACAACACCATGAACCAGTTTGGCTGAATCGCAGCCCGGGTAAAGGTGAATCGGCGCGGGCACTTAGGTGCCAGCGCTTGCGTTTGGCGTCGGTCACGCGCACTCTTTCAAGCATGAAATGGGACGATATTGATCAACAGGTCTGTTCAGTGGCCCGGGCACTTTCGGTGCTGGGCGAGCGCTGGACCTTGATGATCATCCGCGACGCCTTTCGGGGCACCCGGCGATTTGACGACTTTCAGCGCAGTCTGGGCGTTACGCGGCACCGGCTTTCGGAGCGACTGGGTAAGTTGGTCGACGAGGGGGTACTGACCCGGGTGGCCTATATGGAGCGTCCCACGCGCTACGAGTACCGATTGACCCGCAAAGGCCTGGCGCTTTACCCCGTGCTCATGACGCTGAGCCAGTGGGGCGATGACTGGATGGACGACGGCAATGGCCCGCCCCAGCGCTACCGCCACAGCTTGTGTGGCAAGCAAACCCGGGCAGTATTGTCCTGCGAAGAATGCGGTGACCCGTTGCGTCCGGAAGAGGTCTCAGCGCAGGCGGGTGAGGTGTTGAGCGCGTATGTGGCGCACTTGAATGCGCAGGGCGAGCCGCTGCCCTCAGAGGGTGAGTTGGTGCGCGAGGCTGCACAGTATTGGCGCGAGAATAGGAGCGATAAGGCATGAACGAGCAAGTGAACCAGTTGGTGATGAACGCGGATCTGGCGAGCATGCCCGGAGAGGGGCTTGACCCGGCAGCCGAGCAGTTGCAGCGCAAGCAGCGCCTCGCCGCGGCACTGAGAATCTTCGGTAAGTTTGGTTTTGATGATGGGGTCGCCGGACACATCACCGTTCGTGACCCGATCGATACGGAGACCTTCTGGGTCAATCCCATGGGGCGCTCGTTCAAGCTCATGCGGGTCTCGGACCTCATCAGGGTCAGTCATAAAGGCGACATCGTTGAGGGTGAGGGGCTTCTGAATGGCGCGGCGTTCACAATTCACAGCCACATACATCAGGCCAGGCCGGAAGTCACCGCTGCGGCCCACGCCCACTCAATTTACGGCAAGACCTGGTCTTCTCTGGGGCGATTGTTAGACCCCATCACACAGGACGCCTGTGCGTTTTATGACGATCTCGCTTTGTTGGACGACTACACCGGTGTGGTGGTGTCGATGAGTGAAGGGGAGCGTCTTGCCGAGGCACTCGGCAATAAAAAAGCGATAGTTTTGAAGAACCATGGTCACCTGACGGTGGGGGAGTCAGTGGATGAGGCACTGTGGTGGTACGTGACCTTTGAGCGCAGCTGTCAGGCTCAGCTGATGGCTGAGGCGGCGGGCACAACGCAGCCCATTCCCCACGACATGGCGCTGCACACGGCGGGGCAGGTAGGCAGTGCGCTGGCGGGTTGGTTCGCTGCCCAGCCACTGTTCGATGTCATTCTGAATGAGCAACCGGATTTCTTGGATTAGTCGGCGGCGAAACCCGGTTCATCGCGGATCAGCGGGGCGCTGTTGGCTAGCTGATCCCGATTAAAGGCCCGCCACAGGGCGGCCACCACTGAACCTTCTACAACCGCCAGTACCCAGTGCAGGGAGATCACCTGCTCGACCCGTCCATCGATCGAGGCAAATTGCTCAAGGCCTGCATACACCGCCCACGCACCTCCCATTCCGAGTAAATAGCCTGCCTGTTTCGCCACGTCGAGTTTGCGCAGCTGCTCCACCGAGACCATGAGCAGGGTCTCGCAGCGCACCAGGTAATTGCCCAGCGAGAAAGTCACCTGATAGCCGAGGTAGACGAATAGCGCAAGGGGGAGCTCCAGAGGGAGTAGGAGGACTGCCGCCACGCCACTGAGCGTGACCAGCTCCACCCCGAGCGACAGCCGAAAAAACCAGCTCGGTGCCAGAATCCTTCGGTACTGGGTGGCGACTATCAGGGTACCCAACGCGAGTCCGATGCCGCCTGCGGAGAACACCGCCGGTGACAGTGGTGTGTACAGTACAAAAACCGCGCCGACAGACAGCCCGAGAAAGAGCGAGTTGAGAAATTTGTAGCGGATGAAGGCTGCGGGGTGGATCGCCGGGTGGGTGCCCATTGTTAGTAGTCCACGCCTTGTCGGGCGCGAATGCCGGCGCGATAGGCGTGCTTGACTTCTTTGACCTCAGACACTGTGTCCATGGCCTCGCGCAGGGCCTGACCGCCCCCACGACCGGTGACCACCACGCTTTGTGACTCGGGTCGTCCGGTGAGCGCACTGATAATCTCGTCTTCAGGGAGATAGTCGAACGCCAACATGTATGTGAGCTCATCGAGCACCACCAGGTCGTAGCTGGCATCGTCTAGCATCGCCAAGGCGTGTTCCCAGCTCCGTTTGGCTGCGGCGATATCGCTTTCCCGGTCCTGCGTATCCCAGGTAAACCCCGTACCCATCTGGTGGAGGTCCACACCGGGCAAATGGTCTCTGACAAAATTTTCTTCACCCGAGGCCTGTACGCCTTTAATAAATTGAACGACGCCTACCTTTTGGCCGTAGCCCAGCGCCCGCACCACCATGCCAAAGGCGGAACTGGTTTTGCCTTTGCCATCACCGGTGAGTAAAACTGACACACCGCGCTCGATATCCGCCTTGGCGATGCCCTCATCCACAGCGGCCTTCTGCTTGGCCATGGCTTTGTTGTGTTTGGTGTTGCGGTCCATGGAGTGTTCCTAGAGTTTCACGCGCAAGCCGGCGTAAGCCGTCATGCCCGGAACATAGTAGCCGGGTAGCTGCTGGTCATCGTGGTCTGTGACGTTGAGGACCCTCGCTTCGAGCGCCCAACGGTCCGATAGATCCCACTGAGCGCTCAGGTCGATAGTAAAGGTGTCATCAATCGAAGTCATGAAGGGGTCGGTTGCTTCTCCGGTATAGCGGCCGGTGACTCTGGCTCGCAGATCATTGCGCGTCCATACGATGCTGACCTGACCCGTTTGATCTGGTCGATAGGCGCGATCGTCACCGTTTTGCTGCGTGGCATCGAGCGAAGTGAAGTTCCCCTCAATGCGCCATCGCTCGGACAGGGGCAAGCTGGCGATGATTTCCAGGCCTTCGGACGAACTGGTTCCAGTGGTTTGCAGGTAGCCACTGTAACCCGCAAGGTCAAAGATGATCTCGTTGTCAATTTCCTGATCAAACCAGATTAGCTCGAGATCGAGATTTCCCAGCGAGCCCAAGACGGCGATTTCCCAGCCCTCGGATTCTTCCTCCAAAAGCGGCGCGCTCCTCGCAGGAGGGTACGCAAAGGGCCCGTTGTTGTAGGCGATCTCGTAAAGACTCGGCGCGCGGAATCCGGTGCCGATCGCGGCGCGCAATGCCCAACCCTCGGCCATGCCTGTTAGGTCGTGGCGCCCGCTGACGCGCCAACTGTCAAACTCACCGAAGTCGTCGTTGTCATCATGCCGCCAGCCAAAGGTCATCACGCTGCGGCCGAGACGCTGTTGGGCTTCCAGATAGATGCCTGTGTTGTCTCTTGACCAATCGGTGCTGGCATCAGAGAGCGCTTGCTCCTCATGATCCACACCGTAAGTGAGCCGAGTACTGTCTGAGAGCCGCCACGCTCCGGTGAGGGATGTGGTGTCCGTCTCCCCCTCAGTTGCATAAGATAAAATGCCCGCGGAGAAAAAAGCGCGCTCCGTATCGCTCGAGGCATAGCTGAGCTCCAAGGTGTGTTTGTCAGATGCGTAGCGTAGCGCGCCGCGCCAGGCTCGTTGCTCGTACTCATCGTCACAGTCGTGAATCAACGCAAACGTGGCGGTGTCGTAGCAGCCGTCGTATTCGTTATCGCCAGAGATATCCGTTGCTGCAACCTGCAATGAGATGGCGTCGCTGATCGCCCAGGAGAGCGCTCCGTGAGCGGTCGTATTCTCGTAGCCATCCTGGTCTGGGTCGACGCTGTCGATCTCCCGGGCGTTGAAGCCGTCGGTTTCCAGCTGCGAGAGCGACACTGACGCCGTCAGCTGGTCAGTACTCAAAACGCCGTTGATGGCGCCCTGATAAAAATCGTCGCTACCCGCTTCTAGCGAGCCTTCCATTCCCGACTCGGCAGTGGCGTCGAAGGTTGACATGAGGATCACGCCACCGGCATCGGCTCCCCAAAGCAATCCCTGAGGACCGCGCAGGATTTCCACTCGGGTTAAGCCACTGCTGACCAGGTGTTCGATTCGAGGACTGACTTGAGGGGAAGAGGGGTCGGCGATATTGATACCGTCCAGCACAATGCGCGTGCGGTAGCCTTCCTCACCTCGGATCCGAACCGCTGCCGCTTTGCCGTAACCGCCATCCATGGTCACGGTGACGCCCGGTTGGGTGTCGAGCAGTGAAGCAAGGTCGGGATAAGCCAGAGATCGCATCATGTCCTCATCGAGCACGCTGATCGAGACCCCGATCTGATCAATTAGGTCGGGTGTTCGCGACGAGACCACTACTTCCTCTACTTCTCCGGCATCAGTTGACCCATCGGACGTCGTGTCCTGCGCTACGGTGAAGCACGAACCAGTTAGGGCCCAAACCAACAATAATGAAGTGGACTGAAAAATAGTGCCAAAAGACCGCATGGCAAGCGACGTGGTGGTATCGCCGATAGCCGAATATCGCTGCGGATTTCGATTCGCAAACCAAGGTGCGGGCCGCACCTGTGTCTGATTCGCTGCTGAGACTATCGAGTGATTGCCGTGAGAATGTGAAACTGTCATCTCTTCCCCTATTGGTGTCGCAGCCGTCAATACGGCGTTCGGGACGAGGGGCAGGGGATGCACGACACTGAGCGGCAGTCTACGCCACGGGTATTCAGCGCATCCTGTGGGAGCCCTCCGCTCCACATGATGTGTATTGATCAGGCAGGTATCGGGCTCTCACCTCAGTGATGACCGTTGCGGGGGCAGCGCCGGACTTGCCAAAGCTCACCGGACTTCCCTTTTAACCTGCCCAGATCGTGAGACCGGCAGGCACCTGATGCGCCGCACCTTACTCCCACTCGATACCGGGGTCAATCGACTCCGGTGTTACCATTTGGCCATGCAGCCTGACCATCAAGAAACGCCTCTCACTGGCGACCAGCGCGCCCGCGTCGCCGTGTTGTTGGGTAGAGAGCCCCGCGGACTCCGTGCAATCCCGGTAGTGGATGAGCACGATGATCCGCTGGTCATCCGTGTCGCCTCGGTGATCGATGACAAGCCTTTTCCTACGCTGTACTGGTTGGTGGGGGCGGAGTTGTGCCTGCGGATTGATCGGCTCGAAGCCGCCGGATGGATTGCGCGATTGCAGGGTCGAGTGGATGCCTCGACCGCGCTGCAGATGGCAATGAACGATGATCACGCGCGACATCGGGAGGAGCGATCGCGTTTCTTGTCCGACGCTGAGCGGCAGCTTCTGAGTGAAAAAGGGATGCGAGCGGCGCTCGATGAGCGGGGGATTGG
Organism: uncultured Halieaceae bacterium; assembly: GCA_913052635.1. GTDB lineage: Bacteria > Pseudomonadota > Gammaproteobacteria > Pseudomonadales > Halieaceae > Luminiphilus. The sequence goes on from CAJXDE010000033.1 coordinate 6,450, forward strand.
CGGCATCAGTGAGCCGACCCGTATTCGCTGCCTTCACACCTGGTATGCCACCCATTTGGTTACGCCCAATACGATCGGGCAGCTAGTTGAGGAGCTCCTTGCAGAAGGTGAATACTTGGCCACGGACTAACCTGCTAGCGGTGGTATCCTTCGGCGCTGATTCATATTGGTTGAAGCGGTAATCCATGATGTCTACCAACACTGACGATCTTCGCATTCAGAATCTGCGCGAGCTGGTGGTGCCCGAGGCGCTCATTGCGGAGCTGCCGGCCGAAGGGCCACTGGCCGAGCACGTGAATGCGTCTCGCGGGGTGATTCAGTCGATTTTGGAGCAGGCCGACGATCGTCTGGTGGTCGTGGTGGGGCCGTGCTCGATCCATGACCCTGAGGCTGCCATGGACTATGCCGCGCGACTTAAAACGCTGGCAGACGAAGTGTCAGAGGACATCTTTGTGGTGATGCGGGTGTATTTCGAAAAACCCCGCACTACGGTCGGCTGGAAAGGCCTCATCAATGACCCTCACCTCGACAACTCTTTCGACGTAAACGAAGGCCTGCGTCGTGCGCGCCAGTTGCTACTGGATATCAATGGCGTGGGCCTCCCCACTGCCACGGAGTATCTGGATCTGATTTCGCCGCAGTACATCGCAGATCTGGTGAGCTGGGGGGCCATCGGCGCCCGCACGACCGAGAGCCAGAGCCATCGCGAGCTGGCGAGCGGCCTTTCTTGCCCGGTAGGTTTCAAAAACGGCACGGGCGGGAATGTGCAGATCGCCGTTGATGCCATTGGTGCCGCGCAGCACTCGCACCACTTTTTGTCAGTCACTAAAGGCGGCCAGTCGGCGATTTTTGAGACCGTCGGTAACCCTTATTGCCATCTCATTCTGCGCGGTGGATCCCAACCCAACTACGACATGTTCTCGGTGGACGATGCCTGTGCCATGCTCGCCAAGGCCAAGCTAGCAGAGAGCGTGATGATCGACGCCAGCCACGCCAACAGCCGCAAGCAGCCGGCGAGGCAGGTGTCGGTGGCCGAGGATATCGCCACCCAGGTAGCCCGCGGTGATCGCCGGATTATCGGGCTGATGTTAGAGAGCTTTATCGAGGCAGGTCGGCAGGACGTGGTCGACAAAAACAATCTGGTCTTCGGCCAGAGCATTACCGACCCGTGCATGGACTGGGCGCACACGGTCTCCACTTTGCATGCCCTCGCTGGGGCGGTGCAGCAGCGAAGAAAAGCAGCCTAAGTCTATGTTGCGATAACCACTTAGATTAGAAGCGTGCTGTGCAGAGTAATGCGATCCGCTTTCGCTTCTCTACTGCTACTGTCGGCTGTCGGTGTGGTCGCGCAAGCGCCAGACGTTGTAGGACTGCCTGCCGCCAGTGACCCGACCATTGCCCAGCTGTCAGAGCGAGTAAGTCTGCCTGATCTTTTGGATGGAATTTGGTCAGCCCCGAAATCTCAGCTCGGGCCTATCTGGCAGAAACACAGCTTGTTGCCGTCTGGATCGCGGACATAGGCGCCGTAGAAAAATCCCGGCATGCGCTCGCCGGGAGGGCCGTCACAGGTGGCGCCCAGCTCAATCGCCTTTGCGTAAAGTGCGTCACAGTCCTCAGGACCGCCGGCGCGAATCGCCACCATGGTGCCATTGCCCGCGCTGGGCTCGCCCTCGTCGTAGGGGATGCAGATGCTCAGCATTGGCTGACTAACGTCATAGCCATACAGCGCAATGCGTTCGTTCCCTAAAACGTGCTCCGCGCCGATCACGCCCAGCAGGTTGCTGTAAAAAATCTTTGCGGCGTCAAGGTCACTTACGCCGAGTGTGGTGTAGGCAATCATCGTTTGCTCCTGCCAGTGGTATTGGATCGGGCTCTCATCTCCCTGTATGAGTGATGGATACCCTATAAATCATAATGGTAGAGGGTAGCGACTAAGCGGCAGGATGACCAGATTTCGGGGTTTTTGTGTCACCTAAAGACCGCGTATTCTGTTCGCTGGATCCGCAGGCGACGAAATCCATGGAGTCATTGCTGATTGCCCTGATTGTGGCGGCCCTGATCATGGCCTTGATCTTCAGCCGTCTCTCCCCCGCGCTCTTGTTCACAGTGGCGATGGCTGCCTGTGTGCTGGTGGGGACGATCGATATGCTGGCGGTGATGGGCAAAGCCACCAACGAAGGGCTGGTAACGCTCCTGCTTTTGCTGATGGTGTCAGTGGGACTCGAGCGCTTGCCATGGCTGCTGGCTATTTCCAACCGCGCGGTGAGAGGCTCACTCCCTCGCACCCTGCTCAGCCTCTCCGGCATGACGATGCTGTTCTCGGCTTTTGTGAACAACACGGCGGTGGTCGCGACCCTAGCCGGCACGCTGCGCAAGAACCCCCATCACGCCGCCAGCCAAATCCTGTTGCCGATTTCCTATGCCGCCATCCTCGGTGGCACGCTGACCCTGATCGGGACATCGACCAATCTGATCGTAAGCAGTTTTCTCGAAGACGTGACGGGGGAGGGGATTCCTTTTTTTGCGTTTCTACCGGTTGCCCTGCCGGCGGCGCTGGCGGGGCTGGTCGCGATGCTGGTGATGGCGAGGGTGTTGCCCACGGCAGACCGGGACGGTGCGCCGGTCAACGAATTCCTGGTGGAAATGGTGGTGGCGGATGATTCCCGAATGATTGGAAAATCAGTCAAAGACAACGGACTTCGTGACCTGGGAGAGTTGTTTTTGGTGGAGATTGCGCGTCAGGGGCGGTTGCTCACCCCGGTATCACCCGATCAGCAGCTGGAAGCGAGTGACCGGCTGATTTTCTCGGGCGATGTGTCCAAGGTGGGCATTCTCGAGCGCTTTCATGGACTGCGCTCCTTTGCCATCGATGAAGGGCTGCTCGGCACCAACCTGACCGAGGTCGTGCTTCTGCCGGGCTCGGCGGTGATCGGGCGCTCGATCAAAGAAAGCGAGTTTCGCTCCCGCTTTGATGCCGCGGTAGTGGGCGTGCACCGCGACGGTGAGCGCCTGTCGGGGCAGTTGGGGAACATTGTGCTCCGCGCCGGTGATTCCCTAATGCTGGCCGTAGGGCCGGACTTTCACAAGCGCAGTAACCTGACCCGCAATTTTCTGATTGTTGACAGCAGTGTTGCCAGTCACAGCCTCTCGAGCGGCAAGAGCCTGACGGTCGCCGCGGCCATGTTTGCCGCCGTGACTACCTCGGTCATGGGCTTGGTGCCCCTCGCGACTGGACTGATGTTCTTACTGTTACTGATGCTGGCGATGAAGCTGTTCAGCACCGCGGAGTTGCGGCGCCGATTCCCCTTCGAGATGTGGCTGATTGTGTCGTCCGCGCTTGCCATCAGTCAGGCGGTCATGGATTCCGGCCTGATGGGGCATGCGATGACCTTCCTCGGCCCCCTGATCGGCAGCGTGCCGCCCTTTGCCATGTTGATATTGGTTTATGTCCTGACGCTGGCGATGACCGAACTGATTACCAATAGTGCCGCCGCGGCGCTCATGTTCCCTTTGGGGTACACGCTAGCGCTCACGGCCGGGTTCGATCCCATGGCCTTTGTCATGGCGGTGGCGCTCGGAGGGAGCGCTTCATTTCTTACGCCTTATGGCTACACCACTAACCTGATGGTGCAGAACCTTGGCGGCTACACCCGCGCAGATTACCTGCGCTTTGGTTGGCTGGTGTCGCTGTCTTACTCGATCGTCGTGTTGGCGCTGTTGCCTCGGGTGTTTCCCTTCTGATGTTCTGGCTCGCCTGAAGCGTCAGGACTTCTCCAAGCCTCTGCCACGCTTGACGCTCTGTTGAGCCCCAAGTAGCCAGATAGGTGACCCGTTTGCGGCGTGGGCTAAATCACTGATAATTGGGGCATGATGAGGCGGGTATGCTGAAGATTAACGACTATCTGACCCCCGCAGAGCGCGAGCAGGTGTTGAGCCGCAGCGATCTCTGGGGGTTGTGGCTGGTGCTCTCCACCTGGGCGCTGACGATGGCGCTGCTGTGGCTGGCAGATGCGTTTCCAAATCCGATAACAATATTTTGGGTTTGGGCACTGTTAGCGGGGCGCCAACTGGGCTTGTCTGTGCTCATGCACGAGGCGGGTCATAACACGCTGTTCGCCAGCCGCGCCCTGAATCAGGGGATAGGGCAGTGGTTGTGTGCCCTGCCAACGCTCAATGACCTCACTGCCTATGCCACCGGGCATCTCGATCACCACCGGCTGGCTGGGACGCCTGATGACCCCGATCTGCCCAATTACCAAGCTTACCCTGTTGACGGCACAAGCTTTCGGCGCAAGGTGGTGCGGGATCTCACAGGACAGACGGGTTTTAAATTGCTTGCCGGTATTCTGCGCGGCGGGTTGGTCCACTTTGGTGGCCGCAGTCCGGATGGCCAGTCCCTGTTGCTCAAGCAGGTGGGAGTGCAGGCGGCGCTGGCCGCCATCTTGATGCTGCTGGGTATTGGCTGGACCTGGTGGCTCTGGTTTGCCAGCCTGATGACGTCTTACATGCTCGTGGCGCGACTGCGACAGATCGCTGAGCACGCGGCAGTGCCTGATGCGGATAACCCCGACCCCCGTTTTAACACCCGCACGGTTGAAGCGCCGGTGTGGCAGCGCTTTCTAATGGCCCCGCACTTTGTCAACTACCACCTCGAGCATCACTTGCTTCCCGGCGTGCCCTGTTACCGCTTGCCTGGCTTCCGCGCCTTGCTGAAGGAAAAAGCTCTGCTCGACGAGGTGCCCAGCTTCAACGGCTACCAACAGGTATTGCGCCATATGGTGCAGTGGGGGTGAGCCTGTCTCCGGACCAGTGGGTGGAGGCGCACCTCGGCCCCATCGCAGAAGCGCTGTCTTCTATCGTCTTTTACACAGTGCCGATTGCGGGTACCGACGTGCCGCTCATTGTGATGTGGACGGCAGTGGCCGGTCTCTTCTTCACTTTCTACCTGCGACTCATCAATGTTCGGGCGCTGGGGCTTGCGATCCGTCATGCCCGCGGCGATTTCGCGGACCCTGATGCCCGCGGTGAGATCAGTCATTTCAAAGCGGTTGCCACGGCGGTGTCCGGCACGGTCGGTGTGGGCAATATTGGCGGAGTGGCGGTTGCGCTCTCCCTTGGTGGTCCAGGTGCGGCCCTTTGGTTGTTTATCGCCGGGCTTTTATCGATGTCAACCAAGCTGGTGGAGTGCACGCTGGGCGTCAAGTATCGGCGCTACAACGCCGACGGTTCGGTATCCGGTGGCCCGATGTTCTACATGGAGGCCTACTTTCGGGAGCGCGGCTGGCCAGGCATAGGCAAGGGCTTCGGCACCTTCTACGCGCTGGCGCTGGTGATTGGCTGTCTGGGCATCGGCAATATGTTTCAGTCCAATCAGGCCTTTGCGCAGTTCGTGGTGATTACCGGCGGCGAGACCTCTTTTTTTGCTGATCGAGGCTGGCTGTTCGGGCTGGCGTTGGCGGCGGTGATTGCTGCGGTGATAATCGGTGGCATTCGCTCGATTGCGCGCGTGGCGGCGGTGCTGGTGCCGGTGATGGGTTTGATTTACGTCATCGCCGCATTGGTGGTGATTGGCCTCAGCGCGGAGCACCTGCCCGCGGCGCTGGCTTTGGTTGTCTCGGAGGCCTTTACCGGGCAGGCGGCATCGGGCGGCATTCTGGGTGCGATGGTGATTGGCTTTCAGCGGGCGCTGTTCTCCAATGAGGCAGGTATCGGCTCAGCGTCTATCGCGCACTCTGCGGTCAAGACCGAGCAGCCCGCCTCTGAGGGCATCACGTCACTGTTGGAGCCTTTCATCGACACCGTGGTCGTTTGCTCACTCAGTTCACTGGTGGTGCTCACAACGGCTATTCCTCAGGGCCTGATGGGGTCGGGGCTCGCAGGCATTGAACTTACCTCGGCGGCGTTTGCCTGGCATTTCGCCTGGGCGCCCTATGTCATCGCGGTGGCGGCACTCTTGTTCGCGTTCTCGAGTGCACTGGCCTGGTCCTACTACGGTCTCAAAGGCTGGACCTATCTGCTGGGCGAAGGGAAAGTGAAGAGCGTCGTCTTCCAGATGATCTTTTGCACCTTTATTGCCCTGGGCTGCATGTTGGAGCTGCGCGCGGTGCTCGACTTCTCTGACGCGATGACCTTCCTCATCGCGCTGCCTAACGTGTTCATGCTGTACCTGTTCGCGCCTTTGGTGCGACGCGAGGTCAATCGCTACCTGGCCGACATCAAGGCTAGTCAGTAGGGCTGATTGCCCTCGCTCACGACACGGTGTAGCCGGCGTGTTGCGGGGAAGAAATCGTTCACCGGCTTGTGCTGGGTGCTACGGTTGTCCCAGAGCACCATGCTGTTGTGCTGCCAATTAAACCGATAGGTGAACTCCGGCAAGCTGGCGTGACGCCACAGAAATTGCAGAACCTCAGACGACTCCAGCGGTGGTAGGCCCTCAATGTGAGTCGTAAACAGGGCATTCACGAACAGCACCTTTTTGCCGGTTTCAGGGTGGGTTTGCACCACCGGGTGACGCACCGGCGGATTGGCGGCCACGGCGTCTGCGAGCCGCTCCCGGCCCCCGGGTTCGGCAAGGCTTTCTTTAAAGCCGTGACTAAAATCGTGCACCGCAAACAGCCCATCAAGATAGCGCTGCATGCCCAAAGATAGACCGTCATAGGCCGCGGTCATACTGGCAAACAGCGTGTCACCCCCGACTTCCGGAATCGTGATGCCGCGCAGTACCGTGACCGAGGGGGGGTGTTGACGAAAGGTCATGTCCGAGTGCCAGACTTCAATTTTTGATGGATTCTCCCGGGTGCTCTCCAGAATCATCACCTCAGGCAAGCCCTCTACTGTGTTGTAGGCGGGGTGGGTTTGTAGCGGACCGAAAATCTCGGCCAATACTTTTTGTGCCGCGGGTTCGATGTTCTGATCGCGAAGAAACAGCACCTCGTGCTCATTGAGCAGAGCGCGCAAGGTACCGGCGAGCGCGGCATCGAGTCCGTCGCCCAAATTGACGGCCTGTAACTCGGCACCCAGAGCCCCTGCCACACGCTTCACCACCATCGCATTCTCTCCTGTCCTTCAGCGACCTCGTCGGGGCGCGGAAGGATTGTGCTTGCCCATGACGTGGTGAGGCAATAGTCCACTTGGCAAAGGGAGCGCTGAGCCGGTAACGAACCAAGGTAGCGGTGAGGCGATTAACAAACCAGAATCCGGTCGATAAGTTGTAGGCGAAGACGGCCTGCGATACCAGTTGGCGTGTGCGTGAGCGATATTTCGCGCTGCGTATCGTCCCGGTAATGCTCGCCTGGGCGCCTCGCGGAGAGGGCTATCTGCTCTCGCTCACAGAAGATCCTGCCGGGTGAGGGGCAACTGACTTCCCGCCACGATGTCTGCGCCGGCGGTATGGGTGATAACCGCCGTACTGGCTAGCTCGGGCTTCAGGTAGGTTTCGGTCACCCTGCGGAGGTCATCGAGGGTAGTGCCGACAATACCGGCGCGGAGAATGCGGCGGTGCTCTGCAGTGCATCCGAAGAGTCTCTCGTGAAAGTCCCGCTTTGCTTCGCCGGCTGGGGATCCCGGCTTATCGAGGCTGGCCATCACACTGAGGATCGCTTCTTCCAGCGCCAACTGCTCATGCTGCGTCTCCAGTAGCCAGATGATGGAGGCATCGAAGTCGTCGAGGGTCTCGACCAGGCGCGGGTCGCGGTAAGAGAAGAAGCGAAAAGCGGCGATATTGGGGTCGTGGCTGGCGCCACCGCCATATGCACCGCCCTGTTCCCGGATAGTGCGATGTAAAAAGCCATTGCGCAGGAAAGCGGCGAGTACCGACAGAGGCGGCGCATCGGGGTGGCCGGATGGCACCGTCGGATAGGCCTTGGCGCAGAAGTTCACCTGGGTGTTTGTGACCCAAATTTCTTGAATCGCAGCGCGGACCGGTTCCAGCACGATTCCATCATGGGAATTCGTTGGCAGGGCGCCTGCGCACTGAGCAGCGGCCTCTCTTGCAGACTGAATGTTGGGGTCATCGGCGACGGTGCACAAAAGCGGTGCTCCGGCACCCGCCAGCTTCTGATGGATGGCCCCTAGCGAGTGAGCGAATGCGTCCAGCTCACCTTCATCTTTAAGTACGTCATCCAGTGCACGCAGCGTGCGGATACCCTCGAGCCCTCCCTGCTCGTGGCCGCGTTTGGCGAGCGGACTCATGCCCGCACAGGCTGCGGTCATGGCCAGGGCATGCCCGCTACCGGTGATGCCCTGATCGCGCCGTGCGCGCATTTGACTGACCAGATCCCGGATGCGCGAGGATTCATCGAAACGCGCGGCTTGTAGCGTGTCCGACATCAGCTCGAGCTGCGGTTGGAGTCGATCAGCGAGGGCCTTGGAAGACAGCACAAAGAAGCTGTCGCTGTTTTGCTCGTTGCCGCGGTGCGCGCGGCTACTGACCGATGCACTGAGTGAGCCGACCGTGGCTGAGTGTCGCTCCTGAGTGTCCAGATAGTTGAGATTACCGACGCCGACCTCGGACATCAATGCTGTCAGCAGCGGCAGATGCTGCTGCTCGGTTGCCGTTAGCGCCGGTAGCGGGCTCACCCATTGCTGATACACAAGCCCGTTGGTGCCCGTGGTGTAGCAGTAATGAGTCGATGCACCGGACTCAATAACAGGCTCGGGGGAGGGCGTTTCTGCCGGAATATCCGAGAGCGCCACTCTCGGCAGCACATCCGGGTCGTCTTTCTGGCCCTGTCGGGCCCTGAGGCGCTCAGCGAGGTCGAGAATCTCCGCCGTGTGCTCGCTACTGAGATTTTCTTTCATCTCTGCGAGACGGGCGGTTTCAGCCGACTCGCGGCTGGCGGATAGACCGATGTCCGGTGTCACCAGCATTCGCACCCGGTGCGGGTTGTCTAGTAACAGACGGCGAATGAGTCTCGGCAGGTAATCACGGTCTTTGACCCGCTCACGCAGCGTGGCAATCACCGGTTCGAGATCCAGTGCCGCCACCGCATCGCCATAGTGCGTGGCCGCGCCCAGAGCTCTCAGCATGAGATTGAGTCCGTAGGGCATCCCGTCGCCACTCACCTCTCTTTGGTGCAGCTCGATCTGCCGCAGGATCGCGTCAATCTTCTCTTCGCCGATGCCGTCGGCGGCGACCTGTTGGATACAGCCCAGCACCTCAGCCTCAAATGCTTCGGCGTGCTCTGCCTCGCTGCCTTCGATACCGCAGCAGAACACCATCTCCCGCATCGACTCTTCCAGCCCGCACAGCGGAGAAGGTGCGGTGCCGCGGTCGGTAGTCTCCAGGTAGTGCATAAGTGGCGAGGCGCTGTTTACCATCAATACCGAGGACACCAGCTGTGCTTCCAGCATGGCGGTCAGGTCGGCGCTCTCGCCGAGCTTCCAACCCATGACCAAATGCGTTTTCTTCTCTGTGCCTTCTTCCACATCTACCGCATAGGGGTGCGTTGCCTGCGCCGGAGCGGTGAAAGGCGTTTCGAGCGCGACCTCGATTTTCCGCTCCAGCGCCTCAAAACGCTGCAGCACCTGTGCCTCAAAAATCTGCTGGTGTGCTTCGGCGCTGATATCGCCAAAGGTGAGGAATATTGCGTTGCTGGGGTGGTAGTGCTCGGCGTAGAAGTCCCTCAACTCCTGATAACTCAAATCGGGGATATGCTCCGGGTCGCCGCCGCTGTTGAAGTGATAGGTGTTGGACGGAAACAACTCGTGGCAGAGTCGGTCCCAGAGGATCGACGGCGTGGAGGACATGGCCCCCTTCATTTCGTTGAACACGACGCCCTTAAACACCAGCGGTTGCGTACTGTCGTCGTTTTCAAACTCGACCCGGTGGCCTTCCTGTGCGAAGTCGAGTGGGTCTAGTCGTGAGAAGAAAACGGCATCGAGATAGACGTCGAGCAGGTTGCCGAAATCTTTCCGGTTTTGCGTGGCGAAAGGGTAGGCGGTCCAATCCGAGCTGGTGAACGCGTTCATAAACGTATTTAGCGACCGCCGCAGCATCATGAAGAAGGGGTCCCGAACGGGGTACCGCTCACTGCCACACAGCGCCGTGTGTTCGAGGATGTGTGCCACGCCCGTGGAATCCTCGGGCACCGTGCGCAGGGCGACCATAAACACATTCTCGGAGGAATCGCTGCTCAGGTGCAGGTGCTGGGCTCTGGTGCCAGGATGCGCGTATTCCTCGACGGTGAGATTCAAGCTGGGGATCGGCACTGCCCGCTTCAGCACAAAAGTACTCGGGATGTGTGCGTCGGCGGGGCGAGTTGAGGCGTCTGTCATGTTCGGTTCCAGTTGAGCTGCGTTCGTGTTGTCAGGAGCTGATATGGGGTCAGTCCGAGTCGTTTTCCAGTGTAATCTCAAAAAGCCAGGGCCAGCGTTTGCCGGTGACCCAAATACTCTCGGTGACGGGATCGATGGCGATGCCATTGAGCACATCCGTGTCCCGAAGCCGGTCTTCCTCAGGCAGCAGACCCGCGAGGTTAATCAGGCCAACCACCTCACCGGTGCTGGGGTCGATCCGCGCGATCTCATCGGTCTGCCATACATTAGCCCAGATCTCCCCATTCACCCACTCGAGTTCGTTCAAATTGCGCAGTGGCGTGCCCTTCACCGTGACCGGTAGCTGGGTCAGCTTGCCGTCGCCGTTCATGTCGGCGGAGTACAGGTAGTGGGAGCCATCGCTGAACCACAGCGTCGAACCTGAGTGGGTGGCTCCCCAGCCCTGACCGGGCAATGCACTTTGGCCGAGTAACGACAAATCGGGCAGCGAATACACCAGTATGACTCGTTCTCGCCAGGACAGCACTATCAGCCGATTGTCGATCACCGTGAGACCTTCGGCGAAAATTCTGGAATCCACCGGTACGGCCTGTATCTCGTCCATGCGGGGGAAGTCGTACACCCTGATAATGGATTCGCCGTAGAGGCCCGAGCTGACGTAGAGGCGGCCATCAAAAATTTCGAGTCCCTGAGTGAAATTCGCGCGATCAAAGCGCAACCGTGACACCACCTCATAGCCGTAGGTGGGAACGGCGGCCTGTGGCAACTCACTCTCTGCGGCTGAGTAGGTCACCGTGCCTATGAGCGTTAGTAAGGCGACCAGTGAGCGAATCAGTGCGGGACAGTGCCTCATAAGGGCTCGCCGCGTTTAAGCGCGCGCTCGGCAAAGCGCGCTGGCGAGAGTGCTCGCTGCAGATAGCGCGGCACCGGGGGCAGCGTGCCCATTAACTGATCTGCCAACATCTCCGCGGCTAAAGGCGCGGCAGACAGGCCCCTGGAACCTAGGCTGGTCAGCACCCCGAGTCCTGGCAAGATGGGGCTCGGAGCATCGATGACTAGTTTACGATCATGGCGCAAGCGCTCATAACGACGGTTGAACGCATCGAGCAAGGGTACCGGACCTGCCACGGGCAGGTAGTCGTTGCTGTTACACCGGTGCGCCACATGACCTTGCCAGCCCCGATCTGGGGCGCGCAGATCCAGATCGGGCAGGGCACTCTTCATCATGTCGATATTATGCGCATGCTCCGTCTCGCGTTCATCTGTGCCCGCATCTCCCGGGCCAAAACTCGCCCCCAGACAATGCAGGCCCGCTCGTGCGGGCGGCAGATAGCCCTGATCGCAGAGAGTCACGGCAAGTTGCGCGAGCTCGGGCGATGTCGGCAGGTGTGTTGTCTGCCCACGAATGGTAGTGAGCGGCAGCCATTCGAGCTCTGATTGCTGCAGTGCGGCCTGTGCTGTGGCCAGAATCGCGGTGTCGGATTCTGCCAGCACAGCGCCCCGCGCATCGATCGCCTGCCAGCGGCTGTCCTGCCCGCGGCTGAGCGATAGGGGTCCACAGTTGGCCTGCAGCGAAATCGAAGGATGAGCCAATAGTGCGCGGCAAACCGCCTGGGGCGTCAGCCAGCCGCCGCGCAGGTAGTGAATGCCGCCGCAACGGGGTGTCAGGCCCGTGAGCGCTGCGATTTCTGCGGCACTGAGCACCCGCGCAAATGCTGGCGCCAGCGGCAGCACCTCACGCAGGTGTGCCAGCATCTCGTCGGCCTCGTGGAGCTGCACGTAGCCGCCTAGGCCGATGTCCTCATTTACTGTGAGTGCACCCTCACCCAAGAGCATTTCGTAGTGGTCGGTAGCAAAGCCAAACCCGGCGAGGGAGAAATCGGTGAGCGGATTATGCTGGTGAGAGAGTCGCGTGTACGTGACACCCTGCAGATTGCTCGAGCCGCCGCCAGCGACGCTTGCGGCTTCCAGCACCGTCACGGCGACGCCTCGACGGGCGAGTGCAAACGCGGCGTGTGCCCCAGCTAGCCCTGCTCCCAGCACCAGCGTTTGCTGTGGTGCACGCGGCGCTGGATTCAGGTCCCAGGGGGTGATCGCAGGTGCGGTGGTACGAGCGCTATTAATCGTCCCGCAGAGGCAATCGCGTTTGCTGCCAAAGCCGGGCCGTTTGTGAGCCTCGAATCCAGACGTCGCGAGACCTCGCCTGACATCGCCCGCCGCCGTGAAGGTGGCAAAAGTGGCCTTGGCCCTACTCAGACCAGCCATCGCGTCGTAGAGCCGCTGTTGCCAGGGGCCCAGTTCCCGCGACGGGGCAAAGCCATCGAGGTACCAGGCATCGACCCAGGCTCGGCCGTGACTGGCTAAATCCTGCAGGGCGTCGGCGGCATCTGCCCACCAGAGATCCAACGTGAGCCCCCATTCGGGGAAGTATCGCCGGTGGCAACCAGGGAGAGGGTCGGGCCAGCGCGCGAGGAGCGGATTGAGTACGGGGGTCAGCTGGGGCCAGTGGTCGAGGGCGCGGCGCATATGTTCGGGCCTGAAAGGCGCTCTCTCAAATCCTACATAGTGCAGCATCGCGCCGGGGCGGCGGTATGTGAGCCATTCGGCTATCGTCAGGCAAAGGTTCAGCCCGGTACCTACGCCGACCTCCCCGATAACAAAGGGCTGATCGGCGGCCTGTGATGAGCCTCGTCGAGAAGGCATATAGGCAGAGCGACATGACACTTCTCGAGGATGAGGTTAAAAAGTACGAGAGTAGGGATATAATCAAGCCCAAGACTGTTCAGGACGAGGCTGACTACTTTTACTCTGCTCTATACCTCGGTCTCTACCAGGAGGCGAACGGACGCCACGAAGAATCCTCAAAGGCCCTTAAGAAAGCAGCAGATTCGCTATACGGTCAGAGGGGAACTCGAGACTACATGACAAGCGTTGTGAAGGTGCTTCTACTGCGGCGGTAATAGGATGAGTGTTGCGCTTTTTAGATATTTAATAAGATTTACAAATATTTTCGAAGATGATGCATACGGTGTCTCATATTTAAATTTTAATAAAAAAATTAATATTATTGATGTGGGTGCAAGTGATGGAATTGCATCTAAGTTTTTTATAAAAAAACTTAATGTTTCAAATATTCTATGTTTTGAACCCAATAAACCATATGTGAAAATTTTAAAAAAATTGAATTATAAAAATATGAGAGTGTATGATTACGGAATAGGTGAAAGAAATACAAATTATAA
>CAJXDE010000034.1 GCA_913052635.1 uncultured Halieaceae bacterium
CGTTGGCGAACTCGTGCTGGAAATTGATAGTCGTCGTGTGACGCTCAGCCAAAAAGCACTCGAGATGGGGCCGACAGAATTCAAGCTGCTATATTTTTTCATGGCTCACCCGGAGCGAGCTTATTCCCGCGCACAATTGCTGGACAGGGTCTGGGGCGCAAATATATACGTAGAAGAACGAACCGTCGATGTGCACATTCGTCGCCTCCGAAAAGCGCTGCAGTCGGGTGATCCCATCTATGCGGATTTGATCCAGACGGTGAGGGGCACGGGCTATCGTTTCTCTCCCCGCGATCTGGCGGCGGCGTGACCAAGCCCAGTTTTCTTGTTCTCGAATCGGGTCGTCTGTCAGCGGCATTGTTTGCCGCTGGCGCCGTATGGTTAGCAACGCAGGACTGGAAGTTGGCATTGACGACGCTGGCGCTTGTTTTGGCGAGTAGCTGGGGATGGGAACTGACAAAGTTTTATCGCTGGTTTGCCGATCCTGAGCAGGTGCCTCCCATTTCAAACTCGGGCCTCGGGGGTGTTCTTCGTGATGTCTATGCGCTGCGCAGCAGAGACACGCTGGCAGCAAGGACGCCCGCGCGCTCTCAGTCCTATCTAACAGACTCTTTAGCGTCCATGAGGGACGCAGCGCTGATTATCAATTCAGATGGTCGGTTGGTGTGGTGCAATGACGCGGCGGAATACTTGCTGGATATCAAGTTAGAAGAAGAAGAGGGCAAGCCGTTCTCAGACGTTGCGCCCGGTAAGTCGCTAAAGCGCTACATGCGGAAGGAAAATTTTCAAAAGCCATTGCGCATCAAGCCAGGCCCGGACCCTGAGTATTGTTTGCAGCTCGAGTTCTCCCGTTTTGGCGCCAGTGACAGCCTAGTGTTCGTAAAAGATGTTACTGAGCAGGACAAACTGGAGCGTATGCGGCGTGATTTCGTCGGAAACGTGTCCCACGAGCTCCGCACACCGTTGACGGTGATCAAGGGTTACATCGAAACACTCCAATCCTTGGTGCTCGAATCTGACGAGCGTCTTCAAAAGTCGCTGGGCTCGATGGATGTTCAGGCCGCGCGCATGGAGAACTTGATCTCGGATCTACTGTGGCTGTCGAGAATAGAGAGCGTGGAAGGTGAGCGTAAAGATGACAAGCTTGACTTGGTCGACCTGCTTAATCATCTGTGCGACGAGTTGATGGCTGCGTGGCCTGGTAGAAAAATTGAGCTGGTCACCTCGTCAAAACTCTGTGTGCTGGGTAATGCAGCGGAGTTACGGAGTGCCATCAGCAATCTGATTGTAAATGCATTGAAGTACAGTGAGGCGCCCGTCTCGGTAAAGTGGTTAGACACTGTCGTCGGCCCTGAATTGCTCGTTGAGGATCAGGGGCCGGGAATCGACGCCAAGCATATTCCGCGCCTCACTGAGCGTTTTTATCGCGTCGATAAAAGTCGCAGTCAGGCCACGGGGGGGACCGGTTTGGGATTGGCAATCGTCAAGCATGTAGCGGTCTCCCATGACGCAAAGCTATTTGTTGACAGCGCATTGGGGCGAGGCAGCACGTTCAGGTTGGTATTCCCCAACGATCGAGCCGTACCCTGTGACGCCTGCTCAACAGAGAGCCTAAGAGCCGACGCTAGTCAGTGACGCCGCGCCATCAACCTGACTTTGGGTGGGGTAACAGTTAGCATTGCGAGCTCCTGACGTCGGAGTAAAGTTATGAGCCGGTTCTGGATCGACAAGATATCGGGCCTGAATCCCTACGTGCCGGGGGAGCAGCCTGCCTCTGATACGCTGATCAAACTTAACACCAACGAGCACGCCTTGCCGCCAACGGATGCAGTGCTCACCGCTGTTCGCGACATCACCGGTGACCAACTGCGCCGCTATCCCGACCCCACAGCGGCTCGCTTGCGAAGTGCCATCGCAGTCGTGGAGTCGGTGTCACCGGAGCAGGTTTTTGTGGGTAACGGTTCCGACGAGGTGCTGGCGCACCTCTGGTTTGCCTTCCTGAAAGGCCGGCGGGTTCAGACGCTGGACACGACCTACGGCTTCTATCCGGTCTGGGCGGCTCTCTATGATGCCGACCTCATAGAAGTGCCTGTGCTGGATGATTTCTCAGTAGACCTCGACGCATTGAAAAACGCCGCCGCCGCGATCTTGCTGGCTAATCCCAATGCGCCGACGGGGCGGGCGCTGACGCGGGATACCATTGCCGCACTGGCTGATTCAAACCGGGATCGCTTGGTAGTCATTGATGAGGCCTACTTTGGTTTCGGCGCAGAGACTGCCGTGCCCCTGGTTGCGGATCATGACAACCTCATCGTGACCCGCAGTCTCTCCAAGAGTCATGCACTGGCAGGTATGCGCGTGGGCTATGCCGTCGCGCAAGCGGATCTCATCGAAGGTCTGAACCGGGTCAAAGATTCCTTTAACTCCTATCCTCTGGACGCTATCGCCCAGGCAGCGGCCACAGCGGCGATCGAAGATCATCATCGGCTAGCGGAGGCTTCGCAGAGCGTGCGTGATGTCCGTGAGGCAATGGGGGCAAGTCTGGAGGCGCTGGGTTTTGAGGTGCTGCCCTCACAGGCGAACTTCATTTTTACTCAACACAACACGCTTGCAGGCCGGCAAATCTTCGACGCTTTGCGTGCCCGAGACATTCTGGTGCGGCGCTGGGATAAACCTCGTATTGAGAACTGGTTGCGCATCTCAGTGGGGACAATGGCGCAAGCTGAGCAACTGTTGGTGGTGATGCGAGAGATTGTCTCGACCGGGACCGGCTGAATTCGCTCAGCGGCGGCGGAGCACAATAGAGCCGATGCTATAGCCCGCGCCGAATGAGCACAACACGGCGAGATCGCCACTGGTCAGATCGGTGCTGTGTTTGTGAAAGGCGATAATAGAGCCCGCTGATGAGGTGTTGGCGTACTCATCCAGAATGGTCGGGGATTCCTCGTCGGATGGCGCGCGACCAAAAACCTTGCGGGCTATCAAGTCGTTCATATTTTGATTCGCCTGATGCAGCCAAATCCGTTTCAAGTCGTCGGCCGCAATATGCATGTCGGCGAGGTGCCCAGTGATTTGCTCGGCCACCGCGGGGCAGACCTCTTTGAACACCTTTCGGCCTTCCTGAATGAACAGTTTGTCGGTTTGACCGATTCCGCTCTCGTCGGCGCGATTGAGGAAGCCGAAGTTATTTCGGATGTTATTGGAGAACAGCGTCTGCAGGCGCGTATCCAGAATATCCCAGCCAGCACCGCTGGCCGCTGTGGCATCACTCTCGACTACTACTGCCGTGGCGACGTCCCCAAAAATAAAGTGGGAGTCGCGGTCGCGGAAGTTGAGGTGACCGGTACAGATCTCCGGATTGACGACCAACACACGCGCGGCGCTGGCGGATTTCACAGCGTCGCTGGCCTGTTGAATGCCAAAAGTGGCAGAGGAGCAGGCGACATTCATGTCAAAAGCGAAGCCGCTGGCGCCTAGGGCAGACTGGACCTCGATTGCCATGGCGGGATAGGCGCGCTGCATATTGGAGGCGGCAACAATAACGGCGTCCAGATCCGAGGCGCCAATGCCAGCCTCGGCCATGGCTTGCTCGGCTGCCCGACAGGCGATTTCGCACATGACTGACGGCTCGTCGTTATGCCGCTCTGAAATCTCGGGCACCATCCGTTTGGGATCGAGGATGCCTGCTTTATTTATGACGTAACGAGACTTGATGCCTGAGGCTTTCTCGATGAACTCGGCGGAGGAGTGGGTTTTGGCCTCTAAGTCCCCCCCTGCGATCGCCTCGCTGTTGTCAGCGTTATAGATATCGACCCAGGCGTTGTACGAGGCAACCAGTTCCTCATTACTAATGCTCTCAGTCGGCGTAAACAGCCCCGAGCCTGTGATCACTGCAGAGGCCGTCATGGGTCGAATTACCGCTTATCTAGCGGAACGAAATCTCTTTGGGTCTCCCCGGTATAAAGCTGACGCGGTCGGCCAATGCGATAAGCGCCGCCGATCATTTCGTTCCAGTGTGCGATCCAGCCAACGGTTCTGCCGATGGCAAAGATCACAGTAAACATCGATGTCGGAATGCCCAGCGCCTTCAGGATAATGCCGGAGTAAAAATCGACGTTGGGGTAGAGCTTCTTCTCGATGAAATACCCGTCTTTGAGCGCAATTTCTTCGAGTCGTTTGGCAATTTCGAGGTTCTCATCTTCGATGCCTAGCTCTGCCAAGACCTCATCCGCCGCCTGTTTCATGACTTTGGCTCTGGGATCGAAGTTTTTATAGACCCGGTGTCCGAATCCCATCAGGCGGAACGGATCGTCCTTGTCTTTTGCCTTGGAAATGTATTCGTCGATACGGTCTACGGTGCCGATTTCTTCCAGCATTTTCACCACGGCTTCATTGGCGCCCCCGTGGGAGGGGCCCCAGAGCGCTGCGATCCCTGCTGCAATGCAGGCAAAGGGGTTGGCTTGCGAGGAACCCGCGAGGCGCACAGTAGAGGTTGAGGCGTTTTGCTCGTGGTCGGCATGGAGCAGGAATATGCGATCCATTGCGCGGGCGATGGTGGGCGACACCTTTGTTGGTTCACAGGGATTGCCGAACATCATGTGTATGAAGTTAGCCGCGTAATCGAGGCTGTTATCCGGATACATGAAGGGCTGGCCAATGGAAAACTTGTAGCTCATCGCGGCGATAGTGGGCATCTTGGCTATCAACCTGAATGCCGCCACCTCGCGATGCCATGGGTCGGAGATATCCGTGGAGTCGTGGTAGAACGCAGAGAGCGCCCCGACCACTCCACACATGATGGCCATAGGGTGCGCATCACGCCGAAAACCGTTGAAGAAGGTCCGGATCTGCTCATGCACCATGGTGTGCCGGGTCATGATGCCGACGAACTCTTCTTTCTGCCCGGCGGTAGGTAACTCGCCGTTGAGCAATAAGTAGCAGGTTTCGAGGTAGTCCGAATGTTCCGCCAGCTGCTCTATCGGATAACCCCGGTGAAGCAGCACCCCTTTTTCACCGTCGATGAAGGTGATTTGCGATTCGCAGGCCGCGGTGGAGGTAAAACCGGGATCATAGGTGAAGTAACCGTTAGCGGTCAGCTTGCCGACATCTACAACGTCAGGGCCCAATGTGCCCGAGTGCACGCTCAGATCAATGGCCTGCTCAGTTCCATCCTCGTGGGTGAGGTTTAGGGTGGCTTGTTTGTCGGACATGAAGGTAACTACCGCTAAAAAATAAGAGGGTGCCAAACTAATGCTGAGCGCATGACATGTCAATTTGAAACGGGCTGAATGGGTCAGCTTGTCAGTCGGGTCACGGGGCCGACGCGCTGAAATTGTAATCAATTGTGAGCCCACCTATACTCCCGTCCGCGGAGGATATCGGGTTGCAGCCCTCACCCTCTGCCGCAACCGCAACTACTCTGAGATTTAACGTGAGACCAACTTCAAGAGACACGCGTCCTGTTAATCTGGACCTTGGCACCATTAACCTGCCGGTTACCGCTTATGCCTCCATCACCCATCGCGTGACAGGCGTGTTGATGTTCTTTTCCAGTTTTCTCATGTTGTGGGCGCTCGACCAAAGTCTCGCCTCTGAAGCTTCCTTTAACGCGGTAGCGGCAGTGTTGTCCTCACCGCTAGTCAAGGTGGTCAGTTGGGGTATCGCGTCAGTGCTGACTTACCACGCGCTTGCCGGCATAAAGCATCTCATCATGGATGCGGGTATTGGTGAGACGATGCGCGGCGGAGTATTGGGTGCGCGAATCGTATTTTTGCTGGCAGCCGCGGCCGCGGCACTTTGGGGGGTGCTGATATGGTGACCTCTGTCACAAGCTTCAGTCGAACGGGGCTGTCCGACTGGCTGATTCAGCGAGTCACGTCCCTAGTCTTGCTCGCATATTTTATTGTGATCGCCTACCAGTTACTGGGTTCAGTTGACTACACTTCCTGGAGGTTGCTGTTTAATCAGACTTGGATGAAGGTGTTCACCTTGATGGCCGCGCTGTCACTGGCGGCGCACAGCTGGATCGGTCTGTGGTCAGTGTTCACGGATTATCTGACCGAACGCATGCTGGGGCCGAAGGGCAATGCCATCAGGTTGCTCTGCCAGTTGAGTGCATCGCTTGCACTGGTGGGTTACGTGATTTGGGTGATTGTCATTATTTGGAGCTGAGCCGTCCGAGGTCAGTTGTGAGCAAGGGGAGCGGTGCACAATGAGGCTTCCGAGATAGATGTGAGAGTTATGAGAACGATTTCTTTTGATGGGGTAATTGTGGGCGGCGGTGGCGCTGGGATGCGTGCTGCCTTGCAGTTGGCCCAATCTGGTTACAAGACTGCCGTCATTTCAAAGGTGTTTCCCACGCGTTCACACACTGTGTCCGCTCAGGGCGGTATCACCTGCGCAATTGCCAGTGCTGACCCTCAGGACGATTGGCGGTGGCACATGTACGACACCGTAAAAGGCTCTGACTACATCGGCGATCAGGACGCGATCGAATACATGTGTTCGGTGGGCCCCGAGGCGATCTTCGAGCTGGAGCACATGGGGCTGCCGTTTTCACGAACTGAAGAAGGCCGTATCTATCAAAGACCCTTTGGCGGGCAATCAAAGAATTATGGCGAGGGCGGACAAGCGGCGCGGACATGTGCGGCGGCTGATCGTACCGGCCACGCGCTTTTGCACACGCTTTATCAAAACAATATCAAAAACGAGAC
Source organism: uncultured Halieaceae bacterium (assembly GCA_913052635.1). Lineage (GTDB taxonomy): Bacteria > Pseudomonadota > Gammaproteobacteria > Pseudomonadales > Halieaceae > Luminiphilus. Next base: position 6,714 of record CAJXDE010000034.1, read on the forward strand.
CGTCTTCTTTAACGAGTGGTTCGCCGCTGACCTCGTTAAGAATCAGGATGGGGCCGTGGTGGGCGTGATCGCCATTTGCATTGAAACGGGTGAGACTGTCTATGTGAAATCAAAGGCGACAGTCTTCGCGACGGGCGGCGCGGGCAGGATCTATGCCTCTACCACTAATGCCCACATCAATACCGGCGATGGAATGGGTATGGCGCTACGCGCAGGTGTGCCTGCTCAGGATATGGAGATGTGGCAGTTCCACCCGACCGGCATTTATGGCGCCGGGACGTTGGTAACCGAGGGCTGTCGTGGAGAGGGTGGCTACCTGATCAATAAGGACGGCGAGCGCTTTATGGAGCGATACGCGCCTAACGCCAAGGACTTAGCGGGCAGAGACGTAGTGGCGCGCTCAATGGTTCTCGAGATTCTCGAGGGGCGGGGTTGTGGCCCCAACGGCGATCACGTGAAGCTCAAGCTGGATCACCTCGGTGAGGAAGTGCTGGAATCCCGGCTCCCCGGAATCTGTGAATTGAGTCGCACTTTTGCTCACGTCGACCCCGTCAAGGAACCCATTCCAGTTGTCCCGACCTGCCACTACATGATGGGTGGTATTCCTACCAACGTGCACGGTCAGGCGCTGACCGTCGATGCGCAGGGCAACGATGCGGTCATTCCAGGTCTGTACGCCTGTGGTGAAGTCGCGTGCGTATCAGTGCATGGCGCAAATCGACTCGGGGGCAACTCGTTGCTGGATCTCGTTGTCTTCGGGCGGGCCTCAGGCCTGTTTATCGAGAAGTCGCTGCGTGAGGGTATTGAGCTCCGTGATGCGTCGAAAACTGATGTTGAGGCTGCCGGTGCCCGGCTCCTGGCACTCAATGACCGAGAGCAGGGTGAGCAGGTGTCACCGCTGCGACACGAGCTTCAAGAGATTATGCAGAACCATTTTGGCGTGTTCCGCACCGGTGAGTTCATGCGTGAGGGGATCGCCAAACTGGCTGATCTGCGAGAGCGCGTCGAGAACGTCGCGCTCGCTGACCGCTCGAATGCCTTCAATACCTCGCGGATCGAGTGCCTTGAACTGCAAAACCTGTTTGAAACCGCCGAAGCCACGGCGGTGGTTGCCGAGGCGCGCGATGAAAGCCGCGGCGCCCACGCGCGAGAGGATTTCACCGAACGAGATGACGAGAATTGGCTGTGTCACTCCCTCTATCACAGTGAGGGCAAGCAAGTGTCTAAGCGCAGCGTCAACTTTACCCCGCAAACCGTTGAAACCTTCCAGCCGAAGGCCAGAAGTTATTGAGTTTTTCAGGAGCGATATTAGATGTTACAGGTCAGTCTATACCGTTATAACCCCGAGGCCGACGAAGCCCCGTACATGCAGGATTTTTCTGTCGATACGGGCGGTCGCGATCTGATGGTGCTGGATGTGCTCGAACTCATTAAGGCCGATCACGATGGGAGTGTGACTTACCGTCGCAGTTGCCGGGAAGGTGTCTGCGGGTCAGATGGTCTCAACATGAACGGCAAAAACGGCCTGGCGTGTATCACCCCTCTTTCCGAGAGTGTCAAAGGCGAGAAACTGGTGATCCGTCCTCTCCCGGGGTTGCCCGTGATCCGCGACCTTGTCGTCGACATGAGCCTTTTTTACGCCCAGTACGAGAAGGTGCAACCCTATTTACAGAACCCCACGCCGGCGCCAGCAATCGAGCGGCTGCAGTCTCCAGAGGAGCGTGCGCAATTGGATGGCCTGTATGAGTGCATTCTCTGTGCATGTTGCTCGACCAGTTGTCCCTCCTTCTGGTGGAATCCCGACCGATTTGTTGGTCCCGCCGGTTTGCTTCAGGCATACCGATTCCTCGCCGACAGCCGTGACACGGCGACAGAAGACCGTCTGGCCAGGCTGGATGATCCCTTCAGCGTGTTTCGTTGCCACGGCATTCAAAACTGCGTCAATGTGTGCCCTAAAGGTCTGAACCCCACCAAGGCGATTGGTCATATCCGCACCATGTTGCTCAATCGGGCGACCTGATCTGGGCGACACCTGCAGTGATGATGGGTTGTATAGCTCATTGGGATAGGCATATGCGGGTAACTGCATATTACGAGTAGCCCCTATAACCAAGAGTTATTTTGCTACTTTAGAAGTCCTGAAAATGTCATTAATTCTGTCGTTTTTGGCACTGAATGCGCCCGCGAAAAAACTAATTAATCTACACTACGCTCACCAGTGGGGTAAACGGCGGCCGAGACGAGCTACCGCCCCGCGGATACTTCAGGGGGCAACAGTGACACAGGCGACGCCTATACCGGGCATGTTGGCGCAGTGGGCAACATCCCATATTGCCGGCGGCAATGCCGAGTATGTGGACGCGCTGTACGAGCATTATCTGCAGGATCCCAACGCCATCCCGCCGGAATGGCGAGACTATTTCGATCAACTGCCTCGGGTTGCCTCTGATACCCATGCGCTGCATGACGTACCTCACTCGGTGCTGCGTGATCGCTTTGCGCGTATCTCCAAGATGCGGGTGCGGACTGATGCGACCGTCGCACACGATTCGCATGCGACCGAGTACGAGCGCAAGCAGGTCAGGGTGGTACAACTCATTTCAGCTTACCGGCAGCGGGGGCATCAGCAGGCACAGCTTGATCCGCTTGCGTTGGCGCAGCGGCCCGCGGTCCCGGATCTGGACCTTACTTTTTATGAGCTTAGCGAGGCGGATTTAGACACGACCTTTCAGGTGGGTACTGTCTACTTCGGTCGCTCCGAGGCTACTTTGGCAAACATCTGCGATGATCTGGCCGCCACCTATTGCGGCACTGTGGGCGCGGAGTTCATGCACATTGTGAATACCGAGGAGCGTCACTGGATTATGAACCGCATGGAAGCGGTGCGCAGTGCGCCCGATTTTTCAGCGGAGCAACGCCTCAATATCTTACGGCAACTGAACGGTGCAGAGGGTCTCGAGCGCTCGCTGGGCTCCAAATACCCGGGTACCAAACGATTCGGTCTGGAAGGTGGCGAAAGCCTTATTCCGATGATGAGTGAGGCGATTCAGCGAATCGGTGGTTACGGTGCGAAGGAAATTTGTATCGGTATGGCGCACCGCGGTCGACTTAACGTGCTGGTCAATATATTGGGTAAAAACCCGGTCGACCTGTTTGACGAGTTCGAGGGCAAAGTGAGCTACATCGGCTCTGGCGACGTGAAATATCATCAGGGATTCTCATCGAACATGATGACGCCGGGAGGCGAGGTGCATCTGGCGCTGGCCTTCAACCCCTCTCATCTGGAGATCGTATCGCCGGTCGTAGAAGGTTCGGTGCGTGCCCGGCAGGACCGCCGCGATGATCCCGACGGGCAGACAGTCGTTCCCATCGTGCTGCATGGCGATGCCGCCTTTGCGGGTCAGGGTGTGGTTATGGAAACTTTCCAGATGTCCCAGACGCGTGCTTACCGCACCGGTGGCACCTTGCACATCGTGCTGAACAATCAGATCGGTTTTACGACCAGTGAGCCCGCCGACGCGCGCTCCACAGAATACTGCACCGATATTGCCAAGATGGTTCAGGCGCCCATATTCCACGTCAATAGTGATGACCCAGAGGCGGTGGTGTTTGCTACCCAGCTAGCTGTGGACTACCGCAATCAGTTCAACAAGGACGTGGTCATCGATCTCGTCTGTTACCGACGCCGTGGCCACAACGAGGCGGATGAGCCGTCGGTCACCCAGCCCAGCATGTACGACAAAATCAAATCGCACCCCTCGACTCGGGAGCTGTATGCCCAGCGCTTAATTGCGGACGGATTGCTCACAAAAGAACAAGACGCGGCATGGGTCGAAGATTATCGCAAGGCACTGAAGCGGGATGAGCCGATGGTGAGCTCGTTGGTCTCAGAGCCCAACAAGGCGCTGTTTGTCGATTGGTCACCCTATCTGGGGCACCGCTGGGACGTGGCCGCAGATACCAGGGTGCCGCTGGGGCGACTCAAGGCGCTGTCCGAGCAAACCAATGCGGTACCTGAAGCTTTCTCTGTGCATCGGGTCGTCAAGAAGCTGATGGACGATCGGCTCAAAATGGGAGCGGGTGCGCAGGAGGTGAACTGGGGCTTTGCGGAAACGATGGCCTACGCGTCGTTATTGGAAGAGGGCTATCCTGTCCGTCTGACAGGGCAGGACGTGGGGCGTGGTACCTTTAGTCATCGCCATGCGGTACTCCACAATCAACGCGACGGTCAGACCTATGTTCCCCTTCAGCGGCTTAGCACGGAGCAAGCGCCTTTCAGAATCTATGATTCCCTGCTCTCCGAAGAGGCGGTGCTCGCGTTTGAATATGGCTATGCCACCACGTCCCCAGGCGGCCTCGTGGTGTGGGAGGCGCAGTTTGGCGACTTCGCCAACGGCGCTCAGGTGGTCATCGATCAATTTATTTCCAGCGGCGAGAACAAATGGAGCCGGCTGTGCGCCCTGACCATGCTGTTGCCCCACGGGTACGAGGGACAGGGGCCGGAGCACTCGTCGGCGAGGTTGGAGCGTTTTTTGCAGCTGTGTGCAGAGGACAACATTCAGGTTTGCATTCCCAGCACACCGGCGCAGGTGTTCCATATGTTGCGGCGTCAGGCCGTGCGGCCACTCAGGACGCCACTCGTCGTGATGACGCCCAAAAGCCTGCTGCGACACAAGGAGGCGGTGTCTCGGTTGGAAGAGCTGTCAGAAGGCGGCTTTCAGACCGTCATTGACGAGACGGATGCGCTAGACCCTGTAGCAGTGAAGCGCGTGTTGCTCTGTGCGGGCAAGGTGTTTTATGACTTGCGAGCCGCGCGACGCGAGCGAGGCATTGAAGACATTGCCATCGTGCGCATTGAGCAGATGTACCCGTTCCCTCGTTTCGACTTGCAGGCGGTGCTCGCACGATATCCCAACCTTGAGGACGCGGTGTGGGTTCAGGAGGAGCCAAAAAACCAGGGTTCCTGGTATGCGATGCAGAGTCGTATGGCCACAGCGGTGCGCAGAGAAAAGGTCGATGTCTATTTACGCTATGTCGGCAGGGAGCCCTCGGCCTCCGCGGCGGCGGGCTACTCCGCATTGCACCTGCGTGAACAGGAAGAATTCATTGATGAAGCGCTGGGCCCCATGCCCTGGGGCTTTTAATAAGAGGATGCTGGGATGACAGTCGAGATCAAGGCGCCCGCTTTTCCAGAGTCTGTTGCAGATGGAGTCGTCTCTGCATGGCACAAAGGGCCTGGAGACAGCGTCGCGCGAGACGAACTGCTGGTAGAAATTGAAACCGATAAGGTCGTGATGGAGGTCGTCGCACCCGAGCCCGGCGTCATCGAGGCGATCATGGTGGCTGAGGGCGAAACCATTACCAGTGAAGCAGTGTTGGCTACGTTAAGTGCAGGTGCTGCGGGCACACAAGCACCCGCCGATGAGTCTGGATCTGCTGGCGCCGCTATGGACACCGCGCGCAAATCTGCTGAATCGATTCCAATGGGTCCCGCCGTCCGAGCACTCTTAGATGAACACGGTCTGTCTCCTGAGGGTATTGAAGCGACAGGGAAGGGCGGTCGACTACTCAAAGAGGACGTACTGTCCCATCTGAAGCAGGTGCCCACCCAGCGGTTTCCCGAGTCAGCCGAGCCAGTTGCTCCCGCCGGAAAGCCGGCAGCTGTCGATCTGGACTTAGATGGACCGACCAGTGAGCGCATTGAGAAGCGAGTCCCGATGACGCGAATGCGCGCGCGCATCGCAGAGCGACTGTTGGGTGCCACGCAGCAGACTGCCATGCTGACGACCTTCAATGAGGTCAATATGGCGCCGCTGATGAAGCTGCGCCGACAGTATCGTGATGAGTTTGAGTCGGTCCACAATGGCACCCGGCTCGGCTTCATGGGGTTCTTCGTCAAGGCTGCCTGCGAGGCGTTGAAGCGTTTTCCCGAGGTCAATGCGTCAATCGATGGCAATGACGTGGTTTACCACGGTTATCAGGACATTGGTGTGGCGGTTTCGGTTGACGAGGGGCTGGTGGTACCAGTGTTGCGCGATGCGGATTTTATGAGCATTGCCGATGTCGAGGCGGCTATTGCCAGCTTTGGCAGTAAAGCCCGAGACAAAAAACTGACCATCGAGGAGATGACCGGTGGTACCTTCACGGTATCCAACGGGGGCGTTTTTGGCTCACTACTGTCCACGCCTATCCTCAATCCACCGCAAACTGGAATTCTCGGCATGCACACGATTCAGGAGCGGCCCATTGCGATGGATGGCGAGGTCGTCATACAGCCGATGATGTATCTGGCACTCTCCTATGACCATCGTTTGGTCGATGGCAAAACAGCCGTTCAATTTTTGGTCACCATCAAGGGCCTGATAGAAGATCCCGCGCGGATTCTTCTGCAAATTTGATAAGGGGGTATACGTTGTCCAACCCATTTGATGTGATCGTTATTGGCTCGGGTCCCGCCGGGTACGTCTGTGCGATCCGCTGCGCACAGCTTGGACTATCGACGGCAGTGATAGAGCAAAATGTGAACGAGCAGGCTAAGCCGTTATTGGGCGGTACCTGTCTGAACGTGGGTTGTATTCCCTCAAAAGCATTGCTGGACAGCTCTCACCGCTACGCAGAGGCCGCGGGACATCTCGCTGATCACGGGATCGGTATGGAGGGTGTATCGCTCGACGTGGCCGGCATGATGTCGCGCAAAGACAAGATTGTGTCTCAGCTGACTGGCGGTGTGTCCGGCCTGCTGAAGGCAAATGAGGTGACGGTCATCACTGGCTCTGCGGTGCTTTTTGCGGGGCGGCAGGTTGAGGTTACAGATGCGTCGGGGGAGAAGAGCACCCATACCGCTGACAATATTGTGCTGGCGGCAGGGTCAGAGCCCACGGCGATACCGCCCGCGCCAATAGACGGCGATCGAGTGGTGGATTCCACCGGCGCCTTATGTTTTGAGGCAGTGCCTGAACGTTTGGGAGTGATTGGCGCGGGGGTCATCGGGCTTGAGCTGGGGAGTGTCTGGGCGCGCCTTGGGGCCAACGTGGTCATGCTGGAGGCGATGGATCAATTCCTGCCCAATATGGATGAGCAGATTGCGGCTGAATCCGCAAAAATCTTCGCCAAACAAGGCCTGGATATCCGCCTGGGTGCCCGGGTCACTGACCTCACGGTCAACGGCGAAATCGTTTCGGTGGCCTATACGCAAGGTGACAGCAATGAGACGTTGGAATTTGACCGGCTCATCGTTGCCGTGGGCCGAACGCCGCGCACTGAAAAATTATTCGCAGCCGATTCCGGTGTGACGGTCGACGAGCGCGGCTTTGTGTTCGTGAATGATTACTGTGCGACCGAGGCGCCAGGCGTATGGGCGGTGGGCGACATCGTGCGCGGACCCATGCTGGCGCATAAGGGCTCGGAGGAAGGTGTGATGGTGGCGGAGCGCATCCACGGCAAGGCCGCACAACTCAATTACGACGTTATTCCCTCCATCATCTACACCCATCCGGAGGTCGCGGCGGTCGGCAAAACCGAGCAGGATTTAAAAGCTGAGGGTGTCGACTACAAGGTAGGATCATTCCCCTTTGCGGCAATCGGCAGAGCGATGGCTTCGGGCGAGACGGAGGGTTTGGTCAAGATTATGTCGGATGCGGATTCAGATCAGATTTTGGGAGCTCACGTTGTGGGGCCCTCTGCGGCAGATCTCGTGCAGCAGATTGTCATCGCCATTGAGATGGCCGCCAGCACAGAGGACCTTCAGCTGATGGTCTTTGGTCATCCCACGATGTCTGAAGCGGTTCATGAGGCCGCTTTGGCGGTTGATGGCAGAGCGATCCACATGGTGAATCGCGCCAAGCGTTAATACAGCAGTTACATGGTGCCAGCTGCCCGATGCTGGAGCCACGTGAGGTTGATCGGGCGTTACCCCGGGGGTGTTATGAATTTGCATGAGTACCAGGGCAAAGCCCTGTTCGCTGACTACGGTTTGCCGGTATCGACCGGCCACGCCGTCGACTCGGCTGAGGCGGCGATAAAGGCGACCAACGATATCGGCGGAGAACGATGGGTGGTCAAGGCCCAAGTTCATGCGGGTGGGCGCGGCAAAGCGGGCGGTGTAAAGCTCGCGGACACCCCTGAGGCGGTGGGAGAGTTTGCGGCGCATTGGTTGGGCCAGCGATTGGTGACGTACCAAACGGACGCGTCCGGCCAGCCAGTGTCTCGTATCTTGGTCGAATCGTGTACCGATATTGCCGATGAGCTTTACCTAGGTGCCGTGGTTGATCGCGCTAGCCGGCGTATCGTCTTTATGGCGTCGACCGAGGGTGGCGTCGAAATTGAAAAGGTCGCCGAAGAAACCCCCGAAAAAATCCTCAAAGCGGAAATTGATCCGTTGGTCGGGGCCCAGCCTTTTCAGGGGCGGGATTTGGCATTCCGGCTCGGCCTGTCCGGCGCTCAGGTGAACGAGTTCGTCACCATTTTCATGAGCTTGGCAAAACTATTTGCCGACAAAGATCTGGCGCTGATCGAGGTGAACCCGCTGGTGATCACCGACGAGGGAAGTCTCCATTGCCTAGATGCCAAGGTGGTTGTCGATTCTAACGCGTTGTTTCGCCAGCCTGAGTTAGAAGCGATGCACGACCCCTCCCAAGAAGACGAGCGGGAGGCCCACGCAGCCCGGTGGGACCTTAACTATGTGGCCCTAGATGGCTCCATTGGCTGTATGGTCAATGGCGCAGGGTTAGCCATGGGCACCATGGATATCGTCAAACTCCACGGCGGCGCGCCAGCGAATTTTCTCGATGTGGGCGGTGGCGCGACTAAAGAGCGCGTCACTGAGGCGTTCAAAATCATTCTTTCCGATGAAAACGTGAAGGCTGTACTGATTAATATCTTTGGCGGCATCGTCCGATGCGATTTGATTGCAGAGGGTGTCATTGGTGCAGTTGAGGAGGTGGGCGTCGATGTGCCGGTTGTCGTGCGTCTCGAAGGTAACAACGCGGCGCTCGGTAGAAAGGTGTTGGCCGGAAGTGGTCTGAATATCCAGGCGGCAGAGAGTCTGACTGACGCTGCCCAAAAGGTGGTAGCCGCGGCGGGAGGTGCGTCATGAGTATCCTGATCGATCAAGACACCCGCGTGATCTGTCAAGGATTCACCGGTTCGCAGGGTACTTTCCATTCCGAACAGGCGATCGCTTATAGCACCAAGATGGTCGGCGGTGTGACCCCCGGAAAAGGCGGGCAGACACACCTCGATTTGCCGGTGTTCAACACAGTTGCTGAGGCCGTTGCCGAAACGCAGGCGCAGGCCTCAGTGATCTATGTCCCCGCGGCTTTCTGTAAAGACTCCATTCTCGAGGCGGCCAATGCCGGCATTGAGCTGATCGTCTGTATTACCGAAGGCGTGCCGACACTTGATATGCTCGACGCGAAGGTCAAATGCGATGAGTTGGGTGTCAGACTGATCGGACCCAATTGCCCGGGCGTGATCACGCCCGGGCAGTCTAAGATAGGCATCATGCCCGCGGATATTCATTTGCCGGGCAAGGTGGGCATTGTGTCGCGCTCCGGGACGCTCACCTACGAGGCGGTCAAGCAGACCACTGACGTGGGTTACGGTCAGTCCACCTGCGTCGGTATCGGCGGAGATCCGATTCCGGGCTCACACTTCATCGATATTCTAGGTTTGTTTCAGGAAGACCGCGGCACCGAGGCAATCGTGATGATCGGCGAGATCGGCGGCACGGCGGAGGAAGAGGCAGCGGAGTTTATCCGCACTAATGTGACCAAGCCTGTGGTCTCCTATATTGCCGGCGTGACGGCCCCCAAAGGCAAGCGCATGGGTCACGCAGGCGCGATTATTTCCGGTGGAAAAGGCACCGCTGATGAGAAATTTGCGGCGCTGGAGGCCGCGGGCGTGCGTACCGTTCGCTCTCTGGCGGATATCGGCGCGGCGCTTACTGAAGTCACGGGTTGGTAAGCCCGCCCAATCCCCAAAGGCTTGCCTAAAGTAGGCCTTTTTGCCTGAGGGTAGCCGGCGGTCTTGAAAAACTCGCGGGAGGCCCCATTTCGTCTGGACTTGCACAAAAAGGGTCACCTCATGACTGCCGAAGCCACCCAAACGATGGGTTTTCAGACCGAGGCGAAGCGACTGCTTCACCTCATGATTCACTCCCTGTACTCGAACCGGGAGATTTTTCTCCGAGAGCTCATCTCCAATGCGTCCGACGCCATAGATAAACACCGCTTTGCCGTCATTGGCGACGCTGGCTTGGGTGCCGGTGTGGGTGACTACCGGATTAGGGTGGAAGCGGACAGTGAGGCAAAAACGATCACCATCGACGATAACGGGATTGGCATGTCCCGGGATGAGGTGGTGGACAACCTCGGTACGATTGCTAAATCGGGCACTGCCGCCTTTATGGAGCAGTTGTCAGGCGATCAAAAAGCAGACAGTCAGCTGATCGGTCAGTTTGGCGTCGGTTTCTATTCGTCGTTTATCGTCGCAGACCGCGTGGTGGTGGTAACGAGAAAAGCAGGAGAGGAGACTGCCACCCAGTGGGAATCCGCAGGTGAGGATGAATTCACAATCAGTGAATCATCGAGGGACTGCGCGGGCTCCACCATTACGTTGCATCTCAAAGACGATGCAGAGGAGTTTGCCGATAGCTGGCGTGTGCGATCGGTGATCAAGAAGTATTCCGATCATATTTCTGTGCCTGTCATGATGCCGGAGCCCCCCGCGCCAGCGGGGGATGATGAGGACGCTGCCGATGCACCAGGCGAACCCGAGTGGCAGGCGGTCAATGAGGCCAAGGCACTGTGGACGCGGAGTCGCTCAGAGATCAGCGACGAGGAATATCAGGCGTTTTACAAGCACATCTCCCACGACTTCGAGGATGCGCTTAGCTGGAGTCACAACGCGGTAGAGGGCAAGTTGGAGTACACCTCTCTGCTGTATTTGCCACAGCGTGCGCCTTTCGATCTCTGGCAGCGAGAGGGGGCCCGTGGTCTAAAGCTGTATGTGCAGCGCACCTTCATTATGGATGAGGCAGAGCAGTTTCTGCCCATGTACCTGCGTTTTGTGAAAGGCGTGCTGGATTCCAGCGATCTGCCCCTGAATGTTTCGCGAGAGTTACTGCAGCAGAACCAGCAGGTCGATGCGATTCGCAGCGCATTGACCAAGCGGGTACTGGACATGCTCTCAAAAATGGCAAACAAGCAGCCGGAGGACTACGTCCGATTCTGGGATACCTTCGGCGCGGTGTTGAAAGAGGGCCCCGCGGAGGACTTCAGCAATCGCGAAAAGATTGCTGATCTGCTGCGATTCGCCACGACCCGGGATGACGAGGCAGCGCAGCGCATTTCTTTGAAGCAATATGTCGAGGCGATGAAGAACGATCAGCAGTCTATTTATTACGTTGTGTCAGAGAACCACGCGACCGCAAAGAATAGTCCCCACATCGAAGCGCTACGTAAGCAAGGCGTTGAAGTGTTGTTGCTGTCTGATCGTGTCGACGAATGGTTGATGAGTCACTTGGCGGAATATGACGGCAAGCCGCTGCGAGATGTGGCGAAGGGAGAATGGGATGAGAGCGCCGATGACGAGGAGGCCAAGAAGGCGCTTGAGGAAGCCGAAAAGGCCAGCGAATCCCTGATCGAGCGGATGCAGGGTGTGTTGTCCGATAGAGTCGCCGGAATTCGGCCCACCACCCGTCTCACCTCGTCCCCGGCCTGTTTGACCGTCGCGGAACATGAGATGGGTGCGCAAATGCGACGCATTATGGAGGCGGCGGGGCAGGAGATGCCCGAAACCAAGCCCACTATGGAAATTAATGTTGAGCACCCGCTTTTGCAGCGCTTGGATCAGGAGTCGGATGAGGACCGTTTTGCTGACCTCGCGCAGATTCTGCTCGATCAGGCTGCACTTGCCGAAGGATCGGTGCTCGAGGATCCGGCGACCTATGTTGCCCGTCTCAATAAGCTCCTGGTGGAAATGAGTAGCCCCTGAAGTGTTGCTGACTCTGTGGCGCCACGGCGAGGCGCGCTCTGCTGCGACAGATGAAGTTCGGGAACTCACTGCGCGTGGCCGTGGGGACGTGGTCGCTATGGCCCAGGATTATTCGACTTGGGCGGGCGTGTCGGTGCCTGGCCCCATCTCGCTTTTGCTCCATAGCCCTTATCGGCGCACCGTGGAGACCGCGGAGTTGTTAGTCGAGCTATTGCGTCCGGGCAGTCAGGACGTCGATCCCTCACTGGCACCAGGCGCCTATACGGAGGCGTTTTCGGAGCAGCATTACGCCGGGCACGAGCACATCGTCATGGTGTCCCATCAGCCCTTCTTGTCGCAGGCGATCGCCCTCTGGACCGATGATGTGACGCTGGCGCATTTGGCGCCCGGCGGCTATTCGACGTTAGACGTCACCTGCCTTTCCCGGGGTGGCGCAACGCTGCTGCGACATTGCCCGGATCCTCTCGAACTTTGAAGCAGAGTCCAGATATGAGTGAGTCTCGCGCATTTTCTGTGACCGCCGATGGCCTGACGTATGCGGGGATTGAGTGGGGTGAGCCCGATGGTTACCCGATCCTTGCGTTGCACGGCTGGCTAGATAATGCGCTGTCTTTCTCGGTGTTGGCGCCCTTTTTGAGCGAATACCGCCTCATTGCCCTGGACTTATCCGGCCAGGGTCTGAGCGATCACCGCTCGTTGGATGCGACCTACCATATTTGGGATGACGTACCGCAGCTACTATCGGTTGTCACGGCGTTGGGGCTCGATCAATTGGCGGTCCTCGGTCATAGCCGGGGCGCGGCAATCGCGGTGCTCCTAGCGACGGCACTGGAGGACCGATGCGCACGGCTGGTGCTGCTTGATGGCATGCTGCCGCGCCCAACCCTCGAAGAGTCAGCTGTGGAGCAGTTCTTGCAGTCGCAACG
>CAJXDE010000035.1 GCA_913052635.1 uncultured Halieaceae bacterium
TCCCACCTAAGCCCCGCGCAACTTGCGAATAGCATCCCCAATGACGGATCCGAGGCCGCGTTTGTTTGGCTTGGCGGGTCGGATGCCGGGCAAGAGGGGCGGTGGACCTGGACTAATAACGGTGATCTTTTCTGGCAGGGTGACTTCAATGGAGTACCCGTGAACGGACGCTATACCAACTGGGGCATCCAGCCTGACAATGCAGGCGGTGCTGAAAACGCGCTGGCCATGAGCTTGGCAGGTTGGCCCGAGCCTTTCTATGATCTGGGCGCAATCGGTCAATGGAATGATTTGGAAGCTGGCAATGGGTTGGTGTACGTCATCGAGTTTGACGCCGTAGTAGAGCCTCTTAGAGCCGAATTGGATCTACCCACGGATCAAGGAGTGTATACCGGCGTGGGAATTATCCGCGGCTGGGCGCTCTCAGAGGAAGAGGTTGAACGCATCGAAGTCTACGTGGATGGCCGCTATGCTTTTGACGTGCCCTACGGTGACCCTCGGGATGATGTGGGCTACGCATACCCCGATATTGATGGTTCATCAACCTCCGGGTTCTCTGTGCCCTTCCGTTACAGTGCACTAAGCGCCGGTGAGCACACGATTTCGGTCATTGTGACGGATGGCTTTGGAAATAGCTTGGAGCGCAGTGCTACATTCGACGTTGTGCGCTTCGAGCCATTCTTTGTCGGCAAAGAGAACACACCTAATATGAACTGGTCTCTGGCATCAAGCTATGCAGACTACATTACAGTTCGTGGGGTTGAGGTTGGCGGTAGCGTCTACTCTGTAACGCTTCGCTGGCAGACGCTGACCCAGTCTTTCGAGATCATCAACATTGTCAAGAACTAGCGCCTGATCCCCCGCCGAATAACTGGCGTCAATACAGGCCGACTGACACTACTTCTGAAACGCTCACTCAATACTTCATCACCCCGAGCACATTGCGATGGCGCGCATCATTGCTCGCGCTTTACTAAGGGTTTCCTCCCACTCTGAGGTGGGCACTGAATCAGCGACGACGCCCGCACCTGCCTGTAGGATGGCCTGGCCGTCTTTCACTACTACGGTGCGGATCGCAATCGCAGTATCCATGTTCCCTGACCACGATAAGTAACCAACCGCCCCACCATAGATACCACGCTTCACCGGTTCAAGCTCATCAATGATTTCCATGGCTCGTACTTTGGGGGCGCCACTAAGCGTTCCTGCCGGCAGTGCAGCGCGCAGCGCGTCAACAGCGGATATCCCCTCTCTCGCGCGGCCGGTGACATTAGACACAATATGCATCACATGGGAGTAACGTTCGATTACCATGTTGTCCGTCAGACTTACGCTGCCCGCCTCGCTCACCCGCCCCACGTCATTGCGGCCCAGATCAATCAACATTAGGTGCTCGGCAATCTCTTTCTGATCGGCCAGCAGTTCTGCCTCAAGCGCTTGATCTTCCTCCTCGGTTGCGCCGCGCCCGCGGGTGCCGGCGATCGGTCGAACGGTGACCAACCCCCCTTCTAGTCGCACCAAAATCTCAGGGGATGAGCCGATCACCTCGAATCCATCGAGATCCAGAAAGTACATGTAGGGCGAGGGATTCAAGTTTCTGAGCGCCCGATAGAGAGACAGGGGCGGCGCCTTCAGTGGCAGCGACAACCTTTGCGAAGGCACCACCTGCATTACCTCACCTTCAAGAATATACTTCCGAATCCTCTCCACCCAAGCCTCGTATTCGGATTGCGTAGTTCGGTAGTAAATGGTGCTGGCATCAAAATCGTCCACTGATGGATCAAGGTTGATAGTGTTAAGTTGCGCGTGGGCGCTAGTCAGCGTGGCCTCAATCTCGTCAAGGCGTGCAAGCGCCGCCTCGTAGGCGTTATCGCTAGTGGCGTCAGCATTGACCACTAACGTGAGCGTGCCACGCAGGCCATCAAATATCAGCACCTCTTCCGCTAGCACGAGCAAAATGTCCGGCAAATCCAGCTCATCAGGTGGGCAAGAATTCATCAACTTGGATTCGGTATAACGCACCGTGTCATACCCAAAATAGCCAACGAGCCCGCCGTGAAAAATAGGAAGCTCCGGCGCGGGTGCGCTATTAAAGTGCTGCCGGTAGCGCTCAATTTCCTGCAAAGGGTCCGTCACGTCGCGGCTCTCGACACATTCACCAGCCTCAAACAGGCTCAGTCGATAACCCTCAACGGTCAGCCAGGTTTTTGCTGGTAAGCCAATAATGGAGTAGCGACCCCAGCGCTCGCCCCCCTCTACAGATTCAAACAGGAACGAGCGCGGACCTTGAGCCAACTTTGCATACGCAGAGAGCGGAGTTTCCGCATCGGCCAGCACGGTGCGCGCCACCGGAATGTGATTGAAGCCTTCGGCCCGTTTTGCTGAAAACTCGGATTGGGTGACGGTAGTGGCCACACTCAGGCGACGGTCGCTAGATTAGCGCGCATCTGGTCGACCACGGATTTGTAATCCGCTGCCTTGAAAATCGCGGAGCCCGCGACAAAAGTATCCGCACCGGCAGCCGCGACGTCGAATATGTTATCTGGTCCAACGCCACCATCTACCTCGAGCCGAATGTCGCGGCCCGAGGCATCAATCAGCGCCCGCGCCGCTTTGAGCTTCTCTAGCGTGGACGGGATGAAAGCCTGCCCGCCAAAACCCGGGTTGACCGACATCAGTAACACCATATCGATATTCTGGATGGCGTAATCCAGTGCATTGAGCGACTCGGCGGGGTTGAACACCAATCCTGGCTTACACCCCAGATCGCGTATCAACTGGATAGAACGGTCTACATGATGGGAAGCGTCGGGATGAAACGTGATGTAGGTCGCCCCCGCCCGGGCAAACATCTCAATCAGCGTATCGACGGGCTGCACCATCAGATGTACATCGATCGGCGCGGTCACACCATGATCACGTAGCGACTGACAGACTATGGGCCCCACTGTGAGATTGGGCACATAGTGATTGTCCATGACATCGAAATGCACCATGTCAGCGCCAGCCGCGAGCACGGCGTCAACCTCTTCGCCCAAACGCGCAAAGTTGGCTGCCAAAATGGAAGGCGCAATCAGATAGTCAGACACGGGGTGGGTTCTCCGGAGACGCTAGAGCGCGTAGTTTACTGGTTGGTTGAATCCGAGGGAAATCGGTGGTTGAGCGTCGTCAGCCGCTCGGGCGTGCCAACGTCCTCCCACACGCCCTGATACAGCTCACCAGAGAGTGACGCCCTCACAATCGCCTCATCCAACAGCGGCTTCAAGGAGAGCCGACCCGACGCACAGTTTGCAAACAACCTAGGGGCATAAACACCAATGCCGCTGTAAGTAGCCACCACTGAGTCACCTGCCGCTGGCTGGGTTGACGGTCGATGACCGACGCGATCGTCCTGCAATGCAAAGTCGCCTAGGGGGTGATGCCCTGGGTTCGGCACCAACACAATGTGCGCACCTCGCTCAGCGGGCACCATCTCGCGTAACTGAGCGAAGGGATAATCGGTAAACACGTCGCCATTGACGAGCAGGAATGGTGTATCACCGAGGCGCGGCAGGGCCTGGATAATGCCTCCGGCGGTTTCAAGCGGGGCCTGCTCTGACGAGATCGAGATCGCTACCTGCCACTGGCTGCCATCCCCCAGAAACTCGACCAGCTGCTGTCCCAGGTGGGAGACGTTGACCACAATCTCGCTAAAACCTGCTGCACTCAGTCTCGTAATGTGATGCTCGATCAGTGGCTTACCGGCCACCTCTAGAAGCGGTTTGGGCGTGACATCGGTCAGCGGCCGCATCCGCCGGCCCTCCCCTGCGGCAAGAATCATCGCCTTCATCGGACCCAACCTTCTGGGTCGATCGCTTCGTACCAAGGCTGGTCGCTAATCACCGACATCAGATCCGATTCAAACCAGTCTCTGAACTCCGCAACGCTGCTGTGTGAGCCGGCCGTTAATGCGAGCGCCTCTCGCACGTACTCGGCCACCAGCGGCAAGTCCGCCAAATAGGTCGATTTTTGATCTCTCAGATGCAACCGGGAAAAGACCCCGAGCACCCGGAGGTGGCGTTGCAAACCAGTGAGATCAAACCAACGCTGAAATTGCGCTGGACTCACCTCCTTTAGTCGTGTCGCTAGAGCCTGCAGTCGCGATGCCTGTTCTGCCGATGGCGCGGGGACGTCTACCGATGGCGCGGCGACCCCCGCGCTCCTCAGCTGCAGCAAATAACTGTCGAGCCACACCAGTTGTTGCGATCGTGGCCAGCGAATGTAGCAGTCCTTTAGCAATGACACAGGGTCGTAAGTGATCGGTCCCAAAACCGCATCCTGAAAATCAATCACACCCAGTTCATTCTCCTCGAGCAGCATCAGATTGCGGCTGTGAAAGTCGCGATGCACCCACACAGTTGGCTGCTCAGCGAACGCGCTGATCAAATAACCGGTGAGCATCGCACAACGCTGTCGCAAGCGCTCATCCAGTTGAATGCCCAGCAAGCCCGATAGGAACCACTCTGGAAAAACATCCATCTCGGTTTTCAGCCGACAGGAATCATAACGAGGGAGGGATGCCTGCTCACATGGCAGGCTGATCTGGCACACCAGCGCATCGAAAGCCTTTTGGTATAGAGCAGCGGCGGACTCAGGGTAGGAAGCCAGCGCAGGGAGTAGTTGTTGATCGCCAAAATCCTCAAGCAAAAACCAGCCTCGTCGCAGTGACTGCGCCCACACCGCCGGTGTGCGAACACCAGCTCTAGCCATCTGGGCGCCAACACGCAAGAAAGCCTCGTTGTTCTCCGACGCTGGCGACACCATCGCAATAAAGGATGGCATCTCTCGCGCCTCACCTCCGATGTTGAGTGTTGCTAGTCCTTTTAACGAGGTAACCCGATAGTATTGGCGCGGGCTGGCATCACCGACGATGAGCTCGATGTCCATTTCGGAGGGCGCACACTGCAACGCCTTCGCTATCCACTCTCTTAGTCCTACCGGGTAAAGACTCATGTGGGAATCAGATGCTCCTGGGACCACCTCCATGTCAGTAAAAATCGCGCTGACATAACAAGTGCTGTTACCTGTCTGAGTGTATCGCGCTTGGGCGGCTTTGCTGCCACCGAACAGCAAAAAATGGCGGTAGTGAGCAGTCAAATTGTCCGCGCATCTGCAGGCGCCTTGGATTATGATGCCCATCCATCTTTCTATCCCTCCGTATGAATCCTAAGCCCCCGTGAGCCAACAGCCTCTTCAACCGATACCGCGTCCAAAACTGCTGGTACTGGCCGTTGTAGCAGCACTCAATTCCTCGCCGCTCAACGCCGAGCGCTTGCTCGAAGAAACTGTGATTGCGGATATGGATTGGGTGCCCCTGCGGGCCATTCCACTGAATGAACGGGACCGGGCATGCCGACAATGCGGTGGTCGCTTTGCCGATCCACTCGGCGGCGTTGACCTCAGGCAGTCTCCGACTGAAGCCGACCTTGAGGTATTTGCGGATGATACCGAGGTGACAGAGGGAGAGCTGCTGTTCGAGGGCAACGTATCGCTGAAACAGGGTTATCGTCAGGTCACTGCCGATCAGGTGACCGCGGACCGCGCTCGAGAAACGGCTACCGCCAATGGCAACGTTGTTTTCCGAGAGCCCGGCATTTTGATTCGCGGATCCCGCATTGATTACAACAGCCAATCAGAAGAAGCGACCGTAACCGACGCACGTTACGTCATTCACGATCGGCGAATGGTCGGCTCAGCGGTTCAACTCAAGCGCCTGGGAAACGGCGAAATCGCGATTGACGACGGTCGCATGACGTACTGCAGCCCCGAGGATCCAGAATGGGTACTGCACGCGGACGAGCTTGAAATCGACCCAGGGAGCGGCGATGCGCAGGCCTGGGGCGCCAAGCTCAAGGTGGCTGGCGTGCCGGTGATGTACCTGCCATGGATTCGTTTCCCGGTTGACTCCCGCCGCAAAACCGGCGTGCTGTTTCCCGATATCGGCAGCGATACGCGGGGTGGCGTTGATATTACGGCACCGATCTACCTCAACCTTGCACCTAACTACGATCTGCTCTACCGCCCTCGATACATTCAGGAGCGCGGCCTCCTCCATCAAGGAAAATTCCGCTGGCTAAGCGACAATATGGGCTACTGGGAGCTCGACGGTGGCTGGACCGGTGACGACAGCAAGTATGAAGACGAGTTCCCGCTAGACGATGGTTCGAGATGGCTGGTCGGCGCACAGCATAATGGTCAATATGGGGAAAACTGGTACACACATGTCAACTTCACGCGCGTGAGCGATACCGAATATCTCCGCGACCTCAATAACAGCAACCTAAGCGCTCAACGAGAAACCGCTTTACAACAACTGGCGAGGCTAGGTTGGACCAATGACCAATGGCAGATCACACTAGACTTCGAGCAGTTTCAATCCATTGCTGAAGACATCGTCGAGGACTACCGCAAACTTCCGCAGATGACAGCGCGCTGGGTGGGTAATCGGGAGTGGGCGGGTCTGACTCCTATTTTCCTGAGCGAGTTGTCGCATTTTGATAGCGACATAGAACGTGTTACCGGCCAACGCCTGTATAACGAGTTCGGGCTGACCAAGCCCATGAATTGGACCGCGGGGTTTTTGCGGCCAACAATTAAGTATCGATCCGTGACTTATGAACTCGACCGGCCGTTTACTGACATCGAAAACTCGCCCAACGCGGGTTCTCTGATGGCGAGCTTTGATGGAGGTTTGATATTTGAGCGACAGACCAGCTTGTTTGGCCAGTCCATGACCCAGACGTTGGAACCCCGAGTTTATTATCTTTATAGCCAATACGAAGAGCAGATTTTTCAGCCCGATTTTGACACTGCCGAACTAACCTTTAGCTACGGGCAACTTTTTCGCGATACGCGCTTCTCCGGCAACGACCGGCTTGATGATGCAAATCAACTCTCGGTTGGCGTGACGAGTCGATACTTCGACAACGAGACCGGCGAAGAAAAACTGAGCGTCAGTCTGGGCCAAATCTACTACTTCCGCGACCGCGAAGTTCGCCTGAACGCCTTTGATCCGGAGCTGGCGGAAAATACGTCGCCTTTGGCGGGGGAATTCTCTTGGTCGCCCAACCCACAATGGCAGTTGCGGGCCAGCGCGCTGTACGACACCAACGACAATACTTTTGATGCTGCGAGCGCGCAGGCCACCTACTTCCCTTGGTCTGGGGCAGTACTGAGTGCCGGTTACACTTTACGAGAACCACCGCCGTCACTTTTGGAAAGGCCGGTGACGGAGCAGGCTAACGTCTCGGCTTACGCTTCAATTACTGACCACTGGAGTGTGTTTGGCGCACTGGAGTATTCTCTTGAAGGGTCTACGGCGGTAGAAGACATGGTTGGCTTTGAGTATGACAACTGCTGCTGGCGTCTTCGTATCCTTTATATGCGCTACATAGACACCGAACGCGGTCAGATACCCAATTTCAGCGACCCCAACCTCAACCGCGAGAGCGCGATTCAGGTGCAATTCCTACTTAAAGGTATGGGTGGTTTTGGTGGCCGAGTCGATAACCTACTCAAAGACGTGATCCGCGGGTTCACAGACCGCTAGAGTGAGTTGCGCAGTGCGCCTTGCTGTTTGACTCTGGCTTTTCATTGATCAGGCAGAGAAAAAAGGCCACACAGTGACCCCAGACCAGGGGCAACCGCGTTTTCATGCCTTGTGAAACTAACTCGAGTGTGCCTGGGTAGGCGCATTTCTAAGTGTAGCTAGCTGGGTGTGTTGGATTGAGTGTATGTTACTTGGCGCTAATTCCCGGGCAAGCACCACAACGCCACACTGCAACGATCGGCAACGCGTCGATGAGAAAATTTTGATGCTTTCTCCCACAACATCTATAGTCCATAGCCCATTCACAATCTGGAGACGAGGTTTCACATGCTTTGCAGACTGACAACACCTCGTGAAAGATCAGCTCTGGCACTTTTGTCAGCTCCATTGCTCGCTTTGTGTCTCTGGCCTTCCATAGCATCGTCCCAAATCGAGGTCCTGGACCAGATAGTCGCGATTGTTGACGACGATATCATCCTGACCAGCGAGCTTCAGGAGCGAGTTCAAGGCGTGAGGAGCACTATGGAGTCTCGTGGCGTTGAGGTGCCCTCTGACGATGTGCTTATTCGCGAGACTCTCGATCGTTTGATACTCGACAGTATCCAGCTCCAACTGGCGAACCGGTACGGTGTGCGTATTCCGGACCAGCAGCTCGATGAAGCAATGACCAGGCTCGCGCAGCAGAACAACTTAACGCTAGAGCAGTTCCGCACTGCACTCGAGCAATCTGGTCAGAGTTATGCCGCGGCGCGGGAGGGCCTGCGGGACGATCTTGCGATTCAGCGAGTCCAACAGGGCAACGTAATGCGAAATATCAATATCTCGGAGCAAGAGATCGATAACTTCCTTACCACTGAGGAAGGTGAAGCCATGACCCAGCCGGAATACCGGGTGGTACAGGCCTTGCTTTCGATAAGCCGAGGTGAAGATGCCTCAGAAGTCGCCGCCAAAGAGGCCTTTATCAACGAGGTGCTGAGTAATATTCAATCGGGCCAACCCTTTGAGCAGGCAGTCAGTGGCACTGAACCTTACGCCTTTTCCGGAGGTGATCTCGGTTGGCGCAAGCTTGGAGATATACCCAGCATGTTCGCCGATGCCGTGCCGGTATTGACAGTCGGTGAGGTGACCAAAGTGCGCTCATCTTCCGGATTTCATCTAGTTTACCTAGCGGATGCAGTCGGTGGTGAACAGTTGGTTCGTCAGACAGATGTTCGGCATATTCTCGTTAAACCGACTGAGGTTCTGAATGAACAAGCAGCAGAGGACCTCGCCGTTGAACTAAGGGTGCGCGCAGAGGCGGGAGAGGAGTTTGGTGAACTGGCACGTCAGTACTCCGATGACATTGGCTCGGCAGCAGAAGGCGGGGAACTGGGCTGGACAAACCCGGGCCAGATGGTGCCGGAGTTCGAAGCCACGATGGCAGGCACGGCCGAAGGCTCGATTAGCCAGCCTTTCCGCAGCGAATTCGGATGGCATATTCTGGAAGTCAAAGACCGCCGGGACAAAGACTTCTCGGGGGAGATTCGACGCAATCAAGTGGCGGGGCATATCCGCGAGCAAAAATATCAGGAAGAGCTGGATGCCTGGCTCCGAAAAATTCGCGAAGAAGCCTTCGTCGACATCAAATGATCCCCCGGCTTGTCATCACCACGGGTGAATCCGCAGGTGTCGGGCCAGATATTGTTCTAGCCAACGCGGCGGCCAGCTGGCCAGCCCAGCTAGTGGCAGTGGGCTGCATGGAGACCCTCGCAGCCCGCAATCAAGCACTGGGCCTAAACGTCTCTTTAGCGCCCTATACGAGTGGGCAGAACATAGCTGAACACCGCGCCAATACCCTACCTATCATTAACATTTCCTTGCACAAGCCCTGTACACCCGCGCAGCTCGATCCAGAAAACGCCGGCCAAGTGCTGGCACAGTTGGAGCTGGCGACTGAACTCTGTCGCGCTCAAGAGTGCCATGCGATGGTGACCGCGCCCGTACACAAAGGGATCATCAACACTGCCGGTATCCCGTTTTCCGGACACACCGAGTTTTTGGCCAACCAGACAAGCGCTGACGCCCCAGTCATGCTGTTGACTGCAGGGACACTTAAGGTCGCGCTCGCGACCACGCATTTACCATTGAGTGCGGTGCCGGACGCTATTACCCCTAGCAGCCTGGAACGGTCGCTTCGGGTGCTGGCCAGAGGGCTTAGATCGTCCTTTGGCATATCGCACCCACGCATCACAGTACTGGGGCTAAACCCCCACGCAGGGGAGCATGGCCACATGGGGAATGAAGAGCTGGAAGTGATCGGCCCCGTTTGCGATTTACTCAGAGCAGAAGGCCTGAGCATTAAAGGCCCTATATCGGCAGATACGGCGTTTAGTGCGGCGCAGCGCGCAACAACTGACGCTTATCTAGCGATGTTCCATGACCAGGGTCTACCAATCATCAAGTCAGAGAGATTTGGCGAGATTGTGAATGTGACGCTGGGTCTGCCCATCATCCGGACCTCTGTAGACCATGGCACTGCCCTATCACTCGCCGGGACGGGACAGGCGGATGCGAGCAGCATGAAACAGGCGATAGAGATGGCCATTCAAATGGCCTCAACAACGCTAGGGTAAGCACTCCGCTAGCTCAATGACGAGTTTTCTGGCCGACACCACCCCTTTTTCCAGCCTGGTCAATAAAACCCACCTCGACGTGATCGAAGATCTCGGGTAGCTAGGCTTCTACCGTCACCAGCTGTTAGTCCTGAGTGGTTTCTTCGGACACATCGCCCTTGAGATTAGCGGACTAACGCACCACGCGGCCGCCTAGGCGGGAGTGGGTAACCGTCTGCCGACTAATAGTCCAAGGCTCATCATCGGTGCACGAATAGCCTACCGAGGACTCATGCGATTATCGATGCAGTTCGCGGGCTTAGCCGGCCCGCATCCGCGGTACACTAAGCTTAGGATTCAGGAGCTTGTTTGAACCAATGTCAGACATTAATTTTTCTTATTCCATCGGTTCACCCCCTACTCTCGCAGGTGAATCCGCCCCGTTATGGAGCTTTAACAGCACCACGGTGCTGCCCTGCATAGGCAACACAGTCACACTGCACAATTCCCGAAACAACCAGAGCATGTTGGTGCAGAGCGAGGTGGCGCATGCGCTCAGTTTTTGCGCGCCATTCAGATCGATGGACGCACATCTCGAGCGCATTTTAGCGGCGATGCCGCCGCTCAGGGACAACCCAGAAGATGCGAAGAGCATCCTCACAAGCATCCGAGACGAGGGATTTTTGGAACCCGCAGAGGCGGCCTGGAAACGCCTTTGCGTGGACGTTACGCCGCACGAATCGACCGCCGCACGCGTCTTTATTCTGACCTGTGACCGCCCGGAAGCACTCAAACGACTACTTTACAGTCTTTGTGGCTGCCCAATCGACCCAGCCATCGAAAGCCTGTGGATCATCGACGATTCGAAGCAGGCGGAGTCGCTGGGACGCAACACTGAGGTCATCGGGGCAATTAGAGGTCAGATTCCCGTACCCGTGCATCACGTTGATGCCGCGATGCAACAGGTTCTGAATAACCATCTGCTCACATCGGCACCTCAACACCAGTCCAGCCTCTCGTTTTTGCTGGATGCCAACCGCTGGTTAGGGAGGCCTACCTATGGCAGAGCCCGCAATGTGAGCCTGCTGCTCAGCGTAGGCTTCCGCGCCTTGGTATTGGATGACGATATTCTGTTGCAGGCGATCGCCCCACCCCTTGCGACACGCGGTCTTAAGCTGGATTCCGCAAGAGGCCGGGAAGCCACGTTTTATGCGAGCTTTGAGGCGCTAGCAAAGCACGCGTTAGATACAAACCACGATCCACTCACCCAATTACTTGGCAATGTTGGGCAATCGCTGGGCAACCTGATGCTTAACTCTCTCGCAGCACCGGCGGACCTTGCAGGTTGGGATGGCGAGCTATTGAGTCGATATGGCTCTAAATCACCTGTGCTCCTCAATCAATGTGGATCATGGGGCGATCCTGGCACCGGGGACGCCAGCTGGATATTCTTTTTGCCCGAGCAAAGCATCAAAAGCCTCATCAGCTCGGAGCAGCCTCTCGAGCACCTACTCGCCGTGCGAGCCAATTGGATGGGCTATCGCGGACCAACGCTCTCGGCCTATGGTTCCCTTTCGCAGCTTACTGGCTTTGATCACCGCACGTTGCTGCCCCCTTACTTCCCCGCCGGGCGGGGTGAGGATGCACTGTTTGGCATCATGCTACAGCGCGTGCAGCCGAATTCTTTGGTGCTAAGTGAGGGCTGGGCCATCCGTCACGAACCGCTCGATAACAGGGCGAATCGCGGCGATCTAAAACCGCTCAGCGTTAAACCGGGCATGAGTACGTTGGCAGATTGGCTGGGGCGTGAACCCGAGGAAGAAAAAGGCCTGACGCCAGCGCGCCGCCTGTTGAGCGTTAGTGGCGATATCAAAAAGCTTGCTCAGTTGGAGATCGATGCACTCGAGCGTCTGGTGGGTGAAAAGATTGCGAGCAAACGCACCAGTTTATTGGCCCGTTGCACTGAACATCTGGAACAACTCGCAGGCATGGATACCTCAGCAAATGCGGCCGCGTGGTCCAAATTTTTATCCCAGTCCCAAGCGGGCCTGATTGAGGCTTTACAGAGCCCAGAGCCGGCACCCCTAGGTAGTCTCTTCGAAGGCGAATCCATAACCACCGAGGCCTCCGTAAGAGAAATGGGCGATCAGTTTGCCGATGCATTGTCGGCATGGCCGGAAATTTGTGAGGCAAGCAAAGCCTTCAGGCCTGACTAGGCGCTGAGACCTCTGGGACAAATTGATCCATCAGTTCGGTAACCATGGGCAGCGTTGACACGCGGGGATAAATACGGCGGATAGCCCAAGCACCTACAGTTTTGGGATTTGCACTCGTTTTCACCTATTCGCCGGGAGTACCAATCTTTCTGTCGGCTCATCAGCCATGTTGGGAGCTGCTCGGATCTCTGGTCACGCCGGCCACTGCCCGGCCCATGGCTACACAACGCCTATCACTGACATCACCCAAACTGGCTATTTTAAGGTGCTGACCACTTGAGCTCGCTTGGCGCGCCCAGCGCCAAAAATTGATGCAATGCATCTTCTTCCCGCTCAATCAATTCCTTAGCAGTCTGCTTTAAATTCCGGATATTAGCTCGGGAGGCATCGTCCATGTCATCGCTCGCGAAGTGCAATGGTGTTTGCACACGCAGATAGTGATCACCCATAAACAAGCGCATTTGGTGATCCGCCGCTTTGGACGCGCCATCGAACATGCAATCCAGTAAAGACATAATCCACAACGCGCTTCCCCAGGTCCTGGCCGCGTCGTAGGGGATTGGTCGGGTTAACTCACCTGTGCCCAAAGAGAGCATGGCGATGGGTTCATCGGGGAACAACTTGCAGGCCTCGGCGTAGGCCGACACGGCGGGTGAGTTGATGAATACTCCCCCGTCGATCAGCGTGGCGCTTTGTTCTGCCCACTGTAAATTGACGGGCTCAAAGTAAGTCGGCGCCGCCGAAGTTGCGCGCGACGCTTCGGCACACAGCAACTCGCTATGATCTGGGTGCCAGCTCTTGAGGAATACCGTTTTACGGCGCTCGATGTCGTAACTGGTGACCATCACCGGCGTACCGCAGTCACCCATCCTTTTATTCGCAAAGTATTTGTGGAGGACGCTCTCAAGTGCTTCATGGGAATAGGCCTCTTCGAGGAGCCCCCCTGCCGTTCGTAATTTGCGCCACAAGGATCTCTCAAAGATTTGTGCACCGTGCCGCTCATACAGTGCCACCATCCTTTTTGCAGCCAACAAAGACCCGCCCTGTTGATCCTGCAGGGACAAGCCAAGAGCCAAAATGCCGCCCGTTGATGTGCCGACAATCAGGTCAAAGAGCTCGCTCGCAGGCGCACCCATTTGACGCTCGAGATGGGCCACCACTAGCGCGGGGATGATGCCTCGAATGCCTCCGCCATCTAGAGATAGCACTCGCCTTACAGAGCGCTGCTGGTCAGCCATGCAACAGTCACCTGTCGATAAGAGGCCAACCGTTGGTCAATGCGGGTTTGCATTGACTCAAGCCAACCGCCTCAGTCACACCGTTTTGTCGATAAATTCTCATAATCCCGAAAGAACGTGAATCCACCATAATAGAACATTGGCAATATTCTGTTTTCAACCGCTCATTTGCAAAAACGCAGCCCGTGGCATGACGAGCGTCTTAATACCAAGTGGCGCGCGAGTGCGTTTATCGCGAATATCGTCGATCTTTTTTCAATCAACTTTCTCCGCCTTTGAATCACGCAAATCGCAGTGTAGGCAGGCACTAAAAAATCGCATAATCAAGGGCGGCCGCCCGTAAGACCGCCAGCCAGACTCCGTGCTCAAAAAAAGCGGTTCGCTCAGCCAATGCTCTATCACCTCACCACGACCCGCCGAAAAGCAATGCGCTTGCACAGACAATAGTTGCGGGCGGACCACCAAGTTCTGTTCAATGCCATAATCACCGTGCGTAGTTGAGCGAAAGGCAGGTATGGCCCTCACTTTCTTGAGTTTTTTTGCTTTGGCAATCGCCGGCTTTGGTGTTTGTCAGGGTGTCACTCGCCGACTGGGATTACCAACCGACGCGTTGATTGACCTCGGGTTAGGGTTTTTCGTGGCCATGGCGGTGATTAGCTTTACTGTAAGCCAGAACTGGCTTGCGATTTCCACAGTGAGCCAAGCTATTTTGCTGGTGAGTTGCTGTGCGGCGGTGGTCACTGCACTCGATTTCAATCGGGGAAGCCGCCTAGCCCTGTCGGCTGGCATGCCCCTAGGCACCCGGCTTACATGGTTTAACGCTGTGTGCCTGTGTTTGATCGCAGGATACTTAACGCTGATCCTGTTGAATAATATGAGCCAGCAAGTATTCCCCTGGGACGCGTTCACCACTTGGATGTTTCGTGCCAAAGCCTGGGTCACTACCGATCAGGCCGTCGACTTTGCCACATTCAATGAGTGGCTGGTCAGTGGATCGGGTTTTACACTGCCCGCAGCACACTACCCCATTTCATTATCCGCCGTTGCTGCATTTGCTGCCGCTGTATCAGGTGGCTGGAGCGATCAAGCTGCCAGTATCCCTTGGTTTTTTGTGATGACCGCCAGCGCACTGATTATGGCGGGGTTGTGTCGTCTTCAGACACCAAACCATCCCATCGCAGCACTATTTGGCGCCATGCTATTGGTAACGGGGCCTCTGGTGCACTGGCACGGTGTGCTGGCGGGCTACGCGGACATCTGGGTGATGGGTACCAGTGGCATGGGGCTTGCGGGCATCTGCCTATGGACGCAGCGCAAAGCTCGCTCCACCCTGGCCATGAGTTTGTTACTGCTTGCTCTCGGGTGTTTATGGAAATCCGAGGGCTGGCTCTGGCTGGCACTGGGTTGCGGAGTGGCGATGGCGTTCAATTTTTGGCCACGACGGACCCTCTGGGGATGGGTCGTCATTGCGCCGGTCGCGGTTGCGCTCGGGTTCGCTCAACCGGTAGATCTGGGGCCACTCGGTCGATGGGGTGTGACTGAATCAGCGCTTAGCGCCGGGTGGCTTGGGGTATTTGCCGCGCGGCCCTTTAACCCTGCGCCTGCCTTTCTGGAAATGAGCATCCTGCAAGGCAATTTTTTACTCCTCGTCCCACTTTACGGCATTGCCCTGGTAACGCTTTTAATAAGGGATTTCCGCGACTATTTCGGCTACCTCCTGATGGCGTTGTGTCTGATGGCAGTCCACGTCGTGATTTTCGGGCTTTCGGAGCACTCCTTCTATGCCGAAACTGGCACCGCTATCAACCGACTCCTGTTACAGAATGTGCCCGTGCTCGTGGTCACTATCACCGCAGTCCTGCAAGCCACGGCAAAATCAACTCTACCCGTGTTGAGGGGCGCGTCAGTAAAGGGCCCAGCAAAAACAGAGCCGACAACACAGCAATCTGCCATCAACAACGACACGCCTCCCAAGTGGTCAACCGGGCTATTCGCTGCCACCCTGTTCGTTGTTCCTCTGGCCATGGCGCTGCCTCTGACTCTCGCCATGTCGTCGTTGGGGGCGCCACAGAGCACTGGGACACTCACCCAAACTGTGTCGGCCGCCGAATTTCGACCCGTGGTCGGTGATCTTCACAAATCCCAGCAGGGCTATCAGTTCCGGGGTGACAATTTACCGGTTGGTGTTGCGGCGATTCCGTTGACGCATAGTAATGCGATACAACCCCGCTATGTTGTCAGCCAATCCTGGATGCAAGCGCCAGAGAAACTGTCGTTATACTGGATCAACAATGACGAGCCTGGTGTGCACGCCACACCGCTGCCCCTTTCAGGGTGGTCAGTTCTGGACATGGCGGAGTATCAGGACTTTTGGCAGAGGCCGATAGCCGAAATGGGCTTTCTGGCGAAGCCCCAGAATTTCAATCAGGCGGCGATAAGATCGGTGACACTCACCGATTCGTTACTAAACGCTATACCAGCGCTGATTCATCACTGGGTGACGCCCGGTCCGCTGAGTCACCGGCTTATCAATACCACGACAGGGCATCTGCCGGCACCCATTGCCCTTCAGAGAGTGCTAGTGGCTGCTCTTATGCTCATTGTTGTGATCGGGGTCACTTGGTGGTTACTGGCACCGGGGAGCAGAACGGCAGTGGTCCGAGGCATGCTGCTGGCCGTATCGGGCCTATGGCTACTTGGAAGTATTGCGCACCTCAATCAGGTATCTTCAGTCATGCGAGGCCCGCCAGCGGGCGCTAATACCGCTACTGACACGGTGAAACTCGATGGCGCGCATTTGATACCACTCATTGCGTCGGTAGAACAAAATCCGGCCCTAACGGTGGCGCCCATGCTGATAGCAAGCCTGGATCGATTCAGCCAGTTTGAGGCTCAGCGCCTACCCTTCATGGCGTTGCCCACGAGTGCGGCCGCGATTGATGCAGCAGCGTTGACCCAAGTCGTGACGAACTTTTCGGGTACCGTGGTGCTGCTCGGAAAAGATCCCTCTAAACTGCAAGAGAAAGCGGCTGAGCTGGCGCGAATCTCTTTACTACGACCTCGCCAATCTGGAGAGGGGTATGTACTACTGACCCCGGAGGTTGAATGAGCGGGACCGCTACGGCAAAGAACGTTTTGCACATCGGTAAGTATTTCCCTCCCGACGTTGGAGGCATGGAAGCCTACCTTCATAATCTCATGCATGCTTTGGCAGCGCTGAAGATCAATCCCTGCGCGCTGGTGCACCAGTCGAAGATCAGTCTCACTTCCGTCGAAGAATCGTTTTCAGAAAATGGCTCTACGTTACTTATTGTTAGGGCGGCTACCTGGGGCCGATTACTCTTTACACCCATCAGCCCTAGCTTCCCGTGGGTGCTGCACCGTTTAATCAAGAGGAAGCAGCCTGACTTGCTGCATCTCCACCTGCCAAACCCTTCTGCATTTTGGGCATTGGCACTGCCATCTGCGAGACGCCTACCATGGGTGATTCATTGGCAGTCCGATGTGCGGACACAGAGTAGCCACTGGCTTTTAAAACTTGCCTACGGGATCTACTCGCCTTTTGAGTCAGCACTGTTAAAGAAAGCCGATAAGGTCATTGTGTCATCTCCACCCTATCTCGCGACCAGTGAGCCTCTCGCAAAGTTCTCGAACAAATGCGCGGTGATACCGCTCGGTATTGAAGATCGATTTGGTGCTCAAACGCGCAATGATTCGACAGTGGTCCCTGCGAGCGCGGGCAAAGCCAGTGCTGAAACGGCCGGAAACCTTAACGTGTTAGCAATAGGCCGGATGACCCATTACAAGGGATTCGACATCCTGCTACGTGCAATTGCTCAAACCGAAGGGATAACTCTGGACCTCGTAGGTCACGGCGAACTGACCCAGTCACTTGAGCGCCTCAAAGATTCTCTCAACCTCTCCGCACGCGCTCGATTTCATGGTTTGCTCGGTGACGCCGCGAAAGATAAATTGTTGTCTCGCTGCGATTGCCTGTGCCTACCGTCTACTGATCGGACAGAGTCATTCGGTATGGTGCTGTTGGAGGCGATGAGTGCCGCCAAAGCTTGTGTGGTTTCAGACGTTGAAGGGTCAGGCATGTCGTGGCTCGTGGAAGATGGTGAGACCGGTCTAGTTACGCCGACCAATGACGTGGACTGCCTCACCGACGCGCTATGCCGGCTGCGAGACGACCCTGCTCTTGTCATTCGCCTGGGCTTAAAAGGTCGCCAGAAATTCCTTACAACACTGACTATTGATGCCTCGGCCAGGGCGATCCAGGATCTTTATCACCACCTGCCCTCACCCCGGTAAGCGCTTGCGCCCGAGCATCGCCAGCTCGACCTAATCAATGCTAGACTCTCGCGGCTGTGACTCGGTGCCGCGCGCCGAGAGCTTGAGAAAGCGACAAACCCGCAACACAGCGCACCAGAAGCGCTCGCCCTTTTTGAAGACCTACGATGAAGGAAACTCCACCGTGTCGGACAACAGAAACCGTGCAGTCGTAACGGGCATCACCGGGCAAGACGGCGCCTACCTCTCTCAACTTCTGCTTGAGAAGGGCTATACCGTATTTGGCACCTATCGTAGGACCAGCTCGGTCAATTTCTGGCGTCTCGACGAACTGGGCATCACTGATCACTCTAACCTCAAACTGCTCGAATACGATCTGACCGATCTTTCTTCCGCCATCCGGTTGTTAGAGAAGGCAGAGCCTCAAGAGGTGTATAACCTCGCAGCACAGAGTTTTGTGGGTGTGTCATTCGAACAGCCCATCACTACTGCCGAGATTACCGGGGTGGGCGCGCTGAGAGCGCGCACCAACAAGCACAACCAAAAGCAAAACAACAAACAGGAACATATGCAAATGAGGAACTACAACAATCGGAACAGCAGGAACAACAATGAGTTGTATGGAAATAGTTCATCATCAAACAGTGGAGGCTTTAATAGTAAAGCACGTGGGGAACAATTTAGGAATAGAGCTATTGACGGGATAGACCGGTTAAACGAGACAGATGATTTAATGAAAAATTCTATGAGATTAGTGAATGATTCCAAAGAATTAGGTGTTTCAACACTGGTTAAAGTAGATGAACAAACAGAAATTTTAGCAAATACAAAGCAAAACGTAGATGAAACACTTGTAATGTCAAACTCTGCCGGGTCCATTTTAAATAGTATGGCATATCGTTATTGTGCAAATAAAGCACTTTTATGGGTGATTATTGTTGTATTAATTGTAGCAAATGTTGGTGTATATATGTTAAATCATCCAGCAACTCCGAATAAAGACCCTTCAAAACCAAAGACACGTGTGTTACAAACGCATGCTATTATCAGTCACATGCCACCAGTAATGAAACAACACCATGTTGCATTTATCCAAAAAGGTATATTGCCAAAACAGGTAAAAGTTCACACTAATAATAATAATAATAAAAATGTTGCAGCAAAACCTGTACATCATACTATCCAACATAAAATAGCTAAAGTAGCAAAGTTGATGAAAAAGAATATAATAAATAAACCAGCAACAATTGCCCATAAAGGAAAATAATCAAAAACATGTACATTGCGTAGAGAAAAGGTAGTATATAAAAATATTTTACATAGTGCCTTTTTATGCCTTTATATCTTTAA
The DNA here is from genome assembly GCA_913052635.1 of uncultured Halieaceae bacterium. GTDB lineage: Bacteria > Pseudomonadota > Gammaproteobacteria > Pseudomonadales > Halieaceae > Luminiphilus. The sequence continues at coordinate 19,277 of CAJXDE010000035.1, forward strand.
AAATATTAGATTTTGAGATTTTCCATTTATTTTTTCTAATCATATATATATATATGTCATATATATATGATAGTATGTATATATCATATGCATAGAATATATATTATCGAGCTCTAATAGACAATATACGTATTTTTATATATAATAACACCAAGCACTAGAGTGTGTATTGTTTTTGATTACATTTTATTTTACCTTTCATACCACACACACTTTTTCACACTTTTAATTTAGTTCTAATTTTAT
>CAJXDE010000036.1 GCA_913052635.1 uncultured Halieaceae bacterium
CGGCGATGGCCGCGCCCAACAACGCATAGGGTAGCTGGGTGATCGCGTGCTCATGGGTTCGACAACCCGCCCCCTGCGCCGAGAGCACAGTGGAATCCGAGTAAAAACAGGCATGGGAGCCAAAGCCACTGGCGGAGAATAATGCCCCCATCACTAGCGGAATGCTGACCTCGAAGGCCTGCGCCAATGGGAAAGCAATGGGCATAGTAATAGCAATCACGCCCCAGTTGGATCCCGTGGTGAACGAAAGCATCGACACGGTTACGAATACCACAACCGGTAACAACTGCGCGGTCATGAAAGGTGACACTGCATCGATGACGTAGGGCGTGAGACCTAGACGATCGTTGGCCTCCACAAACACAAATAGCGTCAGCAGCATCGCCAACACCGGTACCATGGACTTGATGCCGTCGATACAGGTATCGAACATCTCACCCGCAGGCATGACGCGCACCAGCGCATAATAGACAAAGGTCACCAGAATTCCGGCAATGACACCCCGCAGTAAATCGATGTTCGGAAACATCGTGAAGAAAACCATCGCAATGATGGGGAGGAAGAACACGCTCATACCGCCGCGCGCGTTCTCCTCCACTGCCAGCGCATCGTCTTCGACAATACCGAGATCACCCGTACTCTCGGCGTGCGCCTCCGCGCGACGCATCGCCCCGATCAGGGGGATGATCCCCAGCGCCACCAGCGGGACGATCAACAAAGCAACCATGGGGTAGAAGAGATAGGGGATGGTATCGATGAACACCGACAGGCCCTGACCCTCAGAAGCCACACCGTTTTGCTCCAGCAGGCTGGCGAAATAGGCGCCCCAGCTCGATAAAGGAACCAGCAAACACAGGGGCGCTGCGGTGGAATCCACGACGTAAGCAAGCATGGCGCGCGAAGTGCGGAAGCGATCAGTCACCGCTTTCATGGTTGCACCCACTGTTAATGAGTTCAGGTAGTCGTCCAGAAAAATCACCAAGCCAAGACCCCAGGTGGCGAGCAGGCCGCCACGCTTGGTCTCGATGCGCCTCATCACCGCCCGGCCAAAAGCATAGGAGCCCCCGCCTTTGACCAATAACCCGATAAAGCCACCGTATAACCCGCAGACCAGCATGACCCAGGCCACATCCTCGGTCATCAGTGTTGCCAGCGTTGCCTCCGCCATGGCATCGAGAAAGCCGACCCCGTCAATGATGAAAAAGGCGAATAAAGCCCCTGCAAGCACCGATTCAAGCGTGCGCCGACTCCAGATCGCCAGACCCAGCACCAGCAAGGTGGGTAGCAATGTAATGAACCCATAATCCATCGTGATCAAAGCCCTGTTTTTTGCGTCACGTTAAAGCATTAAAGCTTGTGGGTTTTTTACGTTTGGAGCTCTCACAGACAGGCGTGTAAGGTGCTAATAATGTGTCATAGCCAGCATACGCGAAGTCGAGTCTGTCGTGTCATTTTCCAGTCTGCTCCAGAACATTGCTGATGCCGAGCAAGGCCCTAAAACCTGCGCGGTTTTTGATTTTGACGGGACCATCATCTCGGGCTACTCCGCGACTGCGTTTCTTAAAGATCAAATCGCCCGGGGCGAGATCTCACCCGCAGACTTGGTGCAGCTGACTCAAGCGGCCACCCGATTTGGCATTGGATCCTTGGGCTTCTCGGCACTGATGGCGGTCCACGCCCAATATCTTGCAGGGCGCTCAGAGACGGATTACATCGCCAACAGCGAGCGACTATTTCGCAAAGCGATTGCCAAACTGATTTACCCCGAGGCTCGACAACTCATCGAGGCGCACCGCGCGGCCGGTCACAGCATCGCAATCATCAGCTCAGCCACACCGTATCAGGTGCTGCCCGCGGCGAAGGACCTCGGCATTCAGCATGTCTATGCGACAGATCTCGAAGTCGAGGACGGGCAGTTCACGGGTGGTGTCGTGCAGCCCACCTGTTTTGGCATCGGCAAGATGCATGCCGCCGAACGGTTCACAGCGCAACAGGGTAGCGATCTGGAAAATTGCTTCTTCTATAGCGATAGCATCGACGATATTGAATTACTGGAAACAGCAGGACGCCCGGCAGTGTTAAACGGCAGCCGCGAACTCAAGAAGACCGCCCGCGAAGCTGGTTGGTCGATGGTTGACTTCAGCAGCCGGGGTAACGCCACAAGCAGTCAGGTCGTGCGCTCACTCGCCGCAACCGGATCGCTCGTGGGAAGCTTCATGATGGGCTTGCCGCTCTATGCCTTGAGTGGCTCACGGCGGGATTCCCTCAACTTTTCGATTTCCCTGTTCGCCGAGACCGCCAGCGCATTGATCGGATTGGATCTCGATGTGCGCGGCCGCGAACACCTCTGGAAACAGCGCCCGGCGATCTTTATGTTCAACCACCAAAGCAATGCCGACATGCTGATCATGGCCAGCTTAATCCGCCGGGACATTGTAGGCGTCGGTAAACGGGAGCTAAAAAATCTTCCTGTCATCGGCCTCCTGATGGGCGCAGCAGGCGTCGTGTTTATTGATCGCAGCGACCGGCGGGCGGCGATCGAAACCATGAAGCCGCTGGTCAAGGCGATGCAAGAGGAAAAGAAAAGCCTCGTTATCGCGCCAGAGGGCACCCGTGCCCCAACGCGGAGACTGGGCGCCTTTAAAAAGGGCGGCTTCCACGTAGCGATTCAGTCGGGTGTGCCCATTGTGCCGGTCGTCATTCACAACTCTGGCGATATCTCTCCCAAGGGGGACAAAATCTTCCGCAGCGGTACCGTGCACATCGATATCCTGCCGGCAATTCAGACCACCAATTGGTCTGTTGCAAACATCGACGAGCACATTGCCAAAGTGCGAAATGCCTTCCTACGAACGCTGGGCCAGCCAGAGCTCTCCGCAGAAGAGACCGCCAACGCACGACGCGATACGCCCGATGACCTAAAGCCCGAGGTGCGCGGCCGGCAGAGTAAACCTCGGCTTAAAAAGGCCGCAACCGAGCCGAGCGAACAAGACGGCGTGCCGTCAGCACGTCGCGGCAAACGCGGTGTCAGCCCCAACGGGGTGCGGTCAGCCGACGCAAAGAATGGCTTCGATCCAGAGGCTCCGGCCACGAGGCACTGAGTGAGTCTGGCCACCGCGCTGCAGGATCAGCTTGCCCACAATCCCTGGCCACCCTCCGCCCACCACGTCATTTTTCTGCTCGACACTACGCGGCGGTTTGAGCGACAGGTACTCGAGCAGTGGATCGCCGCGCACGACAGCCACGCTTCTAACCACACGGTCGTGTTGCTGGATTTGCGAGACGACCGCAAAACGCTGAATGTGGAGAAACTGTCAGAGGCGCTCCAGCAACATCCGAACGCCATGGTGGCACCGCTCAGGGTGTCGTGGTTACAAGCCGAGAGAAGCGCCAGCACCGGACCTCGATTACGCGATGCTCTCCGCGGCGGAGAGCGCAGACCCCCGGGCTGGCTGGCTGATCGTGTCGCCAGACTGAACCCCGAGCACGTCCACCTCACCCTTGGCGAGCCGGGGGCGAATCGCGACCTCGCCGAACGGTTTCAGGCCAAGACAGGATTATTGGACGACAATGAGCCTGAGGACTTCGCGGTGTTTGTCGCGAGGCAGGCCGCGGTGGTCATCGATATTGCGGAGCGTCAGTTAATTGGCGGTCGCTACAAAGTGCCTCGCTATGTTCACCAGAGTATTCGCAACAACCGTGCCTTCCGGGCGGGTCTGCTGAACATCGCCAATGAGAGGGAGCAACCGACCAAGGCGGTGAGGGCGGAAGCCAGCGAATACCTACGGGAGATGATTTCGATACCCACCCGATTCTGGCTCGATGTGTGGGCCAAGTTGTGTGGTATCTGTCTGGGGTTGGGCTACGAGAAAACGCTGCACTACGACCCGAATGACCTCGAACGGATCAGACACATTGTGCGCCACTACCCCTCGGCCCTGCTGTGGACCCACAAAACCTACATCGACGGATTCGTGGTGCCGAAAATCCTGTTCGACAATGACTTCCCGATGCCGCATTTCTTCGGGGGCGCCAATCTGAATATCCCGATCCTGGGCTTCTTCCTGCGACGGGCAGGCGGCATCTTCATTCGTCGCAGTTTTCAGGACAACGAGGTCTACAAACTCAGCCTCAAGCAGTACATCGGTTATTTGATGGAAAAGCGCTTCCCGATGACCTGGTCATTTGAGGGCACGCGCTCTAGGCTCGGCAAGTTGATGCCACCCAAATACGGGCTACTCAAATACGTGCTGGAGGGCGCACACCACGCGGGCTCACGTGACATTCACATCATCCCCGTGTCGGTTTCCTATGACCTTGTGAGAGACGCGGAAGAGTACGCCCGCGAGCAGTCGGGCACACCCAAGGCACCAGAATCTGTGGGCTGGATGGTGCGCTACCTGAAAAGTATCGCCCGCCCGATGGGCCGAATTCATGTGGACTTCGGCGAACCTGTGCGCCTTGACGCAGCACCTGATCCAGAGGACCAGTTAGCGATCTCCAAGATCGCCTTCCAGGTGGCCGTGGAGGCCAACCGCGTTACACCCGCAACGTTCCCGGCAGTTGTCTCCACTGCGCTGTTAGGCGCCTTTCCGCGGGCCTTAACCGAGCCGGAAATCGTCAACGAGGTCTCGATCATGACCGAGTGGGCCACCGCCCGCGACGTGAGGTTGTCTCCCGACTTCAACCTCAATTACGCCGAGGAAATGGGTAGCCTGCTTGCGAACATGATGGAAGAGGGCATCATCACCCGATTCGAAGGCGGCCTGGAGACGGTTTACGGCATCGCTGAGGGTCAGGCGCCTATTGCCAGCTTCTACCGAAACACCATTGTGCATTTCTTTCTAACGCGCGCGGTCACAGAGCTAGCACTTCTGGCTGTCAGCGAGCAACATGAAAGCAGCGAATCACTTTCGCAGTTCTGGTCCGAGGTACAAGAGCTACGGGATCTCTTTAAATTCGAGTTCTTCTACCCTGACACCCAGTTATTCGAGCAACAGATCGACGCCGAGCTAAGTCGTGACGAGCCCGACTGGCAGCCCTTGTTGAGCGAGAGCCCCGACAATGCGCGACTGATCATGAATCGGCTCTCACCCAAACTGGGGCACGTGGCGCTCACCGTTTTTGCCGAGGCCTACAGCATTGGCACCGATATTCTGATCCGCCATTCAGGCGGAGAGCTGATGGAGGAGGACGCCTTCATCGAGCGGTGCATGAGCTATGGCAAGCAGGCATACTTGCAGCGCCGGATCAGCAGCGAGGCCTCGATTGGAAAACTGCTTTTTGCCAATGCATGGAAAATGCTCGTGAGCCGCAGGCTGATCAACGATGCTGACGGCCGACTTCGTCAGGCAGAGGCGCTGAACCAGCTGATTCGCCGCCTTGAGGTAATTCGCGCGCTGAGTATTGCCGACCGCGGCGCCAGCACCCTGAGGGACGTTGCCCGTGAAACGCTCTAAGGTCGCTGTCCTCGGTGGGGGTTCCTGGGGCACCACTACCGCCTCGGTGATCAGCCGCCAATGCGATGCCGTGCTTTGGGCGCGTGACGCGCAAATCGTGGACGAGATCAACCAACACCATACCAACACGCGCTATCTGGCGGACACCAGACTGCATCCTAAGCTCACCGCTACGACCGCGCTGAACGTCGCGGTTGAGAACGCTGATGCCGTATTGATTGCTGTGCCCAGTAGCCACTTCCGCGAGGTGCTGGTGAACGCTCTGCCCGATATGCCGCGGGATATTCCCGTGATCAGTTTGAGTAAGGGGCTGGAGAAGGCCAGCCGGATGCGCATGACCGAGATCATCCGCGACGTGTCGCCCAATAACATTCCCGGGGTGCTGACCGGACCCAACCTCGCCCGCGAAATCGTCGCAGGCCAGGCGGCCGCCAGTGTGCTGGCGCTTGAGGCGCACGACGCTGCCCTCGCATTACAGCCCACTTTGAACAATGGCCTATTCCGCGTTTACACCAATCAAGACGTCATCGGTTGCGAGCTGGGAGGCGTTTTGAAAAATATTATTGCCATTGCGGTGGGTATGGGCGACGGGTTGGGCGCGGGTGACAACACCCGTGCGGCGCTCATTACCCGCGGGCTGGCCGAGATGAGCAGGCTCGGTGAGGCACTCGGTGGCAAGGCCGAGACCTTTGCAGGACTGGCGGGCATGGGCGACATGATCGCTACCTGCACCAGCCCGCAGAGCCGGAACCGCCATGTCGGGATGGAGCTGGCAAAAGGGCGTTCGATAGAGGACATCATCGACAGCATGCACATGGTGGCCGAGGGCGTAAAAAGCGCCCCGACCGTGATCGAGCTGGCTCGGGAAAAAGGCATCAGTCTGCCGATCAGTGAGGATGTGTATCGCGTGATCACTGGTGAATCGAATGCGCGAGGTGTGTATCGCGGCCTATTGCGCGTCACGGCTGGCGCCGAGTCAGAGCCGGGCTAATACATACGGCGAGAAGACTTGCGCCCGGTATAAGGCGCTAAAGCGTGATAAATACCCAGAAATTGAACACGGCTTTCGCTAGGGTGTCTGACTGTGACAGTGGGATCAGAAGGAACTCACTAATGTGCCGCGACAAAATTATAATGCGCACCAGATCCTGGGCCCTCCTAGCCGTTTGGATGCTCCTATCCAGCTGTGCAGTGAGTCCGACCGGGCGCACCCAGTTCATTATCATCTCTCCCGATGCCGCGATTATCGAGTCAGAGGCGGCTTACATGGATACCGTCCGGCAGTTGGACGACGAAGACAAACTGGTCGGCGATCCGCTGACGGTTGCGAGGGTTGCTCGGATCACTGGGCGATTGGTCTTTATTGCCGTCACCGACTTCTCAACCAGCGCAGACTGGAAATGGAGTGTTGCGATTGTCGATGACGCGGAGACCGTCAACGCCTGGTGCATGGCGGGGGGTCGCATGGCGGTCTACACGGGACTATTTGACAAGCTCGAGCTCACCGATGATGAATTTGCGCAAATCATGGGCCACGAAATTTCGCATGCGCTAGCGAACCACACCGCAGAGCGGATGTCGCGGGCAATGGCCACGGCTACAGGGATGGCAGTCATTGGCGCAGCCTCAGATAACAGTAGCGTGGCGATGACCGGCGCCTCAGTACTTGCCAACGTGGCCCTCACACTCCCCAACAGTCGCGACGCCGAGAACGAAGCCGACGTGATGGGCATGGTATTGGCGACCAAGGCGGGCTATGACCCTGAAGCCGCGGTCACACTTTGGCAAAAAATGGGAGACCTTAACGACGAGCGGCCCGCGGAGTTTCTTAGTACACACCCCGCTCCGGAAAACCGGCAGGCCGCGCTCAATGTCATGATCCCCCGGATGCTAGAGATCAACCCCGATCGGACCAAAGCGCCGATTCACCCGGTCACGATCGTTCAATAAACCGCCATCCGCGCCCTGACTTACTCCCGAAGCGTGTGGAGGAAGTGCAGGTGATCCTCATACTGGTTAAGGATATCGACAGTGATCTGCTCCTGAGACCAGCCCATCACGTCATAGTCCTGGCCGCCCTCCGCGAGGTGTACCTCGGCGCGGAAGAAGCTTTTAGCTTGAGCACCACCCTCGGCCACACCGATCGAGGCATCGGGTAGCGAGTGACGACTCGCTCGCACCTCATAGGTGAAGTCAACCTCCTCGCCATGAAAGACCTCTAGTCGGACAGAGAACGCATCATCTTCCGCCACGACTCTCGCAGCCACGCCACGCTCTGCCAATTCACTGGCAAACGACTGCATCGCAGCGTGCACGGTGTTGTGCTGAAACGTTTGCACAGTCCGATCATCGGGATAATCCAGCAGCAATCGCAGGCGATCGCGCCAGCCCTCAGCCGCCATCACGGGTGGCGCATGAATGGAGTGTGCCTGGCGCTTCGCGTCATCCGCCACGATGGCGCGGCCAAAGCCCCAGAACGCACCGAGCATGGCAATGGCAAACGGCAGTGCACTGGCAATCGTCGCGGTCTGTAGCGCCTGTAAACCGCCGCCAAGTAGCAGCAGTGACGCGGCCAACGCGATCACCATCGTCCAGAGCGTGCGCTGCAGGGCAGGCGTGTTATCCACCCCTTTGGCGCTCAGCATATTGAGCACCATGGCTCCGCTATCCGCAGAGGTGACAAAGAAGATCACGATCATCATCAGGGAAATGACGCTCAGCACTTCGGTCGCTGGCAAGTACTCGAGAAAGCGGAACAGGCCCACCGCCGGATTCTCCTGCACTCCGGTGCCCAGCTCTTCAAATCCCTGATTGGTGATGAGCTCCAAGGCGCTGCCACCCAACACCCCCATCCACAAGCAGATGAACAGGGTGGGTACCAGAGTCACCCCAACGAGGAACTCGCGAATCGTTCGCCCGCGGGAGATACGCGCGACGAAGACACCGACAAAGGGCGCCCAGCTAATCCACCAGCCCCAGTAGAAAATGGTCCACCCGCCGAACCAGTCGGTGGGTTCATAGACATACATATCGAGTGTGCGCGGAACGAGGCCCGCGACGTAGGCGCCAAAATTCTGGAGCGTACCCTCCAGCAGCAGGGCGGTAGGGCCCGTCAGCAGGATGAGCAGCAGGAGTAGCATGGCCAGCACGATATTGATCTCAGACAGGCGTTTGATACCGGTATCTAGCCCGAGGACTACCGAGACCGTGGCCAGCGCCATCGTGGCAAAAATCAGCCCAACCTGCACCCAGACGTCGATCGGCAAGCCGAATAGGTAATTGAAACCAGTATTGATTTGCAGCACACCGAGGCCGAGGCTCACCGAGATGCCGCAGGTGGTGCAGATCACTGCGAAGACATCCACGGACGCACCGATTGGTCCGTGGATCCTCTCGCCAATCAACGGATAGAAGGCGGAGCGCAGCGTCAGGGGCAGTTCATGCCGGTAAGCGAAGTAGGCGAGAATCAGCGCGACGATGGCGTAGATCGCCCAAGCATTGAAACCCCAGTGAAAGTAGCTGATCTGGATCGCCTCGGTGGCCGCAGCCGGCGTACCCCCAGGTCCGGTCGGCGGCGCCAAGAAGTGCATGACGGGCTCGGCGATACCGTAAAACATCATGCCGATGCCGATACCCGCCGAAAACAACATCGCGAACCACGAAATATAGCTGTACGTCGGCTCCGCATGATCGGGTCCTAGCTTGATGTTGCCATAGCGAGATAGCGCAAGATAAATGACGATCACAGCAATTAGCGTCACGATCAAAACATAAAACCAGCTTGCGGTATCCACAATTAGCGCCTGCAGCCCGGCAAACGGGTTGCTCCCTTTCTCGGGGATCGTCAGCACCATCAAGATGGCGCCAAAGAGCAGAATCAGTGCGGGGAAGAACACCGCTTTATCGATGGTGAAGCGGGGGGAAGTGCGCTGGGTCATAACGGGCTCGTACATCAGGCGTGGGCAGAGTGTACCTGAAGCCCTGCAAAACGCCCCAGAAACCCTTGTTTGAAACAAGTTTTCGGTTTGCAGGCAACAGTTATAAGGGGTAGCCTACGTCGCTGTAGTTTTCGAAAAATAATCATCTTTCCAAGCCATGAGAAAAAAGGTAGCCCGTATGTCTCATCCCAATCGTTTTCAACGCACACCATTGGCGGCAGCGCTCGGTGTAGCGCTACTGCCGCTGGTGTCGAGTCCAGTCCACGCACAGCTGGAAGAAGTTGTGGTCACAGCGACCAAGCAAGAAGCCAGTCTGCAGGACGTACCTGTCGCGGTATCAGCGCTTACTGAAGAGTCGCTGAACCAGCGTGGCGTCTCTAACTTCTCTGACTACCTGATCGAGCTGCCCAATGTGTCAGCCGGTGGTGCGGGTCCTGGCCAGAGCACTATGTATATCCGTGGTGTGGCATCAACCACTCCTAACCTGACAACGTCAGGCGTAGCTGGTCTGAGCCCCAACGTGGCGCTCTATCTCGACGAGCAACCGATGGCACAGCCCGGTCGTAACCTCGATATCTACATCACTGACATTAACCGGGTAGAGGTGCTCGCGGGTCCGCAGGGCACGTTGTTTGGTGCGAGCTCACAGGCTGGCGTGGTGCGTTTGATCACTAACAAACCTGATCCGTCTGGCTTCTTCGGTCGCGTTCAGGCTGGCGCATCGACCATGAAAGACGGTGAAGCCAACTACAACATCAATGCCATGTTGAATATTCCGCTGAGCGATAACTTTGCCATTCGCGGTGTGGTCTTCACCGATGAGAAAGGTGGCTATATCGATAATGTCGCGGGCACGCGGACCGCGGCGGAAAGCGCGCGTTTCCGGCCTGGCAGCGCGGTCCGCTCCAACGGGACTGAAGTCGGCTTCCGCGGCGGCTTCCAACAAGGCGTCACAGATTTTAGCAACGTCACGTTCCTTGAAGCGAATAACGCCGCTCTTGTAGAGGACGACTTCAACGACACCACCTACAGTGGCGGTCGCATCGCAGCCCAGTGGGACATCAATGACAACTGGCGCATCAGCGCGGGTGCAATGGCCCAGAAGATCGAGAGTGACGGCACGTTCTACACTGACCCCAACCTTAGCGATGACTACCAGATCCAGCGGTTTGAGAGGGAGTTTGTTGAGGACGAGTACACCAACGTGCATTGGACCATCGAGGGCCGCATTGGTGCCCTCGAAGTCCTGTACACCGGTGCATTCACCGAGCGCGAGACCGATCAGCGTACCGATTACTCTGACTACCTGTTCATCGGCCAGTACATCCCTTACTACATCTGCGACTACTACGTGTCTTACACCGGATACTCTCCGGCTGGTGCGGGCATCCCCTCAGGAACCTGTCAGCCGCCTAATCTGTACACCACCAATAAGGTTGACAGCGAATTCACCAGTCATGAAATTCGCTTCAGTACAGACCAAGACGCGCGTTTCCGTGTCACTGCAGGTGGTTTCTTCAGTGAGATGGAACTGACCGAGATGGTCGACTTCTCCTACCCCGGCAACAAATTTGTGAACTCTTGGGGTGGAGGTTACAACGGCACAGGTTTCGGGTTCCCGACAAATTACAACTATCCCTACGATGGCCAAGGAGGCTACAAAGTGGGAGCGGGTCCGTATCCAAGAGACACAATCTTTCGGAACGATATTCTCCGTACGGATGACCGGATGGGCGTCTTCGGTGAAGTCACCTTTGATCTGACCGATAGCTTGTCGATTACCGGTGGCCTGCGCTGGTTCGAGTACGAAGTCGACTTGGCGGGTAGCGCAAACGGCTCCTTCTACAATATGTCGGGGACCGACTACAACAAGTTCGGCACCAACATTAACGATCTTTACGACGGCGACCAGTCCATTCGCTGGACCTATTCGGGCTTCTTCCCTTATGAAGCTAGTCCGGTTTACACACCAAACAACCTGCCTTCAGCGGATGACCCCAACTACCAGCGGATCGTCAACAGCATCTACGCGCCTAACGTCGCTGAAGATGACGGCGTAATTGGTAAGGTCACGCTCTCGTGGCGGCCGAATGATGACCACTTATGGTACGTCACGTGGTCAGAGGGCTTTAGAACTGGCCTGCTGAACCGTCCTGGCGGCGCATACCAAGCAGCCAACGACTACACCGTGCCATTCGAGGTAATGTCGGATGAGTTGATCAACATAGAGTTGGGCTGGAAGCTCGACATGCTGGACAACACCCTGCGCTTCAACGGCTCTGTGTTCTTCCTGGATATCTCCGACCTACAGACCACGATCTTTGATACCAGCATCGTGAACCTGTTCTTCTCGGACAACGCTGCCGATGCAGAAGTCACCGGTCTAGAGGGCGATATCACCTGGGCTCCGACGAGTAACCTAACCATGGGTGCAGCTTTCTCGTTCCTCGACACAGAGATAACCGATGCGCTGACCCCCTCAACCGACGTGCAGGAAGGCCTTGAGCTGGCTTATGCGCCAGAGTTCCAGGGCAACGTCTGGATGCGCTACGAGTGGACCATGGGTAACGGTTGGATGGCTCACGTGATGCCCAGCATCAGCCACTCCGCCAAGTCCTACAGTGACATCATCACCATCAACCGCATGGACGTGCCGAGCTGGACAATGGCCAATGTCACAGCAGGCGTTTCATCAGATAAGTGGATGGTCGAAGCCTTTGTCACCAACCTCACTGATGAGCAAGTGGTCACGGGCGCCAACTACGTCAACGACCGTGAGCGTTTGGCACTGGCTCCGCCCACCACTCTGGGTGTTCGGGTCTCCTTCGACTTTTAAACAAGTCGCTAGAGACATCTCTTGAAAAAGTGCCCCAATCGGGGCACTTTTTTTGTCTGTTAACTTCCAGCGGCGTAAAACAACATCATGACTGCTTCTCCTGCAAACGAAGATCCGGATGCGCTAGGGGCCGTGCAACGGCTGCTGCAGCTAGGAGAAGTTGCCAAAGCACTTGAGACTCTCAATAGCCTTGCCGACAGCACTCAGTCTTCGGTTATGGGTCAATACATGCGGGGCGTCTGTTTTCGACTGATGCGGGATTTCGCCAATGCGGAGTCTGCTCTTAGACAGCTGGTGGAAGGCAATCCTTCCTATGGCAGAGCTTTTCAGGAGCTTGGTCACCTGTATCGAGACGCCAATATGCCTACCGAGGCCCTCAATGCCTACGCCACCGCCTGTCATCTCAACCCCGGTCTCAAAGCCAGTTGGACGGCACAAAGAGACCTGATTGGTAAAGGCTCACCTGAACGCGCGGCTCAGATCAACCAGAGACTCCAGTGGCTGGAGTCCTTGCCGCCTGCTCTTTTGGCCAGCTGGGACCTGCTTCACGAAGGCAAGCTGCACAAAGCTGAGCAATTGTGCCGGCAGTTTATGCAGCAGAATCCTCAGCATATCGACGGGATGCGCGTACTGGCAGAAATTGCCACCCGCCATGGCGTTTTAGAAGACGCTGAGTTCCTCCTTGAGAGCGCAGTAGAGTTCGAGCCCGAGCACAGGCAAGCGCGCATTGACTATGTTCAGATCCTCAGCAAACGGCAGCGCTTTCAGCGCGCGGTAGACGAAGCCAAAGCGCTACTTGATCAAGCGCCTGATAATCCTCAACTGCAGTCTCTCTTCGCCATTCAATGTATGCAGCTGGGAGACTACGAGTCGGCGCTGGCGCTGTTCGACAAAATTTTGGACCGAGTGCCGAATGACCCCGTAACCAATGTGTCAAAGGGTCATGCACTGAAGACGGGGGGTCGATCGGAGGATGCGATTACCGCTTACCGCGACGCTCTAAAGTCCCAGCCATTTTACTGCGATGCCTGGTACTCGTTGGCGAACCTGAAGGTCTATCAGTTTGATGATGAAGAGTTGTCATCGATGCAAGCACTTGATGAGAATCCGCATCTCGGTGGTCAGGACCGCGTCTATCTTCAATTTGCACTGGGTAAAGCATTTGAAGATCGAGAGGATTATCAACAATCCTTTCACCACTACGCCAAAGGCAACGCCATCAAGAAAACCCAGCTTCAGTATAAAGCGGAGGGCACCACTCAGGAGTGCGACGACCAGATTGCTGCGTGCACTCGGAAAGTGTTCGAGCGCGAAACGGGCCACACGGCACCCGACCCCATCTTCATTCTCGGGCTGCCGCGTGCGGGCTCGACGCTGCTTGAGCAGATTCTCTCGTCACACAGCATGGTTGACGGCACGCTGGAGCTACCCAATGTGCTATCGATCAGCGGCAAACTGCGCAGGCTGGGTCAACGAGAGGCCAATCAGAAATATCCGTTTAATCTGGCGGACCTATCTGCAGAACAACTTGCTTCGCTAGGAGAAGAATACATCCGCGAAACACAGGTGCACCGGATGGGCGCACCCTTCTTCATCGACAAAATGCCCAACAACTTCCGCCACATAGGGCTCATCAAGCTGATGCTACCCAACGCCAAAATTATTGACGCGCGCCGGGACCCCATGTCCTGCTGCTTTTCGGGCTTCAAGCAACTATTCGCCGAAGGGCAGATGTTCAGCTACGACCAGGAAGACATCGCCCAGTACTACCTGGACTATGTGCGCCTGATGAACCACTGGGACGACGTCATCCCCGGCTATGTGCTGCGCGTACAGCATGAGGACGTGGTGGCTGACCTTGAAAGCCAAGTGCGGCGGATGCTCGACTTCTGCGGTCTACCCTTTGAGGAGGCCTGCCTTGAATTCCATAAAACAGAACGCAATGTGCGAACGCCGTCATCGGAGCAGGTGCGACAGCCGATTTTCTCGACCGCGCTGGAACAGTGGAAGCACTATGAGCCGTGGCTGGGGCCGCTCAAAACCCGCCTGGGACCCGACTGGGTTGCACAGGACTGACGCCGCAAGTAGCTTATTGGGCTTTGACCCACTCCAGAATCGAAGAGAAATCCCGCGGGCCGTTGCCCTCACCCTGATGATCTGAATAGGCCGCCATGGCCTGTTTGCCCATTTGATTATTGAGCCCGCAGCTCTCTGCGACTTCGCAGGCCAAACCCAAGTCCTTGACCATCAGATCCACCATGAAACCGGGCTGGTAGTTGTTGCTGGAGGGGACGCCCTCCAGCACATCGGGCCAGGGGTTATAGACCTGTAGGGACCAGTTGTTACCGGAGCTCGCCTTCATGATCTCTGAGAGCACCGCCGGATCCAGTCCGTGCGCTTCACCCATGGCCAGCGCCTCTGAGGTGCCGATCATGTGCACTGCCAGCAACATATTGTTGGCCGCCTTCGCCACTTGGCCGGCGCCCGCAGGCCCGGCGTGAAATATTTTTTCCGCGCTACCCATGCCTTCAAGAATCGGCTTGGCCCGATCAAATGCCGCTCCACTGCCGCCACACATAAACGCGAGAGTTCCGGCCGCGGCAGCCGCCACACCGCCTGATACTGGGGTGTCCATAAAATCGATGCCGAGCTCGGCAGCCGCCTCGCCAACCTGACGGGCGGTCGCCGCGTCGATGGTGCTGGCGTCGAGAATGAGTGTGTCAGTCGACACCTTGGCCAAGAGGCCGTCCTCGCCGAGGAAGGTGCCCGCGACGTGCTTGCCTGCCGGCAACATGCTGATGATCACAGTGGCGCCCTCTGCCGCTTCTGCCGCGGAAGCGGCAATCGAGGCGCCCTCTGCGGCGATTGCCGCACAAGCCGCTTCGACCAAATCAAAGACGGTGAGCGCATGACCCGCGGCAAGCAGGTTCTTGGCCATCGGCCCGCCCATATTGCCCAAACCCAGAAAAGCGATCGTGGCCATCTGTTACTCCGGTAATCCGAGTTCCGGCATGGCTGCCGGCGCAGTGAAGAATGAGTCGACGACTTCTGTAGGCACCGAAGCAAGGTTCGGATAAGCCCAAGCAGGGGATCGATCTTTGTCTACCAGCAGTGCCCGCACGCCCTCGGCAAACTCGGGGTGACGCATGATGTTGCAGCCCAATATCAGCTCTGACTCAAAGACTGCCTCGAGAGTGGCCTCCCGGGTCTGGTTCAGCTGGCGAAATATCCAGCTGGCGGCCAGCGGCGAGCCATGGGCAAAACCGTCACGTGCCTTGCCCAGCCAGCTGTCCTCGCCATGCCAGCTCATCACGCGGGCATGAATCGCTGCCAGGTCATCGCCTGCCATCCACTCGTTAATCCTATCGATGTGGGGCTCAATCTGTGCATCAGGTTGCTCAATACCGGCCACGCTGTCGGCGAGCACAGTGCCGACCACTTCATGATTCTCGGCCGCATCACCAGACCACGCTTGCTCGCTTAAGTCTGCGAGCAGACCAACCTTCTGGTCGTTGGCAAGAAAGTGCGTACCCAGACCACAGTAGATCGCATCGGTAGCGTTGATGTGCGATGAGGTCAGCGCCAGAAAGCGGCCCACCTGCCCCGGCATGCGATTCAGAAACCAGCTACCACCGACATCCGGGAACAGCGCAATCGTGATTTCAGGCATCCCGATACGCGTGCGCTCGCTGACCACGCGATAACGGCACCCGGCAAGAATACCGAGCCCCCCACCCATGACCACACCGTGGCCCCAACAAATCAGCGGCTTGGCGTAGGTGTGCAGCAGGTAGTTCATGCGGTACTCGCAAGCAAAGAAGTGCTCGGCGTACTCGCAGGGGCCACCGGGGGTCTCGATACAGGAGTTGCGCAATGCCTGTACATCACCGCCGGCACAAAAGGCTTTTTCGCCGGCGCCATCTATGAACACCGCGACCACCTTATCATCGGCAGCCCAGGCTTCGAGGCGATCGCTGATGATCTCCACCATCTCGCGAGTCAGGGAGTTCAGCGTCTTCTCAACGTTGAGGGTGAGCTGCCCAATCACCCGATCTCCTGCCGGGTGCTCGGCAACCAGCACGCTATCGGTCATTGATTTTTCCACTCGGGCTCACGCTTCTCGAGGAACGCGTTGGTGCCTTCCTGCTGATCCTCGGTCGAGAACAGCGCGACAAACTCATCGCGCTCCGCGACAAGGCCATCGGCGATCGCAATATTGCGCGCGGAATGAATCAGGCGTTTGCAAGCCGCCACCGAGGAGGGTGACTGATTACCCACCTTAGCCGCCAGCGCTGTTGCGGTTACCAGCGCCTCACCGGTTGGCACGACCTCCTCGACCAGCCCCAGTGTTTGCGCTTGCTGCGCACCAATGCGGTCACCACAGAGGATCATGCGCTTGGCCCAGCCCTCGCCCACCAACTGGGTCAGACGTTGGGTGCCACCGGCACAGGGCAGCAGGCCAACCCGCGCCTCGGGCAGTGCCAGCGCCGCCTGCTCTTCGGCAATACGGATATCACAGGCCAGCGCCACTTCCAGGCCGCCGCCCATCGCGAATCCATTGATGGCAGCAATCGACACGCCCCGGAAATCGGCCAGCGTTTCGAACGCCTCACCAAAGGCCTCGCCCACGGCCCGGGCCACATCCGCATCACCGGAAGCGAACTGGTTAAGATCCGCACCCGCCGAAAAGAATTTCTCACCCGCGCCCGTCAGCACTAGCGCGTAAACGGTGGGCTCTGCATTCAAGGCCTCGATCACGGCCTTGAGCGCCGGCAAGCTCTCACGGTCCCAGGTATTGGCAGAAGGGTTATCAATGACGACAGTGGCGATATTGCCCTCGATCGAGACTTTAATTTTTTCGGATGGACTGATGCTCATTGAATGACCTCCAGAGCGCCGTCCATCAGCAATTTCCGGCCGACGATGACGCGCATAATTTCATTGGTTCCTTCGAGAATTTGATGCACCCGGGTGTCGCGCACATAACGCTCCATCGGATACTCCTTGATATAGCCATACCCCCCCAGCAGCTGCAGGGCGTCATTGCAGACCGTAAAGCCGACATCGGTAGCAAAGCGCTTGGCCATGGCGCAATACGTGGTTGCCTGCGGGTCCTTGTTGTCCAGCTTGCTGGCGGCGAGCCGAATCATCTGCCGGGCTGCCACCAACTCAGTCAGCATGTCGGCGAGCCTGAATTGGGTGTTCTGGAAATCGGCGATTGCGGTATCGAACTGCTTGCGCTCCTGCACGTAGGCCGTCGCATCCTGAATCGCGCGCTGTGCGGTACCCACGGAGCAGGTCGCGATATTAATGCGGCCACCGTCCAACCCTTCCATCGCAATGGCAAAACCCTGCCCTTCCTCACCCAGACGGTTTGAGGTGGGGACGCGCACACCGTCGAAGGTGATCATGCGCGTGGGCTGGGCATTCCAGCCCATCTTGTGTTCTTTTTTACCGTACTCAATGCCCTCAGAATCCGCCGGTATCAGTAGCGCCGTGACCCCTTTGGGCCCCGCATCCGCGGTACGGGTCATCACCACCAGCACGTCGGTTTCGCCCGCACCGGAGATAAACACTTTGCTGCCATTCACGACATAAGCATCGCCGTGGAGCACTGCACTGGTGCGCAAACTGCCGGCGTCGGAGCCCGCGCCCGGCTCGGTGAGGCAGTAGGAGGCGAGCTTTTCGCCCATCACCAGTTCAGGACACCATTCATCGACCACCGCTTGCTGACAGTACTTACCGATCATGGCGGTTGCCATGTTGTGAATGGTCAGAAACGCAGCGGTGGTCGTGCACCCCTTGGCGAGCTCTTCCACGATCAGGCTGGCATCGAGGCGACCCATACCTAACCCCCCCGCAGCCTCAGGGGTGTAAATACCCATAAAGCCCAATTCGCCTGCGGCTTTCAGCGCTTCTGTGGCAAAAATGGACTCTGCATCCCAATGCGCGGCATGGGGCGCGAGCTCTTTTTCAGAGAAGGCCTTGGCGCTGGCGACATAAGCCTGCTGATCATCGTTCAGTTCAAAATTCACTCAGGGTGCTCCAACCGCTTGAGGCTATCGACACTGTGCGTCGCGGGACAAAAAGACCTCGCTTCGCTGGGCGCACAGTATAAACCGATTATGGCTCAACCCGAGGTTTCGATACACCGGTGAAATCGATTGCAAGCCGCATCAATACTCAGTTTTTGGG
>CAJXDE010000037.1 GCA_913052635.1 uncultured Halieaceae bacterium
TTGCTTTTCGTCGTAAGCGCGCCGGTCATCTCTGGTCAAAACAGCGATTTCTAGCTGCGCAGTGGTTAGCTCTGCTTAAAGATGATTTGTGGTTGTCCAATGCGCGCCACGCCAATGCCATGGCCCAGCGCCTGGCCGCTGGTTTTACGGCTCATCCCTGCATTGAATTACCGTGGCCTGTTGATGCTAACGAGCTTTTCCCAGTGATACCTGGCCACCTCCGTGCGCGGTTTAGAGAGGTTGGATTGGAGTTCTATGACTGGCCAGCTCAGTCCGACATGACCCGATTCGTAACTCACTTTGCGACGGATCCAAAGGAGATTGAACTAGCACTGGAAATCATCGCAAGTACAACGTGATTCGGTTTTCCCGTCCTTCCCATAAGACGGTCTTACGACTAGCCAAGGTATTCCTCAGCTCCCCGCAGTTACAAGTTTGGTGATTGATTTGACCTTTCACAAGATGGCCATTGAGTGCCTCACGGCTGGGGCGCATTCATTGCGCTATCGAGCGATCTGAAAGACATCGCCCTCTTCAGTGACTGCGATAATCCCGCCGTCTCCCAACACGCGGACGTCCCGGACCCGACCTTTGATTTCAGGAAAGATCGCCTCGTCTAGAACAACCGTATCGCCGTCGAGCTTCAGTCGCCGCATCTCCTCATTAATCAGCGAGCCCAATAGCAAGTCGCCTTGCCATTCAGGGAATAGGTCACCGCGGTAGATTGCCAGTCCCGATGGTCCGATGCTGGGCACCCAGTACTGAAGGGGCTGCTCCATACCCTCGGCTTCAGTGAAAGGAGAGATCACCGCGCCGCTGTAGTCGACCCCGTAGGTTATGGCCGGCCAGCCGTAGTTGCGCCCTGCCTGAATATGGTTCAGTTCATCACCACCTTTGGGCCCGTGTTCCATCATGAGAATGCGGCCGGTCGCTTCGTCATATATCAAACCCTGCGGGTTTCGGTGACCGTAGGAAAAGACTCGTGGGGCCTCGTTGGGGAACGGATTATCTGCGGGCGATGTGCCATCGGTATTGATGCGGAGTAGCTTGCCCAGCTCCCAATCTAAGTTCTGTGCTTCCTCACGGTACCTGTAGCCTTCACCCACAGTGACCAGCAGCGTGCCATCAGGAAGAAATGCGAGCTTGCCGCCGTAGTGGGCAGGTCCCTCTTTATCTGGGCCAACCTCCAGAATGGTCTGTATCTCGCGTAGCTTGTCGCCGTCGAGCTTCGCTTTCACGACAGTTGTTCGGTTGGCAGATTTATCCCCCCCTGCGAAGCTCAGATAGATCATTCTGTTGTTAGCGAAGTCCGTGTCGGCTAGCACTTCTAGGAGTCCGCCCTGACTAGCGAAATAAACGGGCGGGGTTCCTGTTATGGGGGTGATGCTGCCGTTGGGCTCTAGCCTTACTAGCCGACCCGATTTTTCAGTTACCAAATATGTGCCGTCTTCAATGGGAGCGACCGACCAAGGCTCATCCAAACCGGTCGCCAAGGTTGTGACTTGGTAGTCTTGTGTTGAGCCTGCACAGAAAGAGCTGAGACAGAGTAGCCATAGGAGGGAGGATTGGAGCGCGCGCATGCAGAAAGGTCCTAAAAAATGAGTCAGCTAAGCTACGCCAGCGTAACATCAGCGGATTCTGGAAAACGCTTCACTTTTGGAGATGAATAAATCTTATGCGCGCTCTGCTGGCAGTGGCGATAGGCATTTTGGTCGCTTTTTTCGTGGGTTCGGTGATTGGCACGCAAATGGTGCTGAGCTCGGTGGAAAAGATGGGTTTGGCGGTGTCTTGGGGCATGCGCTGGTCCAGCTCTTGGAGAGACATTGTGGGACTGAGCGCCAGCCTGCTCCCCCTGATGGCCATCGCTCTCGCGCCGGCGTGGTTGTTGTTGGTATGGCTGGATCGGCGCTCCGTGCTGAATATCAATGCGGCTATCTGTGCGATCTGCGGTGGGCTCTGCGTCGGCTTGTTACATCCCCTCCTCAATATGGCATTTGGTGTCGATGTTTTTGCACCAGCAAGGTCCTGGAGTGGATTATTGTGGCAAGCCGCTGCCGGTGCGTTCGGTGGGTGGGCGATGGCATCCCTTTGGAGAAATAGAGAGAACGCGGCATCGAATCGGTGATCTGCAGGCTCACGGCGCCCGCGCTCAGGAAGAGATCGCCAAGCTGAAGAAGGCTTACCGAGAGCTCGATGACCGGTCGCGGCTTATTCTGAAGCTCATTCTTATCTTGTCGGGCCTAGATTTTATTACTGCGCTTTAGAAGTGAGGCCGGTCTAGCAGAGTCCCTGCTTCTGGATGTCTGGCATGCCGAGGTCTGCGAGCGTGAAGCACTAAATTAGCGTTCAATGAGCGAGACCACGGTGCCCTGAGACCGCGCTATCTGGCAGCTTCCCAGCTGTCACAAACCTGCAACAAAAACGTCAAGTTTCTGCAAGATCTCTGCCATCAAACGGTCACCTCCGGGCCTTAACGTGCAACCCATCGGAGGCGCATCGGACGCGCGGATTGGCACTGAGGCTTTAATGGGTTCTTGCATCACTTCTCGTTTGGCACGTTGTCTTCTTTCATTGCTCACCTGGATCGTCATTGTCCCCGCTCAAGCTGCGGACGAGCTGTTGGTCTATGCATTCGCGAATGGCGAACCTGCTGTCGGCGCTGAGGTTCTCATCGGTGATCAATCGGTAGGTACAACCACCTCTGATGGCTCCCTCCTTGCTGATCTGGGTGGCTCGGGTGCGCGAGTGCTGAGTATTCAGTCAGAGTCAGGATCGGTGACACACCGATTCAGTGCTGGGGCCGGACAATTGGTAGATGCTGTCGCGCAGCTCGATCAAGGTGCGGTATTCATCGACGTTTACTCTCAAACCGAAAGCATTTCAGAGCGCAAAGCGGCCACCGAAGGCACGCTGGTTGTCAATGTAGAGCAGGGCGGAGCGCCAGCAAGTGCGCAATCTATTTACGTTGCAGGTTCGGGGGCTGCGTTAAAGACTGATTCCTCAGGCAACGCCACGCTGACGCTCCCGCGCGGGCGCTACCGCACCCAGATTGCGGAAAAGACGGTGAACCTCAGAGTAGTGGGTGGTCTCACACGCGCCGTGTCGGTATCGATTGCCGAAGAGGGTGAAACGATGCAAATCGCCGCGCCCGAGATCGAGGAGGTCTTTGTGGTGGCGAGCTTCGACCCTGCGGGGCTTGAGGTCAGCGAGCGCGATTCTGCCAACATCACAGACACTATTGGTGTGGAGTTGTTAACCCGTTTTGCGGACTCCGATGTGGCCGCGTCGGTCGTACGTGTGCCGGGCATTTCGGTACAAGACGACAAGTACGTGTTTATCCGGGGACTGGGTGGCCGTTATGTATCCTCTACGCTCAATAACGCGACCATGCCCTCTACAAACCCGTCAAAGCGGACAGTGCCGTTGGATTTGTTCCCATCGAACTTTGTGAGCCAGCTGGACATTAAAAAGACTTTTCTGCCGTACATGCCGGGTGAGTCAACCGGCGGCAATTTGGTGATCAACACCAAAACGTTTCCTGACGACCGAGTCCTGGGTCTAAGTTTACAGGGCGGTTATACGACTGACCTGACTGGTGACACGGTCTTCGTTGATCCGATGGACGGCGATTTCGACGCGATCGGTTGGGACGATGGCACCCGCAATGAAGACCCTGCGCTGTCTGTTATATCTGATTTTCTGAGCTCCGGTACGGCCGTTGATAGCCAAACCGGCGAGTCATTTGCTCTGGATGATTACACTGCGGGCGAGCTGCGCAGAGTAGGCGCCATCCTGATAAAAGACGGCTTCGATCCCGATTTCGAATCAGCGACGCCCGATGCCAAAGTGGGCGCTACCTACGGCGATTTGTTCCTGCTAGATAACTCCGAGCTTGGCGTGTATGCGGCGGTGAACTACTCCAACAAGTGGAGCAAGCGCGAAGATGGCGAGCGCTATACCTACGAGTCTCAAGGCGAAATTGCGGACAACTTCTTATACCGCCAGTACACCAACACGATTGAAGCAAGTGGCCTGTTGTCGGTTGGGTGGAACGTTGGCGATAGCACTTTCGAATGGAATACGGTCGCCTCCCGGGTGACTGAAAGTCAACTGGAGCGTTCGATCGGGCAAGAGGGTGATGAGTTTCAGGCCCTTATGCGGCAGACCATCCAGTGGGAAGAGCGTCAGTACTTGTCTACTCAGGTACTAGGCTCACACTTCCTCGATGATGTGGGGTCTTTGTTTTTGGAGTGGCAGGCCACAGTCAGTCAGGCGGACCGTTACGCGCCTGATCGCCGCGAATACGACTTCACGGCGACTCAGAGTGCCACAGATCCGGCAGGGCTGAAGGCCGCCTATGACTTCCAAAAGGCAAATGATCAGCAGTCGTCACTTTTTAGAGGCTTCATTCTGGAACCCGGAACCATTATCCGTCGCTATGACGAGTTGGTGGACGATAATTTCGACGTCTCGGCTGATCTAACCTGGGATGTCTACGACGCCGGTGCCAGTTTTGGCCAGCTCAAGGCCGGTTTCCAGTTAATTTACCGCGAGCGTGATTCAGACAGCGCCACTTACGGTTTCAACGTCAATCAGGTGCGGGACGATCTGCTGCGCTCGGAGAATTTGTTGGTCTCAGATGTGGTGTACATCTGTGACGGGGCCTCCGCTAACTCCGCTTGCGAGTCGGGCAGTGAGGGCGGTATCTCCACCAGCCCTAACACTGGCCTTGTATTCGTTGATAAGACACTGGCATCGGACAGTTACGATGCGGAGCTCGAGTACAACAGCGCTTACCTAATGTACGACCATACTTTTGACTCCGTGTGGCAGGTGATTCTCGGGGTTCGCTACGAGACCTACGAGCAAACGACGAACACGTTTTCTTTGCAGGGCGCGCAGGGTGCTGTGCAATCCGTCATCGACGAGGATAGTTTTTTGCCCAGCTTGGGCGTGAACTGGTTCATCAGCGAAGAACACCAGCTTCGCTTCGCACTCTCTCAAACCGTCGCTCGCCCTGATTTTAAAGAGGCGGCGAACGCAACCTTTTACGACAACGAATTTAACTTCCGGGTCCGAGGTAATCCGTTCCTCGAGATCTCAGACATTATCAATGCCGATTTGCGCTGGGAGTGGTATCTCTCTGAAGTCGACAGCCTGTCAGTTGCGGTGTTCTACAAAGATATGGACAAGCCAATTGAACGAGTTGTTCAGGCGGCATCTGGTACGGCGGGTAATTCGAGAACCTTCCAAAACTCTGATTCAGCGGGGCTTTACGGTATCGAAGTAGACGGTCGCTTTGAGTTTGCTCTAGGCGACGGGTATGACCAGACCGTATTCGTGTCTTTCAATGCCGCACTCATTGAGTCTGAGGTTACCGCCAGAAATCAGGAGGCGCGCGCACTTCAGGGGCAGCCCGAGTACACCGCAAACCTGATTTTGGGCTACGACAATATCAGCGCTGGGCATCAGCTCACCGTTTTGCTGAACCAGAATGGTCAATCTATCGCTGATGTGGGCGTGTCGGGTCAGCCGGATGTTTTTCTGGAGCCCAGGCTGGACCTCAACATTGTCTATCGCTTCGATATCTCCAACACGTTAACGCTGAAAGCAAAGCTGGAGAATTTGCTCGACGACGAGGTGGAATACACCCAAGGCGGTCAAGTATTTCAGGTTTATAACCGAGGCCTCTCCATTCAGGTTGGGTTGGATTGGCAGTTTTAATTTTTTCCCATTTATCGTTCTTGCGAGGTTGCAAAACCATGATTTATGAAGTCAAGAAAGCATTTTTTGTTGTACTCGTGCTGGCCCTGTTGGGTGCTTGCTCCGGGGATGACAGTACCACGATCAATATTGAAGCACCCTCGAATAACGGCGGCGGCAGCTCCGGTGGTGGTGATTCCAGCGGCGGTGATTCTGGCGGTGATACGGGCGGCGAAACACCCGCGACTTGCCCTGAAGGTACAACGGAAGTCAGTGAGGGGTTGTGTGAATTGCCAACGACGATCTCTGGCGACATGACGCTCTCTGCCGGTGTGGATTACCTCATGACTGGCCGGGTTACGGTTGGCAACGGCAACGGCCAGCTGGAAACCAACGGCGACGGCACGCTGGATGACGGCAGTGCGGTACAGGCTGCGACTCTGACGATCGAGGCAGGGGTTGAAGTGTTTGGTGAGACCGGCACCTTCGCCAACCTGTTGATCACGCGCGGTAGCAAAATCATGGCGATGGGCACGGCCGATGCGCCCATTGTGTTCTCGTCCGACGATGCCGGCTACGACGGCTCCGGTGAGTGGGGCGGCCTGATCATCCACGGCTTCGCGCCCCACAACGAGTGCGCGGTTGGCGGTAGTTACTGTGATATCGATTCCGAGGGTGAATCGGGTTTTGCGGGAGGCTACGACGAGGACGACAGTAGCGGGGTGCTCCGCTACGTGGTCGTCGCTGAAGGCGGTTACGAGTTCTCTACCGGTAATGAGATCAACGGTATTTCACTTATCTCAGTTGGCAGCGGGACCGAAATGGACTTCATTCAGGTTCACGGCAACTCTGATGATGGTATTGAGTTCTACGGTGGCACAGTCAACCTCAAGCATGGTGTATTTACTCGCAATAACGACGACTCTGTCGACTGGGATGAGGGCTACCAAGGCAACCTGCAGTACATCATCGTCAAGCAGGGTGCGTCGAAGGGTGAAGCGTTTGAGATGGACACAGAGGGCTCGTCGCAGGGATTTTTGTCGAAGCCGACCTTGGCGAATGTGACAATCATCAACGACAAAGTGGCTGATCGCGCGGCCTATAGCCTGAACTTTAAAAAGCGATCGGGTGGATTTTTCCACAATACGGTAGTGACCGTGGCGGATTCCTCTGAGACCGCCGTCGATACTTGTATCAATGTTGATGGCTCTGGGTCCGAGGAATTAGTTAGCACGGCCTTGGTCATTAATAATTGGATCCAGGACTGTGGTGTCGGTGCGGGAGTTCACGGTCGCTTGTCGAGCGCGAACGTTGTTTTCGATGCCACAACCGTTGTCGAAGCCGATGCTGACCTCGATGATATTTTAAGTTCCCAAGCGCCTGAGGCGTCTGGTTTGGCTCCGCTCGATTGGGATGCAATCAATGGCGCGTACCCAGAGTCGGTTGCGGATGGCGACTATCTGGATTCGACCGATTACATCGGCGCGGTAAACCCTGATGGTTCTGATCCTTGGTGGGCGGGCTGGACGATTTCCGGATCACTTTAGGGCGCCGAGTACACGCACACACCGGTGGCTTGCGGATTGTTAAAAGCTTATGACTGAACGCTGATAACAAAGCCCGCTTTAAGCGGGCTGTTTTATCGCGAGGCGCTGAGCAATACGGGAGCCTGAGCTGAGACCAACTCCCACCGGACGTCCCCGTCTTTCAATTGCTGATAGCGGTAAAGGACCTCTGACCCCGCGGGCAGCGCCTGAATATCCGGCGACGCTTTGAATTGAATTGTCGAGCGAGCACCCCTGCGCTTAGCACGGCACCGAGCATTCTCACCGTCATTAATCACTGTAAAGCGTATTTGCAGTGGCGTGTCAGCCTGCTTCTGAAGAATTTCACCCTTGAAAAGGCACTCCTCCTTCAGCTCGGCCATGGCGGGGATAGCGACTGAGCTTGCGACCAGAGCCGAGAAAGCGCTCAAGCGCAACAGGTGCTTTGTTTTTGAATTGCTCATAGTCTCTTCCTTGCGCCTCACGGCGCGTTGTCGCTTCACAGCGTGGTGCCAGAGCAGCGTTAGGCCGTCGGCAGGGGTGTGACAGCAGCGTTGTCATCAAAATGACTTTCTAGCGTCATATAACTGAAACATTAATGTAACAAAACAGTCACAAAAATGAAATATGAAAAAATAGCAATTAATATGCAATAGAAACAGATGGTTAGAAGTATTAATTGGATTCCGTAGATTTTCTAGCCAGCTGGGGGGCACCGGGCTTTAAGTGAAAACCGATCGGAGCCCGAGAGGACCTTCTTCGCGAATTTCAATGGAGCACAGGCCAGCTCAATCCGGCTCAGTGCCCACTCGGCTGTGTATCGCAGGCCATTAATTAAAGGTGCGGGTATGTACTTTATTCTCGGCTATAGCGCCGCCAGCACGTCAGCCAGCAAAGCATTCATGTCGGCTAGAGACTCGTTCAGGGTGAGTCCCAGTCGGACGACCACCAGTTCTCTCTCCGGAACTACCACCACAAATTGACCGGAGTTGCCGCCGGCGTGGAAGGTGTTATCCGGCGCACTGGGAAAGGCCCGATGTGCGTTATTGAGCCAAAACCCGAGACCGTAAATCTCGCCACTGTTGGCTGTGCCGGGTGTCACGGCCAGCCGTTGCCACTGTTCGCTGATCACCTTACTCCGACCATGCCAGGCATCTAGCCATAGTTGTCCCATGCGTGCCCAATCTCGTGCGGTGAGATACGCATAGCTAGAACCCACCTGTACCCCACTCGCGTCGGGTTCCAGCACGATTTCTTGAAGCGTTAGAGGCTCAATAAACTCCCGTTGGATCCAATGAAGGTAAGACTCTCCAAGTAATGACTGCTGCCAGACGAGGGAAGCGGTATTGATGTCACCACTGGAATAGGCCCATTGTTTCCCAACCGGTTGTGCATGGCCGGTATCAGGGGCCGATAACCACATGCCCGGCTGGCGGTAGAGCATGTCTGTCACGTCGTCACCGGGGAAGTATCGCTCCGAGAAATCAAAGCCGGTGGTCATCGACAGCAAGTGCCGCAATGTGAGGCGTGGGTCCACTTTGCCAAGGGTTCTGGAGCCAGCGCCTGCTGCTTGCAGCGCGCTCACCACGGGCCCGTCCAAATCTAGGTTGCCTTGATCAACTTGCCGCCCAATAAAAGTCGCCATCAGGCTCTTGTTCATCGACCAGCCTTGCATTGGCGTCGTGGCTGTCACGGGTGCTCCGTATTGCTCTGCGACCACCTCACCGCGATGCATGACGATGACGGCGAGGGTATTTCGGCCGCCCTCAGGGGGCTCGGCGAAGGCGGTATTTAAAGCAGCTTGTAGAGCCGGTTTGGTCTCGGCATGTTGAGCTGGCGCATGGTTGGCGTTGGATGCTGGCGTCACATCAGTGTCATGGGAGTGCCCTGCAAAGCCATCGGCAGAGACTGCGAAAGGGAATAGCGGCGCGTGATCCGTTTGGTTCAGCGTACAGCCGTAGCGCTCTCGATGCCGCGCGGTCACCGAAGCCCCCAACATGTTTGCCTTAACCTGCTGGCCGTCGGTATCGAGGTCATAGTTAAGTAATCGCGCCAGCGGGCCGACGGTGGCGAGTCTCGGGAGCACGTCTGTGTTAACGACGAAGTGCTCCGGGAGTCCCGCTACAAACACACCCGAGCAGATTTGCTTGGCGGCGTAGCCCGCGCCAATGGCGCCTGCCTGCATCACTAAGCGGGTGGGCAACGCTACGGCAGCGATGACGGTTAATGCTAAGAGGGGCTTGAGCACACCCTTCATTATCGAGTTCCTTGGCGCGATGTGAGGCGATGAAGGCTGAGTCACCCACCTCGTAAAGTCCAGCTTTGTTAGAAATGCGATTTATTGCCGCGCTCGCTGGCAAGCGGGTTCACACGGCTGTCATGTTCCCAGCGATATACTATTGGGAAAGTAATCTGCATTGAGGACACCCGATGGACGTCATTGGGTCTTACGGGACGTTATTACTGTTATTGGCCTGCGCCTTTGGGCTGTTTATGGCCTGGGGTATTGGCGCAAACGACGTGGCGAATGCCATGGGCACGTCG
Organism: uncultured Halieaceae bacterium; assembly: GCA_913052635.1. Classification (GTDB taxonomy): domain Bacteria; phylum Pseudomonadota; class Gammaproteobacteria; order Pseudomonadales; family Halieaceae; genus Luminiphilus. Next base: position 9,792 of record CAJXDE010000037.1, read on the forward strand.
GTGGGCGCGCGCGCCTTGACCTTGAAGCAAGCGATTGTTGTGGCGGCGATCTTTGAGTTTGCGGGTGCCTACCTCGCGGGTGGCGAGGTCACTTCTACCATCCGTAAAGGGATCGTCGACCCCGGTTTAATGTCAGACACACCTGAGCTCTTGGTTTACGGGATGCTGTCAGCCTTATTGGCTGCCGGCACGTGGCTGTATATTGCCAGTTTGAACGGTTGGCCTGTCTCCACGACACATTCCATTGTGGGTGCAATCGTGGGATTTGCTGCGGTCGGTATCTCGGTGGACGCGGTCGACTGGGGCCAGGTGGGCACCATAGCGGCGAGTTGGATCGTATCTCCTCTGCTGGCGGGCGGCATCGCTTTCGCGCTGTTTATTTCTGTCAGATCGCTGATCCTCGATCAGGACAATCCGTTTGTTCGCGCGCGTCGTTACGTGCCGGTTTATATGTGGCTCGTGGGCTTCATGATCTCCATGGTCACCTTGACCAAGGGGCTTAAGCATGTCGGTCTCAGTGCGGACTTGGGTTTTGGCTCAAATTTCGCCAATGCGCTCGCACTGTCCGTAGGAGTCGGCTTGGCTGTGGCGCTGGTAGGAGGGGTCTTGCTAAGCCGGCTGAAACCCAGCGGGAAAGATGAGAATTCTATTGAGAACGTTGAGCGCGTCTTCGGCATACTGATGATCTTTACTGCCTGTGCCATGGCTTTCGCACATGGGTCAAATGACGTCGCGAATGCGGTTGGACCGTTGGCTGCAGTGGTCAGCACCGTACAGTCCGGTGGGATCGTTGGTGTGACGAGCATCATGCCCTGGTGGGTCTTGGCTGTTGGCGCGGTGGGGATTGTGTTTGGTCTCTCCACCTATGGGTGGCGAGTGATTCAAACTATTGGGCGTAAAATCACAGAATTAACGCCGAGTCGCGGTTTTGCCGCCGAACTGGCGGCCGCGACCACGGTCGTGTTGGCGTCAGCAACGGGCTTGCCCATTTCAACCACGCACACATTGGTAGGGGCTGTATTGGGTGTTGGGTTGGCACGAGGTGTGGAGGCACTGCACCTTCCTACTATTTGGGCGATTGTATCGTCCTGGGTGGTGACGTTACCCGCCGGCGCCGGTCTGGCCATTGTCTTTTTTTACATTTTACGGTCGATCTTTGGTTAGTAAGGTATAACCCGCTAAAGTCAGAGCAAGGAGCACAGTGTTATGGCGGTTAAACCCGCAATCTCAGAAGTCATTAGTAACTCGCCACTCGCGTTGCTAGAGCGGCATGCTGGTGTCTGTGTGGATTGCGTGGAGCGTCTGCCGTTGTACTTTGAAGAGGCTCAAGCGGGGCGCTGGGGTCGCGCGGGTGAGGTGCGAGAAGACATCTGCCGATTTGAGGGTCTGGCAGATGAACTCAAGCAGGATGTTCGCAGCAACTTGCCCCGGGGACTGTGGATGTCTGTCTCCCGGGCAGACCTGCTTGAGCTAGTGCGTGTTCAGGACAAGGTGGCCAACGGTGTCAAAGAAGTATCGGGTATCTCATTAGGCCGTCAGTTAGCTTTTCCTGCGCCATTAACGACTGACCTCAGAACGTTTATGGACGTTGTGGTTGATGTGAGCCGCACCGTCGTGAAAATTATCGGTGCCACGCGAGAGCTATCTCGGTCGGCTTTTGGCACCCGTCAGACCAATGTCATCCTCAGTTTTGTTTCACAGGTTGAAGCGGGTGAGCGCCGCAGCGACGATCTCCAAGCGGCACTGCGTGCCAAGCTACGGGAGTACGAGGCAGAGCTGTCTCCGGTCGACGCCATCTTCCTCTATCAGTTGCTGGCCGGTATCGGAGACATTGCCGACAATGCAGAGAAGGTGGCACACCGCGCCCAGATTATCGCCACGAGCTGAGGACTTTGGGGTTTCTTTTGAGGGCCCCGCAAAAACCCAACGCCAGCGAACAACACCTACATTAGTCGATCCTTGTGAAGCTCAGACCGATTTTATGGTAGCCATGAGATGCGAAGCTGGGTAGGTGCGAGAGGTCGCTCTCTGACTCATCCAGCTTGATGTCGCCAAGCCGCCCCAGTAGTTCCTCAAACGCAATCTTGGTCTCAAGCCTGGCGAGCTCTGCGCCCGCACAAAAGTGGGGACCAAAGCCGAAGCCCATATGGGGTTTGGTAGTGGGTCGATCAATGTCGAACTGCTCTGGGTTGGGGAAGACCTCTGGGTCCCAATTGGCACCGGCCCACATTGGGATCACCATGTCGCCCGTTTTTACGTCCACGCCTTCGATGTTGTCATCTTGGGTAGCCCTGCGAAAGGTACATTGTATGGGCGGGTCCCAGCGCAAAGCTTCTTCGACCATGGCTGGAATGTCGTCCGGGTTGTTGCGCAACCGATTCATTAAGGCATCGTCGTTCAGTAGCACCAACATAGCGTTGCCGATCAGATTGGTGGTCGTTTCATGACCCGCGAGCAGGATCTGGTCGATGATGGGCAGCAGCTCTTCGGTGGTCAGTGGCGGCTCACCATCTACCTCGGTATTCACCATGATGCTAAGCAAGTCGTCTGTTGGCTCGCGGCGCCGACCTTCAATTCTGGGCACAAAATAGTCATGGAGTTCGACCACGGCGTGGGCTACTTCGCGCCGTCGCTCATGACTTAGCAAGTCGATATTGCCTGAGATCATCAGGTCACCCCAGTGCTTGAAAGTCCAGATATCGGCGCGATCCACGCCCAGTATGTCGGCGATCACCGTCACGGGCAGAGGCACCGCGAATTCGGGGATCAGATCGACAGAACCCCGGTCGATAAATGCATCGATCAGTTCGGTGGTGATCTCACGTATCTGTGGCTCCAGTGCGCGCACACTGCGAGGGCTTAGTGCCTTGCTGATCAGTTTGCGGTGCCGGGTGTGCTCGGGTGGGTCAGCGGTGAACAGCGCGTTAACGATGGGGTGTGCATTGGACAGTATCTCCTCGACATCGTCCTGCACCGGTTCGCTGTTGATGCCCATGTGTCGTGGGCCGCGGTCATCTTCGGTGATGGCGGATGAGTAAACGCCAGTATTTCTTGCAAGTGCCGCGAGGGTGTCATACCCCGCGACGATAGTGCCGATGTTGGGGTCGCGCCCTACGCCACCCGCCTCGTGGAGCGAAGCATAGGCCTTATACGGGCACTCGATGTGCTCGCTGTCTGCCAGATTCATCTCAGGAGTAGTATCTTCAGCCATGGGTCTTACTGCCGCACCGATATAGACCGCAGTATAGCCATGGCTCACCGACGTTGGGCAACTCCCGTAAGGAGTGAGAGAGCGCTCAGTTCACTGCATTGAGCGGAAAGGCGACCGGCACAATGATTTCGTTGCGCCGCATGAAGGGCAGGGTCCAGGGTGGGTTGTATTGGTTCAGCGTGGGTTCGCCAGTGATATCGATCCCTTCCGCAATCAGAAAGCGCTGCAATTGCTGCCAATTTTCATCCGCTTTCTCTGCCGAGGCCCAGCCGCTGAATTGAATCACCGCAGCGGTGTAGGCCGGTGCCTCCCGAAATGACACCCGCTGATCTTCTGGTTGGGGGAGATCCTTGAGTGCATATTCGGCGGGCATCATAAAGGCCATTTCCTTCTCGCCGGCCATGGTCTGTTGCACAGGCGCGGTCATGGCGATTTTTTGTTCTTCGGCGTTACCGCCAAAGATATAACCCGCCAGCACGCGAAAGCCGCTGTCGGAATCCTCGTTCATCCCCGTGACCGCCATAATTCTCGGCGCATACGCGCGGATCTCGATCTGCTCGGCCTCCCATGCCTTTTCCACCTGGTATACGGGCTCTTCGATGGCGATGGCTTGGGTAGTCATCACCGATGTAACGAGCGAGATGAATAGAGTTTGGATATGACTGAGATATCGAAGCTGCTGCATTGGTGCGTCCTTTCACACATAGGCATAGTGTGAATACGCGTAGGCGCCGTCCCGGATCAGCTTCGAGAGGTTTGAATGGTCGGCACAGATACAGTGGTAAAGCAGCCACCTTTAAAAGTGGCGTAAGCCCAATGTCTTGCTCGGTGAACCAGGCGGCCAGCGTGTCAGGCCGCTCTGGGCTTTGTCCTTACGCTGCTAATACCGCGCTGGGTGTCGAGCGCGCCAGTGCCCATTCCTCTTCGGTCATTTCGGCCTCGATATCGCCGAATAGCGGGGTAGACAGGTATCGCTCCCCGGTATCGGGCAGCGTGCACAAGATCACGGAGCCTGGTGCCGCTCGCTGCGCCACATCCAGTGCCGCGGCAAAGGTAGCGCCGCAGGAGATGCCGCAAAAAATGCCTTCCTTTTGCGCAAGGGCCTGCGCGGTGGCAAAAGACGTATCGGCTGAAACCGGCACCACCTCGTCGATGTAACCCTTGTCGATGGATTCCTGAGTGACCAGCGGAATGAAATCCGGTGTCCAGCCCTGAATCATGTGAGGGGCCCAGGCAGGGTGGCTACCGCTGGCAGAGCCGTCCTCACGGCGCTCCTGCGCTCGGCCATCGGAGAGTAGCGCCGCGCCATCGGGCTCAGTGGTAACGATCTTGGTTTCCGGTCGCTCTGCGCGAAGCACGCGCGCGACGCCCGTCAATGTGCCGCCGGTGCCATAACCCGAGACAAAGTAATCGAGCTGCTCGCCGTCAAAGGCATCCATGATTTCACGCGCGGTGGTGCGCTCGTGGATGTCGGCATTGGCCGGGTTTTCGAATTGTCTTGCCATGAACCAGCCATTGGTTTCCGCCAGCTCCCGGCACTTGGTGACCATGCCCATGCCTTTCTCTTCCTTGGGCGTCAGGATGACCTTGGCACCCAGAAAGCGCATCAGTTTGCGGCGCTCAACCGAGAAGGTCTCCACCATCACCGAGACAAACGGGTAGCCCTTTGCGGCGCAGACCATCGCCAAGCCGATACCGGTGTTACCAGAGGTTGCCTCAATCACGGTCTGCCCCGGCTTCAGCTCACCCGAGGCCTCCGCCGCCTCAATGATGCCCATGGCCAGTCGGTCTTTGACCGAACCGAGGGGGTTGAAGGCCTCGATCTTTGCCCACATGGTCACATGATCGGGGGCAAGGTGATTGATTTTGACGATGGGCGTGTCACCCACGGTCTCAACGATGTTCTGAAATTTGCCGCGCGCCATAGCTGTTGATGTCTTGGGTTGTTGTTTAGAAAAGAAAAATTACCTCAAGCGAAGCGGGGCAACAAGACAATTGGGATGAAGCGGCTGGTTTTGCGACGCATACTCGGTATTCATGAGTGCTGTTCGTGACCCAGGTTAGGGCAGTGGCACCGCGCCTCTGCCCATCAGCTGAGCCCAAAACACGTTGAGCTCCTGGGCACCGGTTTCGCGCTGCACAGTCCAATCGACATGTTCTGTTTCGGCTTTCTCGGCCTGCACTCTGATACCCCACAGTCCTTTAATTGCATTTGGGATTTGTGAGTAACGCATATCAACGATCATTGCCGCGTCTTCATCATCGAGCGCTAACCAGTCATCAGAAAACCACCGAAAGCGTTCGATGTCTTTGGCTTGTTGCGACGTCGATGTGAGAAACGGAAAATCACGGCTCGCGTTGAATTTAGCTGCTGATTCGCCCGGGAAATAGGTTGGATTGATCCCCACACGCACAGCGTCCACATAATAGCGGTCCTCATATTCGTACAGGGCTTTCCAGACCAGCAAGTTGGCAAAGCCCGGCTTCACTTCAAGTCGAGTCGGCTCGTGTTGGCGATGGCTGACGATGCTCTTAGCAGCGGATAGCGCGCGTTGATGTTGCACTAAACCAAAGCCCAGATAACAGAGCGCCCAGCAAAATCCGTAGACCGCGAGCCTCGGCTGCCGCCGAACAGCAGATATCAGCAAAAGCACCAGCAAAGGCAGAGTGAATAAAGGGTCGATCACTGACACGTTGTGCCACGCGAAGCGCGCGTTGGTCAGGGGCCAGAGTAATTGCGTGCCGTAGGTGGTGCAGGCATCTAACAAGCCATGGGTACCGTAGCCCAGCGCGGCGAAAAACCACACGCTCCTAAAAGGCAGACATTGCCTGACTAAGGGGTAGAAGACGCATGCACAGATCAGCGCGCCGACAGGGACAAAAAACAACGAGTGCGTGAATTGCCGATGGTATTCCAGCGCCAGCAGGGGGTCGGTATTGGATTGGATCAACACATCCAGATCAGGGGCCATGCCGGCCAGCGCACCGATCCAGAGCGCGTGGCGCAGGGTACTGGCTCTGCTACCCGATTGTGCGGCGGCAGCGCCAATCGCTGCCTGACTGAGTGGATCCATAAACCTTCCGTCGTTGAATTACGCCCCAAATAGGCTCCACCCGCTGTCTTATCTGACAGCCCACCGCAGGTTTATAGGGAGCGCGTTGGGAGCGCACCATACCAAAACCCGGTAACGCGCCCCAGTGTCGTAGTGCGGGCTGAGCGCGATGCTTGCGGTAACATCATCCGATCTTGAAATGGGTCTAGTGAGACGCTGTTCGATCGGAGGTGAGAAATGAGATTAAACGCTGCGCGCATCGCGCCATTGGCTGAAGCGGACATGGCGCCCGAATTGCTCGCGTTGCTGGGGCCTCGCTTCAAGGCGATTCCGGTGCTTAACATTTTCCGCACACTGGCCCACGCACCCAAGGCGTTTAAGCGCTTTATGGCCTGGGGCGGTTATATCTTGTCGGATGCCAACAGTCTCAGCCCCCGAGACCGGGAGCTGGTGATTCTGCGAGCAGGCTTCAATTGGAAATCCGGCTACGAATGGGCGCAGCACGTGCGTATCGGTTTGGACTGTGGTCTGACCGAGGCGGAGATTGCGCGTATCAAGGCGGGGCCCGACGCCCCTGAATGGTGTGACAGCGATCGCGCTTTACTAGTGGCCACCGATGAGCTCACTGCTGATGCTTTTATCAGCGATGCTACTTGGGAGACATTGGGTGAGTATTCTGAAAAGCAGCGGATGGATTTGGTGATGACTGTGGCGCAGTACACGCAGGTGTCGATGATGCTGAATACGTTTGGTGTGCAGTTGGATGAGGATCTGAAACTGGATCCAGATCTGTGCCCGTGATCCCGCGACACTCATCAGGAGTTGAATAGTGTTGAAGCGTTTCTTTTTGCCAGGACAGCGGCACTGTCCGCATGCATCGCTCGCTGAGCAGGATGTTCGCGGGCGAGAGGGACGATCAGGGGACGTCGTTCATTCCTCCCAGTCAGCACGCGAATAACGTCAGTCGAATAACTTAAGCACGCTCTCTGGCGGTCGCCCGAGCGCCGCGACCCCGCCGTGAATCACAATCGGACGTTCGATGAGAATGGGGTTCGCGCTCATGGCCTCTATCAAAGCCTCGTCAGCAGCGTCTTTATCAAGCCCAAGTTCTTTGAACACTTTTTCACCTCGCCTCAGCAGCTCCCAAGGCTTCATGCCCAGCTGCTGCAGCACCTCGGCCACTTCGCTAGTGGAGGGCGTGTCATCCAAATACAGCCTCACATTAGGACTGATGCCGCGCTCTTCGAGCAGGGCCAGCGTTTGGCGTGATTTGGAACAGCGTGGGTTGTGCCAGATGGTGGTCGTCATATTGTGGGTCCAAAAATTGAAAGTATGGCCTGCTTGGTCGACACTTTCGAGGGGCGCTAAGGTATGACATCAATATGGCATCGACAGACACAGAGCACCTATCGTTTGAGCATGGCGCGCTGACCTTTACGGCACAGGCGATGGGTGATGGCCCCATTGTGTTGTGTTTGCATGGGTTCCCAGACAACGCCGGGTCTTACCGGCATCAGTTGCCCGCGCTTGCAGAGGCGGGCTATCGCGCGATCTCGCTGACGCTGCGGGGCTATGAGTCGGGTTCGATTCCGGTCGATGGCGATTACACCATGGAGACGATTGCGACCGATGTCTTCGGGGTGATTGATAGCATCGATACGGGTCCGGTGCATCTGGTTGGCCACGATTGGGGCGCCGCTGTGGCCTACGTCGCTGCCGCTGCGGCACCGGAGCGTTTCAAGAGTCTGACCGTGATGGCGGTGCCCCACGCGGGCCGGTTTGCCCGCGAAGGCCTTCGGATCCCCAAGCAGCTGCGGCTGTCCTGGTACATGGGTTTTTTCAATATTCCCTGGCTCTCAGACTGGGTGGTGCAGCGTCAGGACTATGCGTTTATCCGCAAGCTTTGGAGGGTTTGGAGCCCCGGTTGGCAACCGGAACCCGGCGTGCTCGACGACGTGATACAGACCTTGTCGCAACCAGGTGTGCGCTCGGCGGCACTGGGCTATTACCGCGCGGCGCTGTCGATCAAAGCGCTATTAGTCAGTGCCAAGGAAGCCCACTACAAGGTACCCGTACCCACACTCGCTTTGTCTGGGGAGCGCGATGGCTGTATTGCGAGTGATGTCTTTGAGCGCCTGACAGTCGCTGATGATTTCCCGCAGGGAGTCAGGTTTCATCGCGTATCGAGTGCGGGACACTTTTTACACCAGGAAAAGCCAGAGGTCGTGAACCCATTACTCCTTGATTGGCTCCATCAACATAGCCACCATCGATAGGCGGC
>CAJXDE010000038.1 GCA_913052635.1 uncultured Halieaceae bacterium
TTCTCTTACGAGATCGTCGCCAAGGCGCTCAGGGCCTGCATGGCGGGGATTGTTGCCGTATCGGGGCCAACCACGCTGGCAGTGGATTTAGCCCGCGCCCATGGACTGGTGCTGGTGGGATTCACGCGGGATGACCGCCTGAATGTATATGCTGGGGGAGATCGCGTCGCATCATGAGCAACGCACGTTATCCAGAATGGCAGGCTGAGGCGGCCGAAGCGCTGATCGCGCCGATTGTGGCAAGTGAACCGGGCCCGGTATTGCTGTGTCTGCAAGCGGTGCAAGGGCACTTTGGTTATGTGCCCGGTGATGCCGTGGCGATGATCGCCGAGGCTTGCAATGTCTCCCGCGCCGACGTGCACGGCGTGTTCACCTTTTATGCCGATCTCCGCGATACGCCACCCCCCGCGGTGCCGGTGCGCCTGTGCGCCGCCGAGGCCTGTCAGGCGGTGGGTGGCCGCGACGTAAAAGCCGAGTGGGCGAAAGCCTGCGGTGACGATGCGGATCTGGCTGCCCTTACCGGTGTCGATGAGCCGATTTTCTGTTTGGGTAACTGTGCGCTTGGCCCCGCCGCGTTGGTGGATGGCGAACTCATGGGCTGTGCCGACGTGGCGCGCCTGAAAGCTGCTGTCACCCAAGCGCAAGCGGTGGGAGAGGGCGCATGAGCACTTGGTTTGTGCCCCGCGACGCGGCCGCCCGCTCCATGGGTGCCGATGCCGTGGCCAATGCGCTTGAGGCGCGCGGCGAGACGGTCATTCGTAATGGCAGCCGCGGCATGCTGTGGATGGAGCCTCTGGTTGAGCGCGCTGATGAGCGGCACGGCCCCCGGGTGGGGTGGTCAAACATGACGGCGGGCCAGATCGACGCCGGCTTACCCAATGAGCAATCCGATAACTTTATTGGTGCGGTAGAAGAGGTTGATTATCTTGCCAAGCAGAACCGCTGGATTTACGAGCGAGTGGGGATTACCGACCCGGTCGACCCTGAGGACTATGTGGCCCACGGTGGCCTGACCGGTCTCAAAAAGGCCCTCGCCATGAGCGGCAGTGACGTGGTGCAGGCGGTGACCGATTCAGGCCTGCGCGGCCGAGGTGGTGCGGGCTTCCCAGCCGGCATCAAGTGGCGCACGGTGGCTGACCAGGCACCGGCTCCCCACGCGGGCGAATCTCGAAACGCGCCTGCTCACAAATACATTTGCGTGAACGCGGATGAAGGCGACAGCGGGACGTTTGCTGACCGGATGCTGATGGAGGGCGACCCCTTCTGTCTGCTCGAGGGCATGACTATCGCCGCGCATGCCGTGGGTGCAGATCGCGGTCTGGTGTATCTGCGTTCCGAGTACCCCGATGCCATCGCGACTTTGCAGTCGGCGATCTGGATTGCGCGCGAGCAGGGCTGGTTAGGCGACAGCATTTTGGGTTCAGATTTGTGTTTTGACGTCGAGATCCGCATCGGCGCGGGCTCTTATGTCTGCGGCGAAGAAACGGCGATGCTGGAGAGCCTCGAGGGGCGCCGCGGCATGGTGCGGGCCAAGCCGCCTCTACCGGCGATCAAAGGCTTGTTCGGGACACCCACGGTGATTAACAACGTCCTCACCATTGCCAGCGTGCCCTCGATTTTGGCGCGCGGGGCTGAGGCCTACGCGGCGCTGGGGCAGAATCGCTCGCTTGGGACGCAGGTGTTCCAGCTGGCCGGCAACATTGCCCGCGGTGGCATTGTGGAGACGGCGTTTGGCATTAGCGCAAAAGCATTGATTGAGGATTTTGGTGGCGGCACCCGATCGGGGCGGCCGCTGCGCGCGGTGCAAATAGGTGGTCCCTTGGGGGCTTACCTCAGCCCTGAAAAGCTCGACGTCGCCATGGAGTACGAGGCGCTGATTGAAGCCGGCGGCATGATTGGCCACGGCGGTGTGGTGCTCTTTGATGACTCCGTTAATATGGCCGAGCAGGCGCGCTTTGCCATGGACTTTTGCGTTGAAGAATCCTGCGGCAAGTGCACCCCGTGTCGTATTGGGGCAGTGCGGGGAGTGGAAACCATCGACAAGATTCGCGCGGGCAAGGATGTCGAAGCCAACACCGAGTTGCTGCGCGATCTCTGCGATGTGATGACACAGGGATCGCTGTGCGCTATGGGAGGGCTCACGCCCAACCCGGTGCTCAGTGCGCTGAATACGTTCCCGGAAGATTTTGCGTCTCCCGTGATTGCCACGGGGTGAGGGTAAAACGATGAATATGGTCCAGCAGTTTGATCCGGCTCAGGTGGATTTCTCACAGGACCTCGGCACCCCCAGGGCCGAGTCGGATGTGATGATCACGGTGCACATCGACGGCATGCCGGTGAGCGTGCCCGAGGGCACCTCTGTGATGCGAGCAGCCGCCATGGTCGGCGCCAATATCCCCAAGCTCTGCGCCACCGATAACCTCAATGCCTTTGGTTCCTGCCGGCTCTGCTTGGTTGAGATTGAAGGCCGCCCCGGTACACCCGCCTCCTGCACCACCCCATGCGCAGAAGGTATGTCGGTACATACGCAAACATCGCGTCTCGACAAGCTCCGCAAGGGCGTGATGGAGCTCTACATCTCCGATCATCCCCTCGACTGCCTCACTTGCCCCGCTAACGGCGACTGCGAGTTGCAGGATATGGCCGGTGCCGTGGGCCTAAGAGACGTGCGCTACGGAATGGAAGGGGAGAACCACCTCGAACGCAGTAAGGACGAGTCCAACCCCTATTTCACCTTTGATTCCAGCAAATGCATTGTATGCAGCCGCTGTGTGCGGGCTTGCTCCGAAGTGCAGGGCACCTTTGCGCTGACCATCGCCGGCCGCGGCTTTGGCTCGCAGGTGTCACCGAGTGAGCAGCAACCCTTCCTCGACAGCGAATGTGTCTCTTGCGGTGCCTGCGTGCAGGCTTGCCCGACGGCCACACTGCAAGAAAAGAGCGTGATCGATCTTGGCGTGCCGAGCCGCAAGGTTAAAACCACCTGCGCCTATTGTGGCGTGGGCTGTTCGTTTACAGCCGAGCTACGCGGTGACGAGGTGGTGCGCATGGTGCCCGACAAGCAGGGCGGCGCGAACGAGGGCCACTCCTGCGTCAAAGGTCGTTTTGCCTGGGGCTATGCCCAGCATCAGGATCGCGTCACGACACCCTTGATTCGCGACAGCATTGAAGATGAGTGGCGCCCGGTGGAGTGGGATGAGGCAATCAGCTTTGCCGCTGACCGGCTCAATGCGATCAAGTCCCAGCACGGCGTGGATGCCATTGGCGGCATCACCTCGTCGCGCTGCACCAACGAGGAAGTTTACGTGGTGCAGAAGATGGTTCGCGCCGCGTTTGGTACCAACAACATCGATACCTGCGCACGGGTCTGCCACTCGCCCACGGGTTATGGCCTGAAGCAAACCTTCGGCACTAGTGCCGGCACGCAGGACTTTGCCTCAGTAGAGCAGTCCGACGCCATCATGGTGATCGGTGCCAACCCGACCGACGCCCACCCCGTTTTCGGCTCGCGCATGAAGCGTCGGCTGCGTCAGGGTGCGGATTTGATCGTGATTGATCCGCGCTCGATCGACCTGGTACGTTCGCCCCACATTCAGGCGGAGCACCACCTGCAGTTGATGCCCGGCACCAATGTGGCGGTGCTGAATGCGATCTCTCATGTGGTGGCCACCGAAGGGCTCATGGACGACGACTTTGTCTATGAGCGCTGCAACAAGACCTCTTTCAAAGCCTGGCTCGATTTCATCAGCCTGCCCGAGAACAGCCCCGAGGCGCTTGCCGACATTACTGGCGTGGATGCCGAAACCTTGCGCGCTGCCGCGAGAGCGTATGCGACGGCCGGCAACGGAGCCATCTATTACGGCCTCGGTGTCACTGAGCACTCACAGGGTTCCACCATGGTGATGGCGATGGCCAACCTGGCAATGGCGACGGGCAATATTGGCCGCCTCGGTGTGGGCGTAAACCCGCTCAGAGGCCAGAACAATGTACAGGGCTCATGTGACATGGGTTCCTTCCCCCATGAGTTCGTGGGATACCGCCACGTATCGGATGACGCGGTGCGCGAGCAGTTCTCCAGCGTATGGGGCGTGACGCTTCGCGAAGACCCCGGCATGCGCATTCCCAACATGCTGGACTCTGCGGTCTCCGGTGAATTTAAGGGCATCTATATTCAGGGTGAAGACATCGCCCAGTCAGACCCCAACACCAATCACGTGGCCGAAGCGCTACGCTCCATGGACTGCGTGATCGTGCAGGACCTGTTCCTCAACGAGACCTCGCACTTTGCGCATGTGTTCCTGCCGGGTACCTCGTTCCTTGAAAAGGACGGCACCTTTACCAACGCCGAGCGGCGCATCAACCGGGTGCGCCCGGTGATGACTTCTCGCACCGGGCTCTCGGAGTGGGAGGCAACCTGCGCACTAAGTGAGGCCATGGGTTACCCCATGCCCTACGAGCGCGGCTCCGAGATCATGGACGAGATCGCTGAGTTGACCCCCACCTTCGCCGGTGTGTCGTTTGATCTGCTCGACAAGCTGGGTAGCGTGCAGTGGCCCTGCAACGAGCAGGCGCCGACGGGCACGCCGATCATGCACAAGGATGCCTTTGTGCGCGGTGAGGGGCAGTTTATGACCACGCCTTACGTGCCAACTGACGAGCGCTCGACCAGGAAGTTTCCGCTGCTACTCACGACTGGCCGCATCTTGAGCCAATACAACGTGGGCGCGCAGACCCGCCGCACCGATAACGTGGTGTGGCACGCAGAAGACGTACTCGACATTCACGAGGCCGACGCCGAGGCGCGGGGCGTGAAGGATGGCGACTGGATCGAGATCGCCAGCCGGGCAGGGCAGACCCGCATGCGCGCGCGTATTAGCGACGATATTCCTGCGGGCGTGGTGTACACGACGTTCCACCACCCTGTCAGCGGCACCAACGTGATTACCACCGATAACTCTGACTGGGCCACCAACTGCCCGGAGTACAAGGTCACTGCGGTCGAAATCCGCCCGAGCTCAGAGCAGCGTGCATGAGCACCCCGGGTGACTACAAGCAGCAGCACCTGATCAAGATGGCGAATCAGATCGCGCACAGCATCCCCACCCGGGACGACATTCCGGGCCAGATTAGCGCCCACATGCGCCAGTTCTGGACGACCGAGATGCTGAAAACCCTGCGCGAGATCGCTGCCGAGACGCCCGATATTCTCAGTGAGGACGTCCACAGCGCCCTGCAATCCCTGTAGTCCGGGACCGGCAGTGGAGGTGACGCTTTTGGTCATCCGGGTGTCGGATTTGAAACAGCGTTTTTGACGCGAAAAGCGCCAAATGCGCACCATAAAAACGTCCTGTCAGGTATGCCCTGAACGGGCTTACATCGTCGATAACATTGGGTGTTGCCAGCGCCTTCAGGCCAGAGAATGCACCCAATACCGGTACTGAGTGCAGGAGACTCGTATGGCAGCGTTACCCGAAAAAGCGCGTGTGGTGATTATTGGTCAGGGCGGCATCGTGGGTGCCTCGGTGGCGCATCATCTGGTGCAAAACGGCTGGGATGACATTGTTGGCCTCGAGAAATCGGCCATCCCCACCGACATCGGCTCGACCTCGCACGCCTCTGACTTCTGCTACATGACCAGCCACGACAAGCTGAACGTATTCACCAGTACCTACAGCCGCGAGTTCTACAAATCCCGCGGTAACTTCATTGAAATTGGCGGCATGGAAGTCGCGCGCAAGGGCGACGACGCACAGGTGCAGGAACTGCTGCGCAAAGTGGGCTCGGGTAAAGCCTTTGGCACCAACGCGCGCATGATCACGGCCGCTGAGGCCAAAGAGCGCTTTCCGCTTCTCGAAGAAGACACCATTGAGTGTGCGATGTGGGACCCGGATGCGGGTCTGGTGACACCGCGCTCACAGAAAGTGGCCGGCGACCTCGTTGATGAGGCCTTGGCGGCGGGCAAGCTACAGGCCTTTGCCTATACCCCCGCTGAAGAAATCATTGTTGAAAACGGCCGCGCCGTCGGTGTGAAGACTGCCAAGGGCACCATCATGGCCGACCACGTGGTGCTTTGTGTCGGCATCTGGGGTTCGCTGGTCTCCGAGACAGCCAAGGTTAAATTGCCGCTGATGCCGGTAGAGCACCCGCTGCTGTTCTTTGGACCTTGGGATGCACTGGAAGGCACGGGCGAGGACATCGTCTACCCGCTGTTTCGTGATCAGGGCAACTCGGCCTACGTGCGCGACACCGGCGACCCGACCACCCCGGAGGGCGGTCTGCTCGAGTGGGGTTATTACGAGCCTTTCGAGCCGCGCATTGTTGAGGCGGCGGATATTTCAGAACCTGAAGACGCGCGCATGTCGCCCTCGATGAATGACTTAACCCTCGATCAGGTCATCGAGGCGTTTGAGCGTTCAGTCGAGCTGACCCCCGTACTGGCAGAAATGCCCTGGGAAGAGCGTCGCTCATTCAATGGACTGCTGTCGGTGACCACCGACGGGGGTTCGATCATTGGTGAGTCGCCGCAGGTCAAAGATCTGTGGCTGTGTGAGGCGGTCTGGGTGAAAGACGGCCCTGGTGCCGGCAAGCTGCTCGCTGACTGGATGACCAACGGTCGCACCGAGATGGATCCGCACGGCATTGACCCTGCGCGTCACTATCCGATTCAGTTGACCGACGAGTTCATCCGCAACCGTAGCTACGAGATTGCGCAGAAGATCTACACCCCAGCGGTGCACCCGCGCGAGCCTTACGCGACGTCGCGTCAGCTCCGCGTTAGCCCTTTTTACGAGCGTGAAGTCGCCCTTGGCGGGTACTTTATGGAAGTGGCTGGCTGGGAGCGCGCCTACGGGTATGCGGCCAACGAAGACACGCTGCTGGCCAAGTACCGTGATCAGGTACCCAACCGCGAAGCCGAGTGGGACAACCGGCATTTCTGGGAAGTCTCCAACGCCGAGCACCTCGCGCTGAGCGATGGGGTGGGCATGATCAACCTTTCACACTTCGCCATCTTTGATGTGGTGGGTGCCGAGGCCGAGGCGCTGATGGAGTTTTGCTCGGTGGCCAAGGTCGGTACCGATACGCCGGTTGGAAAGGGGGTGTACACCCACTTCCTCGACAGCGCGGGAGGCATTCACTCAGATCTGACGATTGTGCGCTTGTCTGAGGACAGCTTCCGTGTGATCTGCGGTGGCGACACGGGTCACCGCGACTACGTGTGGATAAAGCGCATGGTCGACAAGATGGGCCTCACCCAAGTGGAGTTTGTGGACCAGACCGAACAGATCGCCACGCTGGGTCTGTGGGGCCCCGAAGCGCGGGCTACCCTGCAAAAGCTGATGGACGACCCCGACAGCGTTTCTCACGAGAACTTCCCCTATGCGACCGCTAAAGAGATCAACGTGCAGGGCGCCACGATCTGGGCTTTCCGCATCTCGTATGTGGGCGAGCAGGGTTGGGAGCTGTACTTCCCCTTCGGCGACGGCCTCGCGCTGTGGGATGCCCTATTTGAACTGGGCGTGACACCGGTGGGCATCGAGACCTACGCCAACAGCCGACGGCTGGAGAAGAGCCTGCGCTTGCAGAACGACGACCTCGAGATCGACTACAACCTCTACGAAGCTGGTTTGTCACGACCCAAGGTCAAGGCAGCGGACTTCCACGGCAAAGACGCTTATGTGTCTCAGCGCGAGCTGCCAGAGCAGGCGGCTTACCTCTGCACCTTTGTGCTGGATGACACCACCGATGACAGGGGTGTGGTGCGCTACCCGGTAGGGCACTGGCCGTTACTCGACCCCGAGTCCAAGGAAGTGATTATCGACTCCCATGGGCGTCGTTCCTATACCACCAGCGTGGCCTTTGGCCCGTCGCTCGGTCAGAACATCGCCATGGGCTATTTGCCTGCGGATCGCGCCACAGAGGGCGACTCGGTGCTGATGGAGTACTTCGGATGCTTCTTCCCCGCGAAGATCGTATCGGTCGGTTATCGGGCCTTGCTCGACCCGGACAACGAGCGGGTTCGCAGCTGAATCGAAAACGGGGGCCAAGGCCTCCGTTTTTTTATTGGGCGGGCAGGCAATCTACCCGGTCGTAGCTCAGGCGGCTGAGCACTTTGCCCCTCGGCTCCCGGTAGCCATAGAGCAACCGCGTTCTCTCCTCAATGCTGCCGAGCAGCCCGTTACCCAGTTTGAGTGCCGCTTCACCGCGGGCGGCGCTATAGTCGGTGAGGTAGCTGAGTGCCAAGTCAGATTTGCCCGCATCAAACAGCGTCTCAGCCGTCTCTACGACCGTTGCCTGCTCGCGAATCAAAATATCCTCAAAAGCCACCAGTGCTTCGCTTACCTCGGGGAGAAATTTTTCGGGGTGGTCGCAGGTGAAGTACATCAGGCGCTTGAAGGTTCTGCCGGCAAATTCCGTCGCCTCCTGTATCTGCCAGTCTTCGGTAATAAAGCCGGCGTCTTCGCCCTTGGTCAGGTAACGGTGCCTACCAAACTGGGGTGCGATGCGCTGCACGCCAATACGGTAAGGGATAAAGGGCGAAGTGACCGAGCCGATGGGGGCAATCCACAAGAGATTCATTTCCGGTCGGCTGTTAGGTTTGAGCGCCGCGACCTGCCCGTAACCGGTGGAGTCTTTCGAGATGCGCGGGTCCCTCACTGCCTGCATCATCGAGCGCAGATCAATCGGTACCGCCGCGCGCAGCTCGGCCTCCATCGCGCTGCGGGGGTAACGCTCCTCGTCGACGCCATAGATCAACGTCACGTTAAAGGCTTCGTCTTGCTGGGGGTCGAACCAACCTTGCTCGATGGCAAACTCGATAAAGTTGGGTGAGCCCATGAAGTCAGGATGCGCGGCAAAGTCCAGCGGGATCTCGTGTATGTAGCCGGGGTAGGACATGCGGATGTCATCGGGCCCCAAACGCTCAGCAATCCAGAGACCCTGACCGCCGGCGAAGTTGAGTAGCACCCAGCCCTCGTTTTCGTCGGCGAACATGTGCGAGTTGCCGCCGTAGGTGGAGTAGCCGTGTTCATTGATGAGTTCGCCGATGATCTGCACTGCTTCCCGCGCCGTGCGTGCCCGTTCCATAGCAAGGCGCGACAGGTCACTGTATTGCGGCCCGGTTTGCGGGTTGGGCGTCATCGCCACCAGTTCGAGCCGCGAGGGCGACCAGACATCCCGGCCCGCCACGTTGTGCTCATTCAACCCGCCGTTGGTCAGCGGCGGCGGGAAGCCCTCGTATTCGGAGTAATTCATCGTCAGATAGCGAAACGTCTCCGTCGCCTGCGGAATCTCCATGAATTCGCCTGGCATAAAGGCCGCTTCGGTGACACCAACGGTGATCGTCGCATCCTTGGCGTGAGTCGCGGCGGGCACCACTTCGAGCCAGTGGCTTGAGACTTCGTCGCCCGAGCCACCGATCATGACGCTGCCATCTGCGGTGAGGTTTTTGCCGATATAGATCGCGTAACTGGACCAGGCGGGAACGGCAATCAGCCAACCCATCAGTCCACAGATCAGAGCTCGGGTGTTCATAGGCAGCTTTGCCTGCGCAGTCATTTGGGGGAAGGTCACTGTGGGATGAATCGGAAAACGATGCAATAGCTGACTCGCAGTCGGGAAGGGGTGTGACTGGCGCGGCATTTCAGTATCCGGGGTTGTTGGCCCGTGCAGCAGTGCAAGATTTGCGCTGTCTGAGCCCCAGCTCCACGCAGTGTGCAAAAAGTGTCGCATTTGGGCTAACCATGTCGCTTTAGCGGGAATCTTGGGCCAGAATGGCGTGTTCCAGAGCCTGTGATGCCTTATGCGCAGCAGGCGAGCAGAGCGCTTTCAGGACGGTAACGTGGATACAGTGGGTAGCGTTAAGAGGCAAGGTACGCAGCGGGTGGGATTCCTGCTCATGGACCAATTCACGCTGGTGTCACTGTCCAGCGCTATCGACCCACTTCGCGTCGCCAATTCACTGTCTGATATTGAGCTCTATCGCTGGTGCCTGATTGGCGCCGGAGAGGAGGAGCAGGTTTCCAGTGACGGTGTGCGCGTCAAGCTTGATCACACCCTGACGGATGAGATTGAACTTGATCTGGTCATTGTGGTGGGCGGCATCGATATCGAACAGAGCGTGACCAAGTTGGATCTCAGCTGGTTACGCAAGCAAGCGCAGCGGGGAGCCCAGATGGGCGCTCTGTGTACCGGTTCTTATGCGTTGGCGAGCGCGGGCCTGCTTAATGGCTATGAGTGCAGTGCGCACTGGGATTGTTTGACGCTGCTGACCGAGCAGTTCCCCGGTATCGACTTTAATTCGCATCTGTACACCATTGACCGCGATCGTTTGACCTGCACCGGTGGCACTGTGCCGCTCCACATGATGCTCGCCATGTTGGCCAAGCGACATCCCCAGTCACTGGTGGACGGCGTGGCCGACATGCTGGTGTGTGAGCGACACCGAAGCGACGCCGAGATGCAGGTGATCCCGATGTGGTCACGTAAGGTCGAGGTACAGCCCAAGCTCAAGGAAGTACTGCAGTTGATGGAGGCCAATCTTGAGGAGCCGCTGCCACTGCAGGATCTGGCCGACTACGTGCAGCTGTCGCGTCGACAGCTTGAACGTCTTTTCCTTAAGCACCTGCACAGCACGCCATCGCGCTATTACTTAAAGCTGAGACTGGATCGAGCTCGCCGTTTACTCAAGCAGACCTCGCGCTCGATCGTGGAGATCACCTCGATGTGCGGGTTTGTATCAACCACTCACTTCAGCCGCTGCTATCGCAAGTACATGGGGGTCTCGCCCAAGGGCGACCGCGCGCAAGGCGTGCCCGAGGTGTATCAGATTTTTGAATCAGAACTGCCCCCCGAGGGCGCAGAGATCGCGAACTAGCGGGCGCTGATGCCGCCCTGGTCTGGCAGTTTCACGCCGCCTTCAACCTCCACCCAATCCATGGATGACTGACACCAGATCTGGAATTGCGGGGTCAACTGGTGCTTTTGCTCGCAGCCCCCCAGACGCAGGGAGAGGAGCCCGGTGTCATCGGTATTGCCGGTGTGGATCATGGTGGCGCAGCGGCCACAAAAGCTCATAGCCCGTGGGTTGCCGCTCTCGGCGACTTTGACGTAAGCCGTTAATTCACCGCGCGTGAGATCAAAGTCTTCGCGTGAGACCCGGGTCGTAAACTGAAACGCTGAGCCGCCCACGGTCTGGCAATCTGTGCAATGACAAACCCCTACCAGATTGGGGTCGATATGCGCCTGCCAGGTGATGTCGCCGCACAGACAGACACCGTTAATCTGCATGGACGAAGCGCTCAAGCCCTAGAGCATCTCGTTGGCGAGGAGCTCCAGCACCGCCGGGTCCTGCACGCCCAGCAGCATGCTGCCCACTTCGCCGCGCTTGCCAGCCTCTTTCCAAGGGCCCAATCGCTCGATAATGCGCTCGCGTGGCCCAATCAGTGAGACTTCGTCCAGAAGCTCGTTTGGCACCAGCGCTTCGGCTTCGGGCTTCTTGCCGCTCAGATAAAGCTCCTGAATCTGGTTCGCTGCGTCGCCGTAGCCCAGACGTGTTGCGTACTCGTGGTAGAAGTTTTTGTTCTTGGCGCCCATGCCACCGATGTAGAGCGCCAACCAGGGGCGCAGGGCGTCATAGGCGGCGTCGAGATCATCGTTCATTGCGACCGTGACAAAGGGCGCGATATCGAAATCCTTGAGGCCTTTACCACTGCCGGCTTTCTCAAAACCCTGCTCGATGGATTCTCCCAGTACGTCGTACTTGTTCGGGTCCATCCACACGGGGAAAACGCCGTCAGCGACCTCACCGGCACATCGAAGACCGGCAGGGGTAATGGAGGCGGTGTAAATGGGGATATCGGTTGCGGCAAGAATCGACTTGAGGGGCTTGCCCAAACCGGTCGTGCCCTCGCTTTGGTTGGGCATCTGATACATTTGGCCGTCAAACTCTACCGGGCCTTCGCGCTCGAAGATCTTGCGCATGATCTGGATGTACTCCTTGGTGCGCGTCACGGGCTTGCCGTAAGGCACACCGTGCCAGCCTTCGACCACCTGCGGTCCGGAAGCGCCTAAGCCCACAATAAAGCGGCCGCCGGACAACTGATCGAGGGACATGGCGGTCATGGCGCACATGGCCGGGGTTCGCGCGGGCATCTGCATGATGGCGGTGCCCACCCGAATCTTGCTGGTCTGAGCCAATACATAGGCTGCCGACGTGACGGCATCGTTGCCATAGGCCTCGGCGGTCCAGACTGAGTCATAGCCCATCGACTCCGCCAGCTGGATCAGCTCGATGGGGATGTGGATGTGCTTGCCAGAGTAACCAAGAAGAAAACCGAGTTTCATGATGTGGGGCTCCCAACACCAAAGCGTGGTGTGACGTTTAGATATTGTGTGATCGCGCAGTTTACGGGGGAACGGCCGCAGAGCCCAGCCTTGTGGTCAGCGGGTATCACCGCGGTTCGGTTGCGAAAAGCCCAGCCTCAGAATCGGGACTGTAGCAATGGGGCGGGCGAATCGGAGTTGTGAAGCGTCGTTCGTGGGCGCGGGACATCTCGGCTAATTATGGAAATAAAAAATAAAATCTATTAAACAGGTACTTAATAGGCATTAGTGATGCGTTGACTTAGGATGGTGCTTGCAGATATTTGTCCAGCGTGAGGTGGAAGCGCCGGATCCGCGCCTCCTGATAATTCCCCAGCGTGATGCCCTTACGGGTCGCTTTGAGTCCCTCCTGCTGTAGCTGCAGGTTGCTGGTGTCCTGATCGTAAACGGCCCCTAACCAGGCCAGTTCATCCACCTCGGTGTAGGACTGCTCCACCGTCAGACGCACGGGCTCAGGGGGGTTGGGATATGTGGCGCCCTCGGGCAAGGGCTCCAGCATCAGAATCTCGAACAGGCAGCTGTCGACGTCGTCACCGATAGGCCGGAAACGATAGGCCATCGAAATCAGCGTGCCGGGGAAGAAAAAGGCATTGGGGAACAGGTGGTACTCGATCGAGTCGAGCATCTCGCTGTCGGACACGCCGGAGAAGTCGACATTCAGTTGTGCGCCCATCTCGTCACGCAATAGCTGTGCGCCGACCGACCGCGCCGTCTCGCCGTCTTCCAGTGTGCGCTGGGTCACAGGCAGCCCAGCCAGTAATTCCTGCTCGGTCAAGGGCGGCTCCCGCCACTTATCTCCCGGGTAGTCGGACAGGGACTCGGGGAAGTAATGGCCGATGTTGTGAATGAAGCGACTCACATGCGGGCCAAAAATATCGTACTGGGTGTTGGCCCCCGTCGGTGAGTCGTGGGTGGTGAAGTTGTGATATGCCTCCATGAAAGCTTCCTGCGCGGCTTTCCAGTTAGCCGGCAACACCTTTTGCACATGGAGTCGGATACGCCGCCCTTCGAGGGGGAAGTGCCCAAAATGCTCGGGAAGTACATCCAATTGCTCGCTTAGTGGCGGGGCATCCCGTTCGAGATTCACAAAGATAAACCCCTGCCAGGATTCGCAGGCGGCCTCTTGTAGTGAGTGCGTGGCCTCACAGACATGGGGAAAGTCCCAGCGTCCCGGCACATCTTTCAAGGCGCCATCGAGATGCCAGGACCAGCCATGAAAGGGGCAATTGAATGATTGGCCAAAGCCCGGGCCTTCCTCGCCCAGTAACCGTGTCCCACGGTGAGTGCAGCTATTGATAAAGGCTTTGATCTGACCCTGGGCGACTCGGGTGACAATCACTGAGTAGGGGCCGATGTCGTAAACATAATGATCGCCGACGCCAGGGATGTGTTCTTCACGGCACGCCCACTGCCAGGTTCGCGACCACATGACAGTCATCTCTTGCCAGAAGAAATCCGGGCAGGTATAGCGGCTGGCGGGCAGGTCGGCGTCACCCAGAAACTCATAGGCCTCGGCGGTGAGGGGCGCGGGTGCGGGCTTGGCATCGGAGGCCAATATTTGGGCGATGGTGCCGCCTTGCGCACGCGCCTCGCCGGGTTTTGAGTTTGATTCTGCCATCGCTCTAGTGGACCGCTATTTTTATTGTGCATCGCATGTCCTGAGTATGCGGAGCAGACGCCCTGCCGACAAGGCAGTTGGTGCACGCACCTCAACCGTGGATGCTCAAACTGTGCAACGCGCTGGTCGGCTCAAGAGTTGATCCCGCAACAAATGTAGCACACGATGCGGCCCACAATTTCCAACACTTTGAGGGCGAAAGCCATGGACCAAGCCGTACAGACCTTGTTGGACAAGCAGGCCATCTATGAACTGTCGTGCCGTTATATGCGGGGCCTTGATCGTCTTGACGCTGAGACGCTGCTGTCTGTTTTCTGGGAGGATGCCTACTGCGAGTATGGCTTTATGAATGGCGATGCGCCGACCTTTATCGTGTTCGCGATCTCAGCATTGCATGACCATGCTTCGAACCAGCACATGATTGGCAATACCCTGATCGAGGTGGAAGGCGACGAGGCTTTCGGAGAGGTGTACTTCCATGCCTATCACAAGTTGAAATCCGATACCGGCTTTGACGATCTTATTGTTGCGGGGCGGTATCTCGACCGTTACGAGCGCCGCGATGGCATGTGGAAAATGGCCTATCGGTCAGAGCGTGTGGACTGGAGCCGCACGACACCCACTAACGACCCTTACTACGAGATGATGCCCGATTCCCTGTTCGGTAGCCGGTTGGACGATGCGGTGTATGACCGGTCCGCGCGCTACAAAAAGGGTAAGTAGGGGCTTATCTGGCGCGTGACGAATTGGCGACACTTTGACGGTTGCTATAATTGCACGATTGTGCAAATATGCACGAATGAATGCAGCCGAAACCCAAAAAACAGCAGACTTTCTCAAGGCCTTGGGCGAGTTCAATCGCCTTTCATTGGTTTACGAGTTATGTCGCTGCGAGTCGTCGCAGAACGCCATGTGCTTATGTGATTGCTGTAGTGTCGACGCGTCCGTTGTTTCGAGACATCTCAAGGTCCTTGCTGACCGCGACATAGTAATGTTCGACAAAGTGGGCCGCGAGAAGACTTATCGGTTGAACCGCAACAAGGTGGCCACTCAGCTACGGGAGTTGGCTGACTTAATCGAAAACGAAGACTGTAAGAGAGGACATCATGACGTCTGAAAAATGCACTTGCGATTGCGAATCTAAAGCCTGCTGTGAAGCAAAGTCTTGTGAATGCTGCAAGACCAGCTGCTGCTGCTAGCAATTTGTTGAGATAAAACTCGCGAAATGCGCGCAGGCGTCTGTCCGTCGCAGCCACGCTCGCTCTGGCACTCCGTCCCATCGATCTCCGAGCGAAGCTCAATATCCCAAGATCATTCCCGCTGATGCAAAAGCGCAACGCCGGCGTTTCAGCGGGGCCTACGACCATCCGTCTTGTTATCAACCCCTACCATAGTCATTGTTAAGCACTGAGCACGAACGGATAGGGTAGACTTTTATCCTCGCCGATCTGGGATGTGCCCTGATGAGCAAGCCATGGCGCCGTTACAGCACGGGGCGTTTTTTTGATGAACTGATTACCCACGGCGGCAGCCCGCGCGTGGCGGCGCGGCGTGCGGTCAATTTCTTCAAGAGCCTGTCGGCTGATGAGCTGAGAGCCCGGCGAGCGGCAGCTGAGCTGGCCATCAAGGAAATGGGGATCTCCTTTACCGTCTATACCGAGGGAGAGAACATAGACCGGGCGTGGCCCTTCGACATGATCCCCCGCGTTATTTCTGCGCGTGAATGGTCCGGTGTGAGCCAAGGCCTGGCGCAACGCACCCGAGCACTAAACTGTTTTATCGACGATATCTATAACCGGCAGCAGATTTTGGCCGACGGCGTCGTGCCTGCCGAGATTGTACTGGGATCTGATAATTACAAAGCTCAATGCGAGGGCGTGAGCCCACGCTTTGGTGCCTGGGCACACATTTGCGGCAGCGATTTGGTGCGTGACCATCGCGGTCGGTTCTTTGTGTTGGAAGACAATTTACGCGTGCCTTCGGGTGTCTCCTATATGGTGGAGAACCGCGAGATCACCAAGCGCGCGGTGCCCGAGTTATTCAGAAACTACAGCATTCTCCCGGTCGATGATTACCCGCTCAAACTATACGAGATGCTGGTAGCACTTTCTCCGCGAGCGGCCAGGCGTCCCAATATTGTTGTGTTGACACCGGGCATTTATAACTCGGCGTACTTTGAGCACGCTTTCCTGGCCCAAGGCATGGGAGCCGAGCTGGTTGAGGGCACCGACCTGACGGTGGGCGACGATGACTGTGTCTATATGTGCACGGTGGACGGGCCAGTGCGAGTCGATGTGATTTATCGGCGCATTGACGAGGATTTTATGGACCCGGAGGCATTCCGCCCCGAGTCGGTGTTGGGTGTACCCGGGCTCATGCGCGCATGGCGTAGTGGCAAAGTAGCGATCGCAAACGCACCTGGCTCGGGGGTTGCTGACGATAAAGTGATCTACGCCTTTGTGCCCGATATGATTAGGTACTACCTGAAAGAGAAACCACTGCTGAATAACGTACCGACGTATTTGTGCATGCGTGAGCATGATCGGGAATACGTGCTGAAAAATATCGGCAGATTGGTGGTTAAGCCCGCTAATGAGTCGGGCGGTTACGGCATCATGGTAGGGCCGCACAGCAGCGCCGCACAGCATCGGAAGTTTTCGCGGTTGATTGAGAAAGACCCGCGCAATTACATCGCCCAGCCTACGTTGTCGCTGTCGACGGCCCCCACCTATGTCGAGGGTAAGGTGCAGCCGCGTCACTTGGATCTGAGGCCCTTTATTCTGCAAAGCAAAAATACCTGGGTGACGCCTGGTGGACTGACCCGCGTTGCGCTCAGGAAAGGCTCTCTAGTGGTCAATTCCTCACAGGGTGGCGGCAGCAAAGATACCTGGATCGTGGAGGGTAAAGCATGAGCATGCTCTCTAGCGTCGCCGAGCGGCTGTTTTGGATGTCGCGTTACTTGGAGCGAACGCAAGATACGGCGCGGCTGATTCAGGCCTACAACCATTTGATCATGGATATTCCTAAAGGCGCAGAGCCCCCTTGGGACATTATGATCGATATTCTTGATGCGCAGCCGTTGTTCCGTGCCCGATTTAAAGCCGGCAGCGAGCAAAATGTGCTGAAGTTTCTGATTGCCGACGACAAGGCGAGTTGCGGTATCCCCTTTGCGGTCAAGGCAGCCAGAGAAAACGTACGCACCACCCGTGACGTGCTGCCGGAAGAGGCTTGGGAGCTCGTGAATGAGCTCCATCTGTTTGTCGAGGCCCACGCGGGCAACGCATCAGGGCGGCGTAACCGCCATGACTTCCTGTCTGAAGTGATTTCCCGATGTCAGATGATTAATGGTCTCTTGGGTGCATCGCTGCCGCGCGACCATGCCTACGGCTTTATTAAGTTGGGGCGCTTGGTGGAATGCGCTGATATGACGACGCGGATCATGGATGTGGGTGCCGGGGATATCATGGAGCGGGCAGGGCGCTTCGGCGCGATTGACCCACTGCTGTGGGGAGCATTGCTGCAAGCCTTATCGGCGGCTGCGGCCTATCGTCGCGAAGTCGGGCCTATCGTTGAAAAAGATGCGGCACTGAACTTTATTTTTCTCAGCAGCACCTTTCCCAGATCGATCAAATATTTTGTCCGCGAGACACGCAAAGAGCTCATGCGGCTGAACAATCATGATTTGGCGATCCGCGCAGTCGAACGCTTACGCCGGCGACTCACTCGTCTCGACGCTGAGCACTTCACGAGTGGGGAGCTTCATGACTATATCGACGACTTCCAGCTGCAGTTAACTAGCCTTGATGCGGCGATTCAGGCGACTTGGTTCAGTTGGAAGAACGTATGAGGCGCTTTCAATGCAGCTGCGGTGCCCCAATCTTTTTTGATAATCATCAGTGTCTACAGTGTGGCGCGCGGGTGGGTTTTGACCCCGAGAGCAGGAGCATGGTGCCCGCTGAGGAGCGCACAGACTTGGCTTACTGCACCAACCACGATCATGGCGTGTGCAATTGGCTGCGGCCGTCTGAATCACAAGACACTTTGTGCCGGGCGTGTCAGTTTAATCGAACCGTTCCGAACCTTGATTTGCCTCATAACGCCGAGCGCTGGGCGGCTTTGGAGCGCGCAAAGAAGCGCTTGTTTTATTCACTTTTCCAACTGGGTGTGCCAATGGCAAACGGATGGCAATCAACGCAAAAGCATGGGGGGGAC
The DNA here is from genome assembly GCA_913052635.1 of uncultured Halieaceae bacterium. GTDB lineage: Bacteria > Pseudomonadota > Gammaproteobacteria > Pseudomonadales > Halieaceae > Luminiphilus. The sequence continues at coordinate 18,209 of CAJXDE010000038.1, forward strand.
GCAAAAGCAAACGCGTGGCAAACGCGTGGCAAACGCGTGGCA
>CAJXDE010000039.1 GCA_913052635.1 uncultured Halieaceae bacterium
ACCGCATCATCACGTCCAAAGACCGCATCCGTCACCAAGGCGACAGATGACGGCCCGAGTGCGAGGCCGACCACATTCACCATGAATACATACGTCCCGGCCATCAACCCTCTAATCTCATTGGGACTTGAATTTTGAAGGCCCGTGGCAAATAGCGCCATGGGAACAGTGATCAGAAAGCTCCCCGCGATGACCATTGCAATCGCAACTGAAGGTGAGGCGCTCAAACCCATGGTTACAGTCACCGGAATCAGCAATACAGCCGCACCCATTGCGATCGTCAGTGGCGCACCGTCTTGACCTAACCGGGCATGGAGCCACTTCATTATGAGCGGTCCCGACAGTACTCCCGCCGAGCCAGCGACAAGCGCGATAGACCCGTAGATTCTGCCAGCATCAACAATGTCAAAGCCATGCACGCGCACCAAAAGGCTTGGGATCCAGGCCTGAAAGGCATAAAGCACCAGCACAATGAAAGGTGCGCCCAGCAAATAAGCGCCGTAAACGGCGCGGCGCGCCCAGATGATGTCAAGAAGCTGCTGGAGGGTAAGTGATGTCTGCAGCTGCAACGTATCGGTTCGACTGGGCTCAGAAAGCATGGGCATGAGGAGCAACAAGGCAAACCCCGGCGCCGCTACTACAATGAACGTGATCTGCCATGGAGCGAGCAACCCGATCAACGGGAGCTCGACCGTACCGAGGCCGCTAGCCCATGACATCACCTCTGCCCCTGCCAGAAGCGAGATACCCGCCCCTAAATAGGGACCCATTAAAAAGACGCTGACTGGCAAGGCGCGTTGCTCTGCAGGAAACCAGTCAGCCAATAGTGACCAGGAGGCGGGTGTTACCGTGGCTTCTCCCGCCCCAACTCCGATGCGAGCAAACGCCAGCTGCCAAAAACCTCTCGCCAATCCACAACACATACAGGCCAGGGTCCAGACCAACAAACCGAGCAGCAACACCCTCACCCGGTTGGCGATGTCCACAATACGCCCCATCGGCAAGCTTAGGAGGACATAGGGCAAAGCAAAAGCAAGCCCCTGGAGAAGACTGATCTCGGTGTCCGAGAGACCGAGATCAACGCGAATGGGGTCGACCAGCAGGTTGATCACTTGCCGGTCGATGAATGACACGGTGTAGACCGCTGTTAGGAGCGCCACCGCGGACCATTGGCGCGTCGCCGTCATCCGAAAATCGCCGTCTCGCTAGCTGTTACTGAAGGCCACCGCTTATTACGCTAGATCGCTACCGGGAGAGGTTTATTGACTGGCTGAGAAATCGATTCTGGCCTGACAGAGAAGCCAATAATGGCACTGTAGCCCGGCGTCTGCTCTCGATGAACAGTGCCGGCTGAAGCAACTATCTTTGCGCCACGCCGACAAGTAACCGACTGATCCTCTCCGTCTACCCATACCGTGAGCTCACCACTGGTGACGTAAAGCACCGAATCAAAATCGTGCCAATGCAATTCGTTTTCCTCAGCGGGAAAATCGAATGCCATAGCGTGATAGCCCATGGCCTCGATCTCTGCGTAAGCTTGCGCTTCGTCGTCAAAGGAAAGCACTTCGTTCATAGCATCGCCTCCATCGTGTGTATGTGCCCTACTCTATCCGCATCAGCAACAATTGCACACCAGCGCCTCCAAGCGCCGATGAAGCGGAGGCGCCCTCCTTGTGCTCGCAACATCGATAGAACCGATACTGGGGTCGTGAGCCACTACTCCTCGTCGCCTTTATCATGTAGATAATCCTTGACCACTCTCCGCCATATCCAGAGGCCCGAAATCGTCAGGACCAATCCGTAAGCCAGCGCCAGCAACACCTCTCCACTCATCATTCTTCTTCCCACACCATCTGCTCGGTACTTGCGATCGCTGCTTGATAAGGCAGGGCGTAAAACAGGGTCAACGCCACGGCAATCACTGCTCCCATCACAACCATCACCTTTGGCCATACCAAAGTCTGCCGGATGACTATGAGGTCTCGCTCCTGCGGCGGCATGGTGTGCAGTGCATCGCGATACATCGCCTCATGCATCGAGATCGCGCCCCGATTCGATACCACCCGCACCACGAGATAGCTACTAACAACGCCGACTAGAATCGGATCAGCCACTACCGGCCACTGCACCCAACCTGCGATAGACAGGGCATTCATGGTCACGTTCACACCGAATCCGGTCATCATGCCCCAGAAGGCGCCTGCCTCTGTCAGTCGTCCGCTCCAGATACTCATAAATGCCACGACGCCCCAGGAAGACGCAAACAGCGGGCCTGCAAAGTGAGTAAGCCAGTAAATATTGCGCGGCAGCAACAGCGCCAAGCCAATCACGGACAGGCCCACCATCAACATCGCCAACCTCGCTGCTCTCAAGTGCAAGCGGTTCTGAGCTTTATCGCCGACCCCTTCAGCAACCTGCTCATTCCCGCTCCCCAGAATGTCGTGACTAACGCTAAAACCCACCAGCGACAGAAAAGTTGAGGCAGAAGACAGCCCAGCCGCCAACACCCCGCATATCAGGATCGCCCCTAATGCCGTGGGCAATAAATTCATAGCAACCCAAATCATGGTGCTCTCGGCCGGTGTGATATCGGGGTTAATCAAATTTACTGTCGCGGCTGCGAAGTTGGTGATCAGATACAGCAACAACATGGCAATCAATGCACCGCAGGCCGACCGCAGCACCACATGCTCGCTTCTCGCCATGAGATAGCGGCTGGTCTGCCAGGGGCTCACCGCCACCACGATGCCCCACGCCACGCCCAGGATGCTCGCCCAGATTAGCGCCTCCCACTCAGTCTGCCAGTAGACATCAGGCCCTATCCGGCCGTGCCAGGCGATGATGCCTGGCTTTGCCTCATACACTGCAAGTGATTCGATTGCGCTAAACCAACCACCGACGGCATCGACAATGAAAAAACAGGTGATAACGATGATTCCCGAGAACAGCAGGAACATCGCTGTATCGGTCAAGATGACGCCGCGAGAGCCCGAGTACAGCGTAAACAACGAATAGCTGACCCATACCAGTAGTATGGCCGCCACCTCGCTGAAACCGGTGACCTCGGTGATGATAAGCGCCATACCCCAAGTGACTGCGAGTAAGTAAGCAGAGAGCCCAACGACAATAGAAATGCCGGCAAACATCTGAATGCGACGGCTATTAAAGCGCGCCCGGAAAAAAGCGGGGACGGTCAGTGCCTGACTACGACGCAGATAGCGACCAAAAAATACCGCGCCAACGATGTAACCGAGACAATTGAAGCAGGTCATTATGATGACGAGTGGCGCGTGCCCCTGATACGACATGCCCGCCTCGCCCATGAAAGCGTTGGTGCTCATAAAACTGGCGACCAAGGTACCCAGAATCAATATGGTCGGCGCATTCCGCCCAGCGACAAAAAAATCTTCCAAATGCCGGACACGCTTTCCAGCATACCAACCAATCGCTAGATAACAGGCCAGACTGGCCATAATACCCAGCTGAAAGCTATTCATAAGCGTGCTAGCGGACCGTCAACCGCAATGAGACCAATCATCGCGCGGGGATAAACGACAGCGTGACGATCAGTGTTCACCCCGGTGATCATCGGCCGACCGTAATCGCCTCAACAATCAGGCGCTCGATGGTGACTACATCTGCTGGACGTGGGTTAGTTCCCGCCGCCGCGTCCTGATGTGCTTTTTCTGCCAAACGACCCGCAGCCTCTACCGGCACGCCCAACTCAGAAAGCGTCACCGGAATGGCGAGCTGTTCCAGCAGCGCACAGATTGCTGCGTGGAATGTGTCGAAGTCGGCCTGCTGCAAACCCAGAGCACGGGACATGGCTGGCAACTTGGCCTCGATAGCTGGTGCGTTGTAGCGGAGCACCGCAGGCAGCACGACGGCGTTCGTGAGTCCGTGATGGGTGTCGTACTCCGCGCCCACCATATGACTAATGGCATGCACTAGTCCGAGCCCTTTCAGGAACGATATCCCGGCGAGACAGGCGCCGATCTGCATCCCCCCCCGGGCCATCATACTGTCGGGCGTCGCCACCGCGATGGGCAACCAGCGACCAATCAACTCGAGTCCTTCCAACGCGATGCCGTCACACATGGGGTGATAGTCCGGCACACAGTAGGCCTCAATAGCGTGCACCATGGCATCGACGCCCGTCCAGGCAGTAAGCGCGGAAGGTAAGCCTAAGGTGATCTCGGGGTCTAGCAGCGTCAGTGACGGTTTGAGGTCCGGATGCCATACGCACAGTTTCATGCCGCGATCCGTATGGGTAATCATTGCCGTGCTTTCAGTTTCAGCTCCTGTGCCCGCTGTGGTAGGAATGCAAATTAGCTTCGGAAACACATGACCGGCAGGCAATTCCGGAACGTCCCTGTCAAAATCGAATTGCCAAACGTCGCAGTCGTTGTTGGCCGTCAGAGCAGTAGCCTTTCCGGCGTCCATGCCACTGCCTCCGCCGATAGCAATGACACTGTCATGCCTACCTTGGCGAAAGGTTTCCCGGGCTAACGCAATGTCAGAGTCTCTGGGATTAGGCGCGACCTCAGAAAACACCTCACTTTCGATGCCTGCGCTGAGAAGGGCTCGCTGAAGGGTCTCTATGAAAGGCAACGTTGCAGAGCCCTTGTCCGTCACGATAAGAGGATGAGTCAAAGCCAAATCCGATGCCTGCTGCCCCAGGGTTTTCAGGCGCCCGGGCCCGTAGGCAATCGGAACGGGGAAAGACCAATCATGATTAGCTAGTAGATTTTCCTTCTCTTTGTCAGTCATTTGCCGCTCATACCTCAGAACAGATTCACCCCTATTTCACATCCCTTGCAGTATAAAAAAAACTGCTCCATTCGATGAAGAATGAGATGCATCGGCGGCGCGCTTTGCTTATATTTTCGCCAATATCAGCGCGTCTATGAGGAACGATATCACGCCCTGCGGGGCGCCCAATAAAAAGACCTCTACCAGAGCGCATCACAACTCAAACATGCCAAATCTGGGGAGCCCCACAAACTTTGGCACCAGCCACGAGAGTGTTATCAATGACAACGCCTGCTCTTTTTTTGTCACGTCGACTTCGTAAATCCCCTTTCGAAACGCGCTCCCACAAGGGCGCTACGGGGGCATCAGTCTATAACCATGTCGTGCTGCCCTCAGTTTATATATCGCTTGAAGAGGACTATTGGCACCTTAGAGAGCATGTTCAGATCTGGGACGTAGCCTGTCAGGTTCAGGTCGAAATCAAGGGGCCTGATGCACTCGAGCTCGCTGAGTATCTGACCCCTAGAGATCTGTCCAAGATTGTGCCCGGGCAGTGCATGTATGTGCCGCTGATCGACGAAAAGGCCGGCATCATCAACGATCCCATCACCTTGTGCCTGGCACCCGACCGGTTCTGGCTATCGATCTCGGACTCTGACGTATTACTCTGGGTCAAAGGACTAGCTGTTGGCGCGGGCTTCGATGTCGAAGTCTGCGATCCCAACGTATTCCCCCTCTCAATTCAGGGCCCCAAGTCAGAAACCTTATTGAGCCGACTGATCGACGAGCCCGTCGGGGATATCCGGTTCTTCCGCTTCATCGAGACACAGATTGCCGGTATACCGCTGGTAATCGCACGAACGGGCTGGAGTGGTCAGGGAGGCTTTGAGCTCTACCTGAGCGATTCGTCCGAAGGGGAGCGCTTGTGGGACATCGTGACCGAAGCCGGCGCCGATCTGAATCTGCGCCCAGGTTGCCCCAATTTGATCGACCGGATCGAGACGGGCCTGCTCTCTCACGGCAACGACATGACGCTCGACAACAACCCGATTGAGTCAGGGCTGGACCGCTTCTTTAAAATGGGTAAAACCGCTGACTACCTAGGCCGGGAGGCGCTGGAACGGATCGCAGAAGCGGGCTGCCCGCTAAAAATGGTCAGGCTGGTGGTACGGGGCGATCCAGCGCGCAATCCCCGGGAAACCTACCCCATCAACCTAGCTGGGACAGACCTCACCGGCTGCGTGACTAGCATTACCTATTCTCCGCGGCTCGAGTGCAACGTCGGCATGGGCTATGTGCCCAGCGACCACGCTGAGGTGGGCACAGAGCTCGCGATTGCTTTACCTGATGGCATCGTGACAGGGCGCATTGCAGATAAGGATTGGCAAACCGGCGAGAACTAGACTCGCCGCAGGGCTCACGCCAATCCATGCACCATTTTAGTTTCGAGAAAGTCCTCGAGACCCATGTCTCCGCCTTCCCGACCGTTACCAGAGGCTTTGTAGCCGCCAAACGGGGAGCCGTATTCGTAGGCGCCACCATTAATGTGCACTGCACCCGCTCTCAACGATCGTGACAATCTAGCTGCGCGCTCAGCGCTACCAGTCTGAACATACGCGGCGAGACCATAGGGCGTATCGTTCGCTATCTCGACCGCCTCTTCTTCGGTGTCGAAGGGAATAATGGCGAGCACAGGGCCAAAGATTTCTTCTCTGGCCACCCGCATGGTGTTGTTCACGTCCGCAAAAATGGTGGGTCGAACAAACCATCCGGCCTCAAAGCCCTCCGGACGGCCCATGCCACCAGCGATCAGATTGGCACCCTCATCAATACCGACCTGAATCATGTTTTGCACACGATCAAACTGAATCTGATCAAACAACGGGCCGATGTGATCGCCCTCCTCTTTCGGATTTCCCACAGCGGTGGCTTCCGCCGCGCGCCTAGCAATCTCCACGACCTCGTCGTAGCAGGACCGCTCTACCAGCAGCCGCGTCGGTGCATCACAAGACTGCCCCGTGTTAAACATGCACTCGGCAACGGATTGCGTGACCCGCTCCTCAAGGTCGCAGTCGGCAAATACAAGGTTAGGCGATTTGCCACCGAGCTCGAGAGTAACGCGCTTCACCGAGTCAGCCGCGTCGCGGGTCACCGCCGTACCGGCTCGGGTTGACCCGGTAAACGACATCATTTGCACACCAGGGTGACGAGACAACGCACCACCCACAACGGGACCGACGCCATTCACCAGATTAAAAACACCCGCAGGCACGCCGGCCTCATCGAGGATCTCCGCGTAAATCATGGCCGAGACAGGGGTATGTTCACTGGGTTTAAGCACGCACGTACAGCCTGTGGCAATGACAGGAAGCACTTTGAGCACGACCTGATTCATCGGCCAATTCCACGGCGTAATCAGCCCACAGACGCCGATCGGCTCCCTAAGCAGCACCTCGCCGTTTTCAAACCGCTCTTGCTCCTCAAGCTTTTCCAGTGCCGCAACAAAGCCATCGAGGTGCCCAATCGCGGCGTCGGCCTGCGCTTCTCTGGCCATCGTAATGGGCGCGCCCATCTCTAGACGCATGGCCTGCGCAAGCTCCTCAAACCGGCGCTCTGTCACCGCTCTAATACGAGCCAGCAAATCGAGCCGCTCTGCCTTATTGGACAAGCTGAATTGATCAAAAGCAGCCGCAGCCGCAGCAACCGCTCGATCCACGTCTGCCTCACCACCCAATGCCACCTCGCCAAGCTGTTCGACTGAAGCGGGATTAAGCACTGGCATCCTATCGGCGGAGAGTGGATCTACCCATTCTCCGTTGATGTAAAACTTCAATAATTTATCCAAGACGCTCCACTCCCTCGCAAACCGCCATCAGGCGCGTAGCCATTTTGGCAAGACTTCAGGCGCTATCGAGACGCCCTCCCCAACCGATACCACTCCCGACACCTCTACCACACCGACCAGACCTCTACTGAATTTGGAGGCCTCAATAAAGTCCGCCTCCCCCAATGGCACCCCGGTAGCGGCTTCGTGACCCTCTGCAACATACTGCGCCATACGACTGCAGGGTGGGTTGTACTCCTCCACCATCAGCACGACACCCCCCTCGAAGCTGAAGATCGTGCCGCGAGGCAAGCGGGAAAAATCCGGTATACCCGAGATACTCAGGTTCACCGCCACATCACCAGCAATCAGCGGTTTCGCTAGGCTCAATGCTTGGGACACCTTATCGAGGTCTTCCTGTGCCACGGCTGACCACTGCCGCTCATTGCGCCGCTCGGTACCACCCGGCTGTTTATCAGTTTGCTCCCAGGCTTTTCGGGTGAGACCCCGGTGCCGGTCATCCACTATCCCGTCAAAGGCAAATTTGAGCGAACTCTGCGCGGCCTTACTCAGTGTTCCCGTATTACCAAGAGAGAGGCTCGCGACCGTTCCGTGTAAAGGCTCCATCAATAAAGCACCTGATAGCGATACCAGCACATTCTGACACGAGGCCGTGCGGAACAACATCCGCTCGAATCAAGGCCTTTAAAGGAAGGTAAAGCCGCCATGGCCAGCGCATATTGATCGTATACTCTTTCGATGGACAGCACAGCCGGACCACTCAACCAACTCATCTCCGACGCACTTGCCGTGATAGCGCCGCATGTGCCCCGAGATCTGACATGGCCCATCCTGCTACTGACTGCCGGCCTTGCCACTACCATTTGGCTCTTACGCAATGGTGTTGGCGCAAAGGGCGCGGACGGCCGGGTGCGCAAGATGCCGCTGAGGCAGTTCCTGTTACCTGAGGAGATCTACACCCATGTCTCAGCGCGCGTCGACGTCGGACTCTACGTCTTTGAGCGGTTACTGCGCCCGATGTGGGTGACCGCGCTGCTCGTCGGCATAGCGCCGGGTACTGAGGCGCTGGTCATGGACACACTCACCGCGCTGCTGGGCAGCGGGCCCGGCCTGCTCAGCCACTACGGCTGGATGTTGCTCTACAGTCTGGTCACTCTGCTGCTATACGATTTGCTGTTTTTTCTCATTCACTACGCGGAGCACAAAATCCCGGCGCTCTGGGCCATTCACAAAGTTCACCATTCCGCAGAGGTGCTCACACCGCTTACTCGCTACCGGGAGCATTTTCTGGAGGGACCCATTTACGCAATCGGCGCCGCGCTGTCCTTCGGCATCGCCGCTGGCCTGTTTGGCTGGCTATTCAGTGACAGTATTGCGCAAGCCACGCTGTTCAATATTAGCTTTTTTGCGCTGCTCTTCGGCTTCAATGGCTCCTTTCGTCATTATCACGTGGCTTTTCACTACCCTCGTTGGCTCTCGAAATGGCTGCACAGCCCCGTGATGCATCACACTCACCATAGTTACCTTGAGCACCATTGGGACACAAACCTGGCAGCGGTCACCAGTATTTGGGATCGAGCGTTCGGCACCCTCTATATCCCCGAAAAAGACGAGTACACGCCGTGGGGGTTGGGGCCAGCCAGCCAACGTGAATACCGATCCTTTTGGCAGAACGTTTCGGGCCCCTTTCGCGACTGGAGTGCGATGATCAAGGGCAAAAGCGGTTCTTCGACGAGTCTCCATGAATAAACTTTTCGCTGCATTGATGACTGTGATAATTCTGGGCACCGTTGCCGTCGTATTTATGCTGGGCATCATGTCCCTTGGGGGGTTGCCCGAAAACACAAAGCCGGAAGCGGAACAAATCACATCTGACAGCGCGCTCACTTACGGCACCGATTTCACAGACTGGCAATATCTGACCTCCGCCGCACTAACGCAATGGCGCTATGCCGAAGCCGAAAATGGTCGGCAATTGGTGCGTCTACGACGAATCCTTTCAGAGTCCCTGCAGGTACATGCCCTAGAGCAAGACACGGAGCTTGTGGTGCGCGCCTACCACCGCACGGTATGCCAACGGGGTGAGACGCAGGTGACATGGACTGTTGAACAAGGAGAGACAAAATCCCTGCTTTGCGTCGCTGATCGCGATGGCCACACCTGGCTCAGAGGCGAATCCGTACTCTCTGCTCCAGCGCGGTGGCAGGAAGATTTTAAGGAGTTTCTCGTGGACGTCGATCTCAGCACATGGGAGTGGCCAGCAGCGCGTCAATTACAGCAATCAGTGGCCGTCTCGCCATGACCTCTGCACAGGATCAATCTGCTGTAATCGTATCGGCCTTGTCTATCTCGATGGCACTGGCATGAGACTGCTACTGGCCGGTGGCACTGGTCTCATCGGTGGCGAGGTGCTGAGGCTTGGCCTGAAAAACGGTCACGAGATCACGACCATCGGCAGACGCCCTACCGGTATGGCCTCCAGCGAGATCGTATCGAGCTTTGATGACTTACCGCGGCTCCCGCCTGCCGATATCGCGATTTGCGCACTCGGCACCACCATTCGGCAGGCGGGCACACAGGCCGCTTTTCGCGCAATCGACGAGGAGGCCGTCGTGTCATTTGGCAAGGCAGCGAAAGCGGCGGGCGTAGATCACTTCCTCGTCGTCACTGCAGTTTGGGCAAACCCCGACGCCTCAGTTTTTTATTCCCGTGTAAAAGGCCAAACGGAAGGCCAACTGATGACGATGGGCTTTAAACGGCTAGACATCATTCGGCCGGGGCTGCTGCTCGGAGACAGAAGGGAGCGTCGGCCAATAGAAGCACTGCTGCAGCACATCGCCCCTGCCACCGATCTACTGATGCATGGCAAATGGCGCCGTTATAGAAGCATGCAGGCTGCTGATGCTGCCCAATGCCTGCTCGGGCTGGCGGCAAACAAAGAGCCCGGTGTATATACCCATCACTTCGATGACGTCATGAAGGTGCTTCAGAGCCCCTCACAAGATGTCACCAAATGATCTAACCCAACGCCCCTCGCTGAGCTAAAGTTCCAGCAACACTAAGAGGCTCATCCTCTCTAACAAAATATTGCTACTCTGGGGTTCGATTATGAAAAAGCTATTTCCCGCCACCTTGATGTTGGGCGCGCTCGCAGCGTGTCAGCCGCAGGAACCGTCGCTCGATATTCTCGGACCCGTGCCGGAGCTCGGCCACGGGCTAATAGAGGGCTACCTTCATGGAGAACCGCCGCTGAACAGCGCCGCGTTTGTCCCGGCGCCGCCATCAGAAGGCTCGGCCAGGCAACAGGCCGATGATGCCGCGAGTGAAGCACTGCGCAGCCTCGAGGGCTCTGCTCGCTGGGATCAGGCCGCTAGTGATGCCGACCTGCACTTCCCTGCCGCGACATCGATATTTGCCTGTGCACTGGGCGCCACCGTCAGCGAGGCTCAGACGCCCGCCCTGTATCGCCTTTTACAGCGGTCATTGACTGATCTTGGCCTGGCGACCTACCCGGCCAAAAAAGCACACCAGCGGGCCCGCCCTTTTCTCGTCAATGGTGAAGCGATCTGCACGCCGGACGAGCGGGAGCTTCTGGAAACCGATGGCTCTTACCCGAGCGGTCATAGCGCCATCGGCTGGGGCTGGGCACTCATCCTGTCGCAGTTAACGCCCGAAAAAGCAGAAGCGCTGCTGGTACGAGGGCATGCCTACGCGCGCAGCCGCATGGTCTGTAACGTACACTGGATGAGTGACACCGAGGCGGGTATGGCAGTGGGCGCGGCGGCTTTCGCGAGGCTGCAAAACAACGAGCTGTTTCAGGCGACCATGGCCGCTGCTCGAACTGAGCTGAGCTCAGCCTCGGTATCAACCCCCGACTCCGAGGCCTGTGAGCAGGAGACGGCGACGCTGGCATTGTCAGACTAGTCCCGGACCTCACATACTCTAGTCACACATAAAGCCTCGCTCGAAACGGGGCTTTTTTATGAGGCTCATGGACGTTTGATATTCCGGCGCGTGCCCTAAAGCCGGTAGCATAGCCGAATCACTTTTTCAGGATCCCGTATGAAGCGCCATCAGTACGGCAGGACACCCACGGGCCCGGGTGAATACAGAGAGGTCACTGCCGAACTGGCTAGACCCAAAGAGGCGGCAACGCTGATCGTGGTGCGCGCCGGGCCGAAACCTACTTTACTGATGGGCAAGCGCGCGGCCAGCCATCGCTTTATGCCCAACAAATTTGTCTTCCCCGGTGGCCGATTGGATCTGATAGACCAGCGACTGCAAGTACCGGGCGACCTAAGCCGGCCCGTAATGGAGCGGCTGCGAAAGGCCACAAGAAAGACCGTGAACGATCGTAAGCTTCGGGGCCTCGCCTTGGCGGCCATCAGAGAAACCTTTGAGGAAACCGGTCTGATTGTAGGCCGACCGGCCTCCAGAACGGTGACGACAACACACCCGGTTTGGCGGGACTACCTTGCTCACGGTGCAGAGCCACCGTTGGAGCACATGGATTTTATCGCCCGGGCGATCACACCCGCCTATCGCACCCGGCGTTTCGATACCCGCTTCTTCATGATTCACGACCAGTTCATCTACAACGACCCCGAGCAGATCAGCGATGCCAGCGGCGAGCTCAATGAGCTCCATTGGCTGACACTGAATGAGGCGCGACGACTGGATCTGCCCGCGGTAACACGATGGGCCATTGATCTGGTCGAGCAACGGATCCAGCTGAGCCCGGCGGAGCAGCTTAAACAGACCGCGCCCTTTGTGCGCTTCATCAAGGGGCAGGAGATTTCGATCAATCTCTGATTGCGTCACACCCGCGCGCTCTGATTGGTACACTCGCCGGCCCCAGCAGGAATTCTTTTATGCAAACCACCGAAAGTGACGCCGCTAACGGGCATTTGACCGGATACGGCTCGCCCTCCTATCGCCACTATGTGTTGATCCTGCTGATGCTGGTGTACACACTGAATTTCGTCGACCGCACGTTAATTGCAGTCGTCGCCCAGCCGATCATCGAGTCATTTCAACTCACCGACGCCGAGTGGGGTTTGCTCTACGGGCCGCCATTCGCCATTTTTTACGCAGTGATGGGCTTGCCCATTGCGCTCTGGGCAGATCGCTCCAACAGAGTGCATATCATCAGCCTGTGCGTCGTGCTGTGGTCGATCATGACAGCGCTCTGTGGTGTGGCCATTGGTTTTTTCACCCTACTCCTGTTCAGGATTGGTGTGGCCATCGGCGAGGCCGGCTGCACACCGCCTGCGAACTCATTGATCGGCGATTACTTCATCGCCCGAAAACGGGCCACCGCACTGGGGGTGTACTCCATGGGCGTGACTCTCGGCAGCGTGCTGGCCAACGTCTTTGGTGGCCCGATCGCACAGATGCAGGGCATCGATGTGGGGAACTGGTTAAGCGGTATCGGTCTGGGCTGGCTGTTTGGTGGTCTGGACTGGGCAAATATTGAAGGGTGGCGTATCGCCTTTGTCGCAGTCGGCCTGCCGGGTGTGCTGGTCGCGTGGCTGGTCTGGGCGAGCATCAAGGAGGCACCCCGGGGTTATTCCGACCCTCCCAGTCAAAGCGCAGATCGCGCACCCGACTGGTCAGAGACCTTTGCCGAGCTACGCCGCAAACCCTCGTTTTGGTGGATGGCGATTGCCGCATCGTTGGTCGCATTTGTCGGGTACGGCTTGATCTCGTTTCAAGCGCCATTTCTGCAGCGCGAGCATGGCTTGAGTGTGCGCGACGCCGCATTGCAATTTGGTGCGCCGCTCTCTCTCATGGCGGCAATCGGGACCTTCCTGGGCGGCTACGCCACAGAGCGATTGACGGAGCGATCGCCTACCGCCGTAGCATGGGTGCCGGCCTTGGGGGTTGCGATGGCGGTACCCGCTTACGCGGCCGCGTTCTTCTCAGAGAAACTGACTGCCGTTTTTGTACTCTGGGGTATTGGTGCGGTCTTTCATTACAGCTACCTAGGCGCTCAGTACAACATTGGGCAGGGCGTGGTCAGTAACCGCTCTAGAGCAACTGCTATAGCCGTGCTACTCATACTCGTGTCGCTGATCGGCAACGGCATCGGACCTTATTTCGTCGGATTCATGAGTGACTTTTTCATGCAGCGCGAACTGCTTTTGTTGAACCCTGCCACGCTTTTGTCACCTGAAGCCTGCAAAACAACCAACATGGTGCGCTCAGTGACTGACGACGCGCTGTGCCGAAACGCCAACTCCGAGGGGTTAAAGTTTGCGATGGCGGTCACAGCCAGTATCTTTCTGATCGCTTCGGCCTGCTTCTTGATGTGTGCCAGAACCCTGCAGCGGGATTTCGTCGCTGAGCTGGGGCAGACCAAGGGCTAAGCTGACCTGAAGGGAGGTCCTACCGGCGAGCAGCTACAGGTAACAAGAGCTTTTCCGTGGGAATCGAAATGGGGCAGTCAGCACAAGGCTTGCGATCAACGCTGATAGCTCAGCTCCCGACTAGGTTGGAAAACCAGCAGGCAAAAAAAAACAGAGGTTACCCTCTGTCTTCTTTTATTCGAGCCTCTCAGGCGTCCAGACCGGGATTCCATCTGGCCCCTCGGGTGGTATCCCCTCACCCTCGGTGGGTAGCAAACTGCGTTTGTGCCGGCCCTCTGCTACGCTTTTCTACCTGAGCACTCTTCCCACGGCTTCCCCCTCACTCCCGTCTGCAGTTGGTCACTCGTCGGTCGCCGTCGGCATGGGTAATATTACCAAAAGGCAGACGGCCGTCAACACCTTTTTCAAAAAAAATTTTCCGAGAAGTAAAATTCCGCCATCTGCCCTTCGATATTGGTTTATCTGAAGTGTCCGACACAAATAAGTTAAACCCAACCCTACCGTGCAGTGCCTAGTTTAAAACTGTTATGCACAAATTAAGAGCAGGAAATACTCTTATGCGCACCGTTTCGGTGCAAAAATAAGCGGATGGATAAGGATATCTGTGAGATCCATTTGAGTTGCCTTCAGAATAAATCCCGTAGCTCTTTGGATAAACGGCGCAAGTGTGCAGTTGGCACGCAGATTGCAAGTTAATATAGGATGACGAACAGCCTACCATAACACCGTCGGGAGATTTGAGATGTCGAACTTACGCTATCCACTTGCGGCCCTTAGCCTTGTTATAGGTTCGCTCTCATGTGCTGCCTGGGCACAAGAAGCGCCCATTTTCGAGGAGGTATTGGTAACCGCAGAAAAACGTGCTGAGAGTCTGCAGAACCTCTCACAAGCGGTCACCGCACTCAGCGAGCAGGACGTGGAAAACCGGCAGTTGAGTTCTTTTGTCGATTTAAGTGCGATTGCGCCCGGGGTCAACGTAGCCAAGAACGAGGGTTTCAAGACAGTAATTACAATTCGCGGCATCGGTAATGAAGCCAATCAAAATGCAATTGCCAACCCCTCGGTGTCGTATCACCTAGATGGGGTATATGTAGCGTCACCTTTCGCGTTGCAAACTGATTTCTTAGATTTGGAACGAATCGAGGTTTTAAGAGGGCCCCAAGGTACACTCTTTGGCCAAAACTCGACTGGTGGCGGTATCAACGTGATCACCAAGGCGCCCACTTTCGACGAGTTCTCCGGCACCGCTGATTTGACCCTTGGAGAATACAGCCTGGTAAAAGCCCGTGCTGCGATGAATATCCCCTTCAGCGAATCAGTGGCAGCGCGGGTGTCTGTCATGAGCCATAAGCACGATGGCTACACTGACAATGTTGGCAACGGTCAAGACCTGGACGACGCTGACAGCATCTCTGCCCGCGCTAAATTGCTGATACAGCCTAGCGACACCTTCTCCGCCACTTTCACGGCTCAGTTGTTCGATGAAGAGGTGAATGGGCAAGCACAAAAAGGAATTTATGATCCGACTCCTGGGGCACGAAAGCTCGCTCAGGATTCGCTATCAAGTTATGAGTTGGAGTCTCAGCTTTACAGCATGACACTAGAATGGGACCTTGGTGGCGTGACCTTAAAATCGCTGACGAGTTATCAGAACGATGAAATTGCCATTCAGCGGGACAATGATCGGCACGACTTCAGAACCTTGCCGCCATTCTTTTTATTACAGAGTTATTTCGACCCCGAGACAAACGAGCAAACAACAACTACCCAGGAATTCAACCTCATCTCAAATGAGCCGGCGTTTGGACGACTCGATTGGGTGGCAGGGGTTTTTTACTTAGATACGGAAGTTGATATCTTCATCCTAGAACGTCTTGACTTCGGTTTCGATGGCGTGTTTGACCCATTTACTGTTGACGACATCTTATCTTACCAGGGCGACAACGGTTTCATTTCTAATTCCAAACCCGAGCGCGAGTCCATTTCAATATACGGCCAGGGCACATGGTCATTTACCGACAGCACGAGAATGATCGCTGGTCTGCGCTACACCGAGGATGAGGTATACAGCGCCGTCACGAATTTCTACGGCCGCGCGGGCACTGAAATTCTCGAGATTGAGAGTGAGAAGGTGACTGGGCGTCTTGCGCTGGAGGTCGATATAGGCGACTCCACCATGGCTTACGCATCCTACACACGAGGATTTAAGCCGGGCGGGTCGAATCTAACCTTTGGACGTGAAGATGTCGTGTCACCGATAGTGGTTCTACCGGTATTCGAAGAAGAAACTATAGACGCCTTCGAAGTTGGTCTTAAAACCGACCTCGCGGATGGCAGAGTACGACTAAACGGCGCAGCCTTCTTTTACACTTACGACAACTTGCAATATCAGGCTACTGACCCCGAGGTATTTCAGGGTGGAGTCGGTAACATTCCAGAATCAGAAATCATGGGAGCCGAATTGGAGTTGGGCGCGTTCCTGACAGACTCATTAATTTTTGATGCTCGGTTGGCATGGCTTGACACTGAAATCACCTCTAGCCACCTGGCTCTTGACAATGTGCAATCCGAATCAGCGACCAACGCGCTCCTTGCTCAAGGCATCAGCCTATTTAGCCCTGACGTGGAAATCGCGCGCGCAGGTCAGATTGCCGATGTCGAGGGGAATGAATTGGCCAAGACACCCGGCTTTACAGCAAATCTAGCACTCACGTACGCGTCCCCCATCGGCAGCTGGGGTGATTTTGAAGGTAGTTTAAGTTACACCCATCGGGGAGATTTCAGGCACCGAATTTTCAATAACCCAATTACGGATGAGGTCGATGGCTACGACACCATAGATTTAGTTCTGCGGTTTTCACCAGCAGACGCCAACTGGCGCGTTGAGCTTATTGGCAAGAATCTAACAGATGAGGACGGCATCAATGCACGGTTCACTGACGTTTTTGGTGTCGGTGCCACTGGCGACCAGTTTATCCCCCCGCGCGTTCTAATGGCCAGAGTGGGCATAGATTTTTAGAATAGTACCTTGCCCGGCCTCGACCCCAGCGCACAGACAGGGCTCGGGAAATGGGCAGTCAGAGCGCGCTTGCTGGCAAATGCTCTTTGATAATATCAAACAACGCAGGCCGGTGTTCCCTGATTTCGTCAACAGTTAGCCCCTCCAATGAATGTGGGTACATCAGCCAAGCGTCGGTCTCCTCGAGAAAATATTCCGGTAAACGATCAACCTCCCGTCTGGTGGGTTTATAGTAGGGCACTGCGACGCGTATTTCAGACGGAGTATTCAGGCGCGCCAGCTCAGATAGTCTGCAAATAACCGCATCCACAGTGCGTCCAGTATCAAACACATCATCCACGATCAAAAGCTTGTCCTCAGCCGTAACGTTTTTGACCAGATAATTGAGGCCGTGTACGCGAATTCCGCCCAGTCTTTCGTCAATGCCAGCGCCGTAAGACGAAGTGCGGATGGCAATATGGTCGGTCTCAATCCCACAATAGGCGAGAAACTCTTGGACAGCGATGCCAATAGGCGCCCCTCCGCGCCAAATCGCGATAATAACTGTTGGCGCAAATCCGCTTGAAAAGACACGCCCCGCCAGACGAAATGAGTCAAGTAACAGCTGGTCGGCCGAGAGGTATAGCTTGCTACTCATCGTATCGAGATACTCTTCGCTCAGTACACGCTTCCTAATCGATAGATATACAGACGGCGTCGCCAAAACACTAGTCTAAACAGGCCTTAATTGAGACAAAATTTGCAGAAAAGTTAATGATTCTAGCTAGGGTGGGTGTCACTCGACTTATGCTCTACATGCATGTTTGTAAGGTTTAACCCTGCAAGTCTGCATTTCGATATGCGCTCTATGAGAGCACTTCCCTGTTTAGAGCTTTACCTCATCAAACTGATTTTTGATGTAGGCCTCGAACGAAGAGAGATTTTGTTCCAACTCCCATTGCATCGATGCCTTATGACTGCTTGCTAGGAACTCGGCGCAAGAATCTATAACCTTTACAGACTGTGAATCTGCAATATGTCGACACTGCTCAATCTTTCGCCCAGTGTACGTATCTTCGAA
>CAJXDE010000040.1 GCA_913052635.1 uncultured Halieaceae bacterium
CCCGCCAGTGGTGACCCACACATCGGAATGGCCGGTGATGTATTCAAGCGCCTCCTCAAAGGCGCGCAGACGATGCGGACAACTGACCTGATAGTTGTGAGTCGGAATACACATGACTGTGCCGCTCTCAGCGCCCTCCGCATAAAGCTGATCAAAGGCACGGCGAATAATCTCGCCGTAACGCCGTGGCTCCATCTTCTGCACCACATAGGCAATGGTGTCATTGAGTTCCAGCGAATACGGAATCGACACAAACGGCTTGCCGCTGCGGGTCTTGACCCAGGTAGGCTGATCATCGTGGAACAAATCGCAGGTATAACGCCCGCCCGCCTCGGCAAATAGGTCAATGGTGTGATTGGAGTGCGACAGCGCTGGCGCCAGGTAGCCTGCGGGCCGCTGACCGACCGCGCGCTCAATCGTTGCCATGGCATCCTCGATCATCTCGCGCTCCTGATCCTCCGTCAGGCCATAGGTGTAGCGGGTGTTATAGATACCGTGGCTGAAGAACTCCCAGTCGCGCTCCGCACATAGCGCAATGATCTCGGGGTGGTGCTCACACAAGGCAGCGGACAAGCTGATCGAGCCGCGCACGCCGTACTTATCTAGCACCGCCATCTGACGTTGGTGACCGACCCGATTGCCGTAATCACGAATGCTGTAACCCGGCACTGCGGGGTAAGGGTGTGGCCAAGGCTTGCGATACGGATTGGTCGGGGGGGCAAGCTCGTAGAACTCAATATTGGGCGCCACCCAAAACGCGAGGCGCGCCCCATTGGGCCATTCTATTTTCGGTCGCCCCTCGTAAGGGTTGTACTCATACAGCTCGAGCTCGGCGTTTTGTGTGCTACCGCTCATATTCAGCCCTGCTGAGAAAGCCAGTCGAGCACCTCACTCACACCCAGTACATCCGCATATTTAATGGCCAGGTCAGTGAGGTTCGCAAAATGGTAGCTCTCGTGTTTATCCGCGACACACTCCTCGGGGACGATCGTTCGGTACCCCCGCGACAGGGAATCGACTGCCGTGGCGCGGATGCAGCCGCTGGTAGAACCACCGGTAATGATCACCGTGTCCACCTGATGCCAAACACAGAGTGACTGCAGCGCCGTCTCAAAAAATGCCGAGGGCATCTTCTTGCAGTAAATGACGTCCCGCCCCCGATTGATCTCCAGGCGATCATCAAACTCGGCACGCTCGGACCCGAACTTTATGTTCTGCAGAGAGTCTGGGGTGTCGGTACGGGTACCCCAGATACCGCAGTCCTCGCCCGACTCCATGAACGCCACATAGGTCCAGACCACCGGCCAATCCAGCGCCCGAAACGCAGTCGCTAGCTGATTAACGTAGTCCAGCTGCTTGGGATCGGTCTCATAGGCGGTTTTGAACAGGTCCGTGCGGGTATAGGCTTTTTGTGGATCCACGTTGACGAGGATGGCTTTCTTGCCAAACCCGAAGCGCGCACGGCTGGGGTTGTCCTTGATTTGCTGGTAGATCTGGCGCGCGGTGAGGTCACTGGTTTCCATTGTTATTCCTGTTTTGCTGGAGCGCGAATCGGCATGATATAAAAACATATCATTAATACATAGACAGATCTGACGCCACAGATCAGGCCATCAGAACCCACAGGGGGGTCCATGGGACACAAGCTTATCCGAGGAGCGATCGAGTACACCAGCCGCAAACCAGAGCGAATGGGTGAGGTCAGAGGACGCGAGGTCTTCTCGCTCAGCTGCCAGCCAGACGGTACGGATGTGCTGCTCGCTCATTGTGAGATTGACGACGCCCCCAAGGTGACGCGAGACGTCTGCCTGGCGCTGCGGCATGCCGACTCCAGCCCGATTGACTGCTCGGTGCGGCTATCGGTTGGCGGACAGTTCGAGGGCTCGGGCTGGATGCGCTTTGCCAAGGGTTACGCCGAGTGTGAAACCTTCAACGCGCGGGATGGGCGGATCAGTCAGGAGCTTGAGACCGAGGGTCAGGTCGGCTGGTTACAGAGCCACCCCATCATCGGTGATGCGCTGCTAATGCGGCTCTATCCGCTGGAACAAGGCCCCGGCGTTCAATCATTGAAGAACGTGTTCCTGACCTCGCCCGACCATCGGGGCGCGACGGGGCCCTTCTTTTTCGTGACCAGTTTCGATCTGGTCTATGTCGGTGAAGAGACTATCGAAGTCGCAGCGGGGCAATTTCAGGCGCGCCACTTTCAAGTGACCGGCACCGCAGGGAATCTGCCCGAAGAGCACCCACCCTACGACGTGTGGTGCACCGCTGACGATGATTACCTGCTCCTCAGGGCCAGCGCCGAAGGCTATATGCAGACGCACTACGAGCTGACCGCGCTCACCATTGAGGACACACCATGAGCGTGTTGACCGACGGGGCTCCGCAATGATCGAGAATATGACCTTGCGCGTGCCGTCCCTGGCAGAGGCTGTGGCGGCCTATCACGCGCTGGGGTATGAGGACGCCGGCGTGAGCATTGCGGCAACAATCGCGCTATCCGACCCCGCGCTGGAGGGCCGACCTCACCACAGCATTGTGATGTCGGAGGATCCCTATCAAACGCTCACGATGGTAGAATGGGAAGGTGAAGTACCCACCCCTTTTGCGGCACCCGGCTGGTCCGCGATGGAAGTGCTGGTAAAGAACTTGGATGCACTGTTCGAGCAACTGCCCGCCGCCTTCACGGTACTGAACCCGCCAGCGGCACTCTCATTTTCCGACCAGATTCGCGCCATGCAAGTCGCAGGCCCAGCGGGCGAGCTCATTTACTTCACAGAGGTGTCCG
This sequence comes from uncultured Halieaceae bacterium, assembly GCA_913052635.1. Lineage (GTDB taxonomy): Bacteria > Pseudomonadota > Gammaproteobacteria > Pseudomonadales > Halieaceae > Luminiphilus. The sequence goes on from CAJXDE010000040.1 coordinate 2,789, forward strand.
GTGAGGTACCGGGCTTCAAGCTACCCACCCCGAGGCGCCAAGTGAATCAGTGCTTCGTGATGATCAATGCCGTCACCAATATCCAACAATCGATTGCCTTCTATGCAAAGCTCCTGAAGTGCGAGGCGCCCTCACCCATGCCGGCGCGGGTGTCCATCCTGTCGCGCACCAATGGCTTAGATGAAGATCACCGCCACGACATCGCGCCGATTGCGCTGGGCCCCGGGCAATTGTTTGAACTGGACCAATGGGTACTTCGGCCGCAGGACTCAGGCAGTGCTATGCCCTGTGGTTGGCATTCGCTCTCACTGCGCCGCGAGGGCCCGCCGCCAAACGGCGTGGGTTCAGAGCGACGCTCAGTGATGACCAATATCGACTGTTTCGATATCGAGACACCCGACGGAGAGCGTATTGAGTGGCTTTGCCCTGCGGGAATGTCGCAGTGAGTCACTGCGCGCTGGGCCAACTTCAGATCAAGACAATCAGATTGGTCATTTGCGGCAATTGAATAAGACCGAGGCAAAGTCGCGACACATCGAAACACGCTGAGGAGCAAACCCATGTATACGCTACTTCTTTATGTTCATGTGCTGGCCCTGGTGTATTGGCTGGGGGGTGATCTCGGCACGTTTCTTTCCAGCCGGCACGTGCTTCGCAGCGAGCTGGGCGTTGAGTCTCGGCAGACCGCCTTCAAGATCCTGATGGAGTGCGACATGGGGCCGCGCCTCGCGATGCCGATTATTCTCGGCTCGGGCTGTCATCTTGCAGCGCTGCGCTGGCCGACCTTGCTGCCTGCTGAAATCGCGCTTGGAGGGTGGCTGCTGGTAGCGATTTGGGTGGGGCTGGTCGCCGCCATTCACAGCCCGGTGGGTCACCGGCTGCCCTCTCTTGCTCAATGGGACCTGCGGCTGAGATTTGCCTCGGTTCTCGGTCTGTTGGGAGGCAGTGCCTACGGACTGAGTCTCGGTTTGCCCGGGTGGATTGCGCTGAAGATCGCCGTGTTCGCCGTACTGGTGGCCTGCGGTATCGCCGTCCGCTTTGCGCTCAAGCCTTTTGCTATCGCCTATGCGAGCATGGTGAGCGAGGGGCCCAGTGATGCCGGCAATGCCGCCATGATCACCCACATGGGTGTGGTGAGGCGCTATGTCTGGGTGATCTGGATCGGATTGTTCGTGAACGCCGCGCTCGGGCTTCATGTTGTTAGCTTCTGACTGACAACCACTTGAATCAATCAACTTTGAGCGTGTCGCGCTGGCTGCTGGCCGCCATCAGCAGCCTCTCGCCCTTTGGCATTTCCATCATGGTGCCCCTGGTGCCCATGCTGAGTATTTCTCTCGATCGCAGCGTCAGCGAACTGCAGTATCTGTTCTCGATTTACGTGATTGGCCTCGCCGTGAGCCAACCACTGTTTGGATTGGTCACCGACCGCATCGGCCGGCGACTCGTGCTGCTGGGCGGATTTGCCGTCTTCGTGGGCGCGAGCATCCTGCTGATTTTTGTCGACACGCTGGGGGCGATGATCTTCCTCCGCTTTATGCAGGCCGTCGGCGTCGGCGTCGGCTCGGTCGTTGCGCGGGGCCTCATCCGCGACCACCTACCCCCTGACGAGACCCTGAAAGCCTTCGCATTGTTGACGGCTGCAATGGGGTTCACGCCCGTGATCGCCCCTGTTGTGGGGGGCTATCTGGCGTCGCTACTTGGCATGGCATCCGTGTTCGTCGTGTTGGCTCTATTGGGGGCGGGCCTTCTGCTCCTGTGTGTCAAATCCATTCCCCAAGACAAACCTGTCGACCGAGATGAGGGCCAGACGGCGTCGCTTAAGGGCTACCTGTCATTGCTTCGCTCTACGCGGTTCTGGGGTCACGCCGGCGCCTTTGGGTTTTTACAGGGCATGGTCTTCACCTTGCTGGCCACGGGCAGCGTGCTGTTTCAGGAGCAGTTCGGACTGTCGATGCAGGGTTTCAGCCTGGTTTGGGGCAGTTCTGCGATGGTGTACGTTTTCGGCTCCTTCCTGCTCAGTCATCTGTCGTCACTGGGCACACCTCGATGGCAGCATCGCGCCGTGCTTGGCATGTTATTGGTGTCTCTCAGCGCGCCCGGGCTGATCGCTTGGCAGGGACTGACCCTGGTCGCTGTTGTACTACCCCTGTTCAGCTCCATGCTGCTATCAGGAATCCTCACGCCCACCACCATGTATGGCGCGGTCAATGCTGTGCCTCGCTGGAGCGGCAGTGCGGCGGGACTCTCCAGCTCCGTCGGAATGACCATGGCGGGCTTGTTCTCGTGGCTGGGCGCAACGCTCTATGAATCCGAGCCCGCGCTGATCATGGTGTGTTTTAGTGGAGCAGGCATCGGTTTTGTGCTCTGCTGGTGGTTGGCACATCGTGAGGGCTAACTGCAGCGACGTGTTCGGCTGCATCGATACAGCACTATAGACACCCCGCCTCTGCGTTGCCGAGCTGGATGGGTTACACGAAGGAGAAAACCTGATGACAGAAAAAAAGGTCGCTGTATGCACAGGGTCCGGGCGACCCGGCGGTTTGGGAGAGGCCATTCTCCGTCGTTTGGGTGAAGAGGGTTACCGTCTCGTCGTCACCGATGTGGATGGCTCAGGAACCAATCACCTCGCGAAGCCTGATGAAATGGAAGCCGTCACCGAGCGCTTGCGTTCCGGAGGCGCTGAGGTGTTCAGCCACGCCTGCGATGTCCGCTCGGCAGAGTCGGTCAAACACCTTTTCAACGCAGCGATGGAGTACTTTGGCAGAGTGGATGTGTTGATCAACAACGCCGGTATCGGCTTTGTCATGAAGGACACGCGAGAAGTCTCACCGGATGAATGGAATTTGGTGATTGATGTCACCTTGAGTGGCGTATTCCACTGCACTCAGGCGGCCGCCGCACACATGGAGGCCGCAGGGCGCGGGGGGCGAATCATTAACATTGCCAGCCAGGCGGCGAAGTCCGGATTTCCTCATATGGCGCCTTACTGCGCCGCCAAGCATGGCGTGATTGGCCTGACCCGCACAGCGGCCATCGATTACGGTGCGGCGGGCATTACCGTCAATGCGGTGTGCCCAAACCACGTCACTACGGGGCTCGGTAGCGCTCAGAACGCCTATTTTTCCGCCTTCAAAGGTCTGACAGAATCCGCTTATCTCGAGGAGATGGCAGCTCGCATCCCGCTACAGCGGATCGGCCAAGCCGCTGATACCGCCGCAATGTGCGCCTTTCTCGCATCCGACGATGCAAGCTTCATCACGGGTGAAGCAATCAACGTGAGTGGCGGAGAGGAAGTGCACTGACTCTGGTGCGCGCCAGCCGAGCTGCGGGTGGGCACTACTCGGTCAACAAAAAGACGGCTTAGCAACCGAGGTTAAAAATAAACAGCCCCGCTCGATTGTGACTCGGCGGGGCGATTTTCGAACCTACAGCTAACAAAGACCAGCAATCAGATGATGTTAGCCGCCAAATCGATACTTCAATGTCGCCAAATAAGTTACCGGCATATTGTAGTAGCGCGTGAAGAGGAAAGATTGGGTGTAGGTTTTGTCACCGCAGTTCTTGCATTCTAGATTTAGTTCCCAAGGCGACCCATCCATCGAGAGCTTCACGCCAGCATTTATTAAAGTAACGGACTCGTTATAACCCTGATTCCTAGTTGCCGGGTACTGTGCCCCGAGATAACGCACCATCACATTGGGTGTAAGAGTGAGGCCTCCAAGAGAGAAATCAATAGAGGTGCCAACTGTATAGGTCTGGTGTGGGCTTCTTTTGGGCTCCGCTACATTACAATCAACATCGTAAGCAGCAAGGTTAGCATTAGGCGTTATGCAACCGCCGGGCAGATCTTTGTACTTAGGATTCTGCCAACCCAGCGCCGCGAAAATCTGCCAATTATCCGCAGGTAAGGCCGTGATTTCGGCCTCAATGCCAGGCACCTCTAGAGCTCCCGCATTGGTCGTCAAAAACTGGCCATCAGGCGTTGCGGCGGTTGTCTGCAGATCTTCAAGATCCGAGTAGAATGCGGTGACATTCGTACGCAACCGGCCATCCATCCAATCCCCACGCATACCCAACTCGTAGGACCAGATCGTCTCCGGCGCAAAAGGTTGTAAACCAGCAGAACTTGAGGCTCTGGCATTCCAACCTCCTGATTTAAAGCCTCTGGTTGCTGAACCATACATCATCAAGTTGTCGCTGAACTTATGCGCATAGGCTATCCGTGGTGTGACCTCTTGCTCACTTTGCGACAGAGGAATACCGAGAGCAATCATTTCCGAAGAATTTACTGTACCTTGAAAATCTACCGTCTTTTCTTCATCGGTATAGCGAGCACCCAATGTCAATGTGCCCTTTTCCCCAACTTTAATATCCGCCTGAGCATAAACCGCGAAACTCTCCGTGGTATTGCTCAGCACACGATCGGCCAAAGTTGTGAAAAGAGTGGACGGTGGAACAGGAACACCAACCGCCCCAAGGTCTAAATAATCGACGAAATCAACTTCGTTATCCTCGTCCATGTAATACACACCCGTCTGCAAGAAAGCCCGGCCGTCCATAATGTCCCCGGACCATTTCAACTCGGCCGAATACATATCGTGCTCGCCCTGATTATCAATGATGAAAAAGTCTGGGAAGAAATCGAGCGAGAAAGGGAAGTTCAGCAGAAAGTCTTGCTCGATCGAGCGTGCACCCAAAATCAGATTGGCCGTGCCGCCCATGGCGTCCCAAGCGAGATTGGAGGTGATATTCAGCGTGTCGACCTCATTACCATAGTCAGACATGCCACCGCCCATTGGCAGGCCGCTACCTAGAACGGAGAGCGAGTAACGGTCGTCACCATCCAGAAAACCGTGGATATTAGCCACCTCTGACTTTCCGCCATCTACCGCAATATCCCAAGTCATTGAGTCCGAGATCAGCCAACGCAATGCGGCGCGGATGCCTGTGAGATCTGCCTCGTTATAGTCCTTGCCATCGGTGCGGTTCTCAAGGTAACCGTCAGTATCAACGTAGTAGGCGGAGAATTTGGTCAAGACACTGTCGCTCAGTGGCAAATCGATGCTGCCGCGCACCATGGTCTTACCCCAATTGCCCGCACCGGCTTCAACGTAGCCCTGCATGGTGTCAGACGGCTTTTTCATAACGACGCTGATCGCGCCGCCCGTGGTATTGCGCCCGTAAAGCGTACCCTGCGGCCCGCGCAGCACCTCAATCCGTTCTACATCAAATAAAGCGACGTTGTTAACGTTCTGTCGAGTGATGTACACGTCGTCAACATAGGTGCCAACTGGTGGGTCAAATGTAGAGATCGATTCGTCGTTTCCCTGCGCACGCAGGTAGTACATGTTGGCGGTTCCCAAGCCTGTATTGTTGCCACCAAACAGGTTGGGCACCACGTTTATGAGATCCAGCGTATCGTCAATCTGCAGCCGCTCTATCATTTCTTCGCTGTAGGCGCTGACGGCAATCGGGACATCCTGGACGGACGCCTCTCGCCGCTCGGCGGTGACAAGCACTTCCTCAAGCTGAGCAGATGCTACGTTGGGGAGCACAGTTGTAATTGCCGCTGAAACGAGCATCGGCAGACCCGAGCGCTGAAAATAGTTTTTCATAAAATAATTTCCCTGAGGCTTGTTTTTATCACGCTTGAAGTAAATGCGAATGAATTGCTATATCCGTATATCATTATCGCTATTGGTCAATCAAGATGGGTTTTAAGTGGCCAGCGAGGCCTAACCACGCGATGCGGTATACAGAAGGAGCCTGAATCATGGCGGGACTGCAACATGCCCTGGCACTGAACAAAGATCTTAATCAGCGGGCACGCGAGCGCTTCACCTCCTCCATGCGGGCCTGGGTGCTCACCGATCTCGCTGCGCAAATGCAGGCTGACTACGAGCAAGCCAGTATCGACGCGGGTGAAAGCCATAATTCGGGCGAGGCGGTTCATCAATTTCTGAAGGAGCGGGGTTTATTTAAGTGGTACTCCAGCCTCCGCTGCGCGACACAGGAACTGGTGTGGCAGTCTGTGCTGCGCGCGATTGAATCGGACCCCGATTCCATCAATCACGTCAACACCGCAACCTCACCGACTCATGGCGGCTCTCTGGCGCTGGACGAAAAGGTTGCTCTGCCTGCTTACAGCGACACGATGGATGTGCATCTGATGCCGGGTAATTATCAGGGTGGCCACAGTCAGGGTGCCGAAGCCGGTGTGGTCTATGACAATGGTCTGGACGTTTTCTCTTTCGGCGTGATGGGAAAGAACCTCGATGACATCGGTCACTCGATGGCCAACTTTACGCGCCTAAAATGGCCCGATTTGAATCCCAAGCTGATTGTCGATGTCGGGTGCACAATCGGACACAACACGCTGCCATGGAAACAAACCTTCCCAGAGGCAGAGGTGCACGGCCTAGACGCCGCGTCGCCCTGTTTACAGTATGGCCATGCCCGTGCCGAAGCGATGGGCATCCCTATTCAGTTCAAACAAGCGCTCTGTGATGCACTGCCCTATAGCGACAGCAATGTAGATGTGGTGTTTTCTTCAATGTTCCTACATGAGTTGCCAACTGAATTAATCAGGGCCTTCTTCAACGAAGCGCATCGCGTCCTGAAGCCGGGAGGCGTGCTCATTAATATGGAGCTTCCGCCGAATGACGCATTGGGCGCCTACGACGCGTTTTATCTCGACTGGGACTGTTTTTATAACAACGAGCCTTTTTACAAAAATTTCCGTGACCTCAGCTATCCTGGTCTTTGCGCTGATGCAGGCTTCGCAAAGCAGGACTTCTTTCAGGCAACGATGCCGCGATTTACCTATGTCAGCGAAGCTGAGTTTGCCGAGGCGTCGGGCGCGGCTGCGTCATTCGATGCAGACACGGGCCGCCTCTCTGACACCATCACCTGGTACGCCTTTGGCGCTCAAAAAAGCGGCGACAGCTGATGAGCGAGAAGAAATCGGTCAAGGCGGGGCGCCCGGCCTTCTTCTCGGACCCCGAGATCGACCGCTTATTGGCCATTATCGTGCGGCTTATGACCGAACATTCGGTATTGAGTGAGCGGGTCAAAACGCTGGAATCACTATTGATTGAGTCGGGGGCAATCACTCGGGAAGCACTCGAAGCCTTCGAACCCAGTGAAGCTCAGGATGCAGAGTGGGGGCAGGACCGATTCCAGCTGATCAAAGACGTGCTGGAATCCGGGGCAAACATCACAGAACAATAAAAAGAGGACTGATCATGGATGCTTTCTGGCTGTATCTGCATATCTTGCTGCTGGTTTTTTGGGTGGGCACTGACGTTGGCGTTTTCATTGCGGCCAAGTGGTCGGAACGTGCGACGCTCAGCATGGAAACCAGACAAACCGTTCTGGAACTCGGCATGGTGCTGGACCGCTTACCGCGCTCTGCCCTCACTCTGATCATTCCCTCAGGTTGCCAGTTGGCGGTAGCCAGTGGCTGGCTGGATATGCCGTCACAGTACCTCTTGGGAATGTGGGCATTTGCCGCCATTTGGCTGGCGATTCTCTGGCGTGGCTTTTTGTCGGCCGATCCTAAGACTCAGGAGCAGTCCGCAAAGATTAACTGGCTCCTCAACCTGGTGTTGGCATTAGCTGTCAGTGGCGCCGGCATGATGCTGTTGATGCACGGCGAGATACCGGACTGGCTGGCGCTGAAAGTGCTTGCTGTGGGCGCGATCTTTTGCGCAGGCGTGCTGCTGGATCTGCTGTTCAAACCGGCCGTGGATCTGTTCATTGGGCTTGCAGCGACGCCTGATGACCCCGACATGAACGCGGCCTATTCCCGAGCGCTCTCCCCTGTCTACATTGCGGTACTGGCGATTTACGCGTTTGCGTTGATTGCCGCCGCACTCGGGGTGTTCAAGTGACGGCTTGGTGCCTTGACTGGGGCAGGCTCGCTGCCATCGGGTGGCTCATCTCGATTTTGCTCAGCGCAACATTAGCGTCTAGCGCCGAGGCTGACTTCGAGACAGAAATCGCAGCCGAGGGAGGGAAGTGGGCGCAATATTACGAGCAGGAAAACCTTGAAGGCCTGATGACACTCTACGTGGATGACGCCGTGGTGGCATTGCACGGGCAGCCTGCGCTATTCGGCATCGAGGCCATCAGGGATTACTTTTCAACCCGGATTGGCAGAGCAGAGTCTATTTTTGAGCTGGATTATGAGCTCAGAGAAACCCACGGGGATATCGCCTACATCATCAGCAAGTATTGGCTGAAGGCAATCGATAAAGAGACCGGTGACATTTACAAAGACGCCGGGCGGTCACTGCTGGTCTATAAGAAGCAGGATGGCAAGTGGAAGATCGCGGCCGACATTGATCAAGCAACACCTGATGTCACATGGCCTGCGCCCTCGGGGCTGAATTGAACTTCCGAGCTTTCGCGTGCTCATTCGAGCCATGCTGGGCAGAGTCGGGCGCGAGCTTTCCTGAGCCGGGGCGCGACTAATGCAAACGCGGTGGCGCTCGTAATGCGTAAACAGTGGCGCTTGGCGGCTCGCCCCGAAGGCATACCCGATGCCTCCCACTTCGATCTGACCGAAGTTCCCATTCCGGCGCTCGAGCCTGGCAAGGCCGTTGTGAAAACGCTCTATCTTGGCGTGGCGCCGGTGATGTTGCGCTACATGCGCAATGAAACTGACTTTGAGTCACCGCTGGCGCTGGGTTCAGTGATGCCGGGACGAGGCGTCGTGCAGGTCATCGAAAGCGATTGCGACAGCCTTCCCGTGGGGGCGATTGTGCAAGCGCGCGTGGGCTGGCAGGAATACGCACTCATCGACACGTCCGATCGACCCGCTCCCTTTTTGCTCCCGACCGACCTGCCGTTATCCCATGGTATTGGTGCCGTCTCACTCTCAGGCATCACAGCGCTCATTGGGGTGCGAGAAATCGGACTGGTCAAGGCAACAGATCGCATCCTTGTGTCGGGTGCAGCGGGCGGCGTTGGCAGTCATGTCGCGGAGATCGCGAAAGCACTGGACGCGCAAAGCGTCGTCGGCATCGCTGGCGGGCCTGAGAAGTGCCGGCGGCTGACAACGGAGATGGGTTACGACAGAGTTATCGATTACAAAAACGACAACGTCGACGCGGCACTGGATGACGCCTTCCCAGAGGGAATCGATCTCTACTTCGACAATGTCGGGGGATCACTGTTGGACAATGTGCTGGGGAGATTGCGACGTCGCGCACGTATCGCCATCTGCGGCTCTATCTCTGAATATCTTGTCGACCTCAAAGACAAGCACCGGTTCGTCAACTTGCAAAACCTGGGCCGCCAGGACGCCAAGATGGAGGGGTTCTTCGTCTTTGACTACGAGCAGGCGTACCCCGATTGCATTAAAACGCTCGCCGACTGGGTGCGCGCCGGCGCACTGAATCCCGTTGAGGACATCTCCGAGGGGATTGAAACTATGCCTCAGGCGCTTGCCGACCTCTATCTCGGCCACAATGTCGGGGTCAGAATGGTGAGGGTCGGCGCGCCAGATCTCCCTTTTTCCTAGACCCTAGTTTCCTTTTCAATCCAGCGACTCGGACACCATAAAAACAGGATTGTCGGCGAACTGCTGAAACTGTGCCGCCACCTCTTGCATGGCCTCGGTGCCGACAGCCTCGCCAAAGGCAGACATGTCGTCAACCTCAATCAACTCGCTATAGGCATAAGGCGCAGCGGCATCAGACCCCAACAGACCAGCCACTTTGAGGACCCGAAAATCGGTACACCCTGGCAACCGACGGACATTTGGCATATCCACGTTCTTGGCCCAGCTCTCATAAGCGTCAGGATCCGCCTCTGGCAACAAATTGAATAGCACTACAATGGTGGTCATGGCCTTGTCCTCACGTCATTGATCAGGATGTGCTAGAGAGCATACAAAAGTCACAGCGTCGATGCTGGCAATTTGTGCTTGAGCGATGCATGGGTCAATGGGGTGCACTCGCTCACTGTTGACGGCCCCTTTGGCATGATGTCAGCCTCAACGATATGCGGAGAGATCGGTCACATCCATGACGGCGAATGCCTTCTTCCCAACCCTGTTCAGCCCGATTGATATCGGCGGCGTGACACTGAGAAACCGGATCATCCACGCGGCCATCGTCACGCAGTACGTGGCAGATGGCGCGCCGACCGAGAGGCTGCTTAACTACTACCGTGCCCGCGCTGCGGGTGGCGCGGCTGCCATCGTGACCGAACCTATTGCCATGACGCGCTTCAGCAGACTGCCCTCTAGACTGCGCTGCTGGGACGACGAGGGGTTTGATCAGTTGCAGCGGGTTGCTGCAACCATCAATGAATCGGGCGCGCATGTGTTGGGGCAAATTCAGGACTCCGGGCGCGGCCGGCACGCAGTCGGGCGCAACAACGAGGCAGTGGGAGCTTCTCCACTGCCGGATGACCTGAGCTGGACCGTGCCGGCGGTGCTATCCCCAGGTGAAATCAGGGAAATGATTGACCATTGGTCTCAGGGCGCACGCAGACTGCAGCGGGCCGGCTTTTCAGGGGTCGAAGTTTCGGCAGGGCATGGACACCTGTTCCATCAATTCTTATCTCCCTGGTCGAACCAGCGAACCGATGAGTATGGCGGCGATCTGAAAAACCGGACGCGGTTCCTCACCGAGTTGGTCTCGGCGATAAGAGCCGAGTGTGGGCGCCCTTTCATCATCGCTCTGAAGCTTCCCGGTGACGACGGTGTGGCGGGGGGCATTGACCTTGAGATGGCGTCGGCAATCAATACGCGACTGGCAGAGCAAGCCGAAGATTTTGATCTGTGGACGTGGGTCTGGGGTGCGCACGCGCGATCGCTACATCTGCACTTGCCCGATGCCCATGGCCCCCGGCATCCATACCTAGAGCACATAAAAGCGCTGAGGTCTGAACACCCGAGCATCGCGACAGGCGCAATTGGTTACCTCACGGACCCGGTCGAATGCGAAACCGCCCTAACAAACGGCACGAGTGATGTTGTTTTTCTCGGGCGACCCTTGATCACCGACGCCGCGTTTCCGAACAAGGCCACTGAGGGCAAAATTGAAGATATCCGCTACTGTGTATCGTGCAACAGTTGCTGGCGGAGCATCATCGAAGCCGGCGCATTAGCCTGCGACAACAACCCCAAAGTCGGCGAGCCGGACGAGCACCTCGTTGCGCCACCCTCTGTCACCTCGCGCCGGCATGTGGTGATCGTCGGCACCGGGGTCGCGGCACTGGAAGCAGCCCACACAGCAGCGGCTCACGGCCAAAAGGTCACCGTGCTTGGCGACCACGAGGCATTTGGGGGCAAAACGCGCCTCCATGCCCAGATGCCCGGCGGAGAAAATCTGTCTAGCGTATATGACTTCCAGTACCTTAGGGCACAGCAGCTGGGCGTGAAATTTGAGCTGGGCCGGCAGGCCAGCATTGAAGACGTCTTGTCCTGCGACCCCGATGTGGTGTTGCTGGCAACTGGCTCTCGGTCTGCTCGACCCGAGTGGCTGCCTGAAGAGTGGTTTACCCAAGGGCTCATCCCCAGCCTGCGGGATATGGCCAGGCAGCTGGCACAGGGTATGGGCCGAGCCCCTGGCCGTGCGGTCATCGTCGATCAGGATCACACCGAGATGACCTACGCCACCGCACTGCGAATGGCGACTTATTTTGACCAGATTACGTTGGTCACCTCGCGTGAGCGTTTCGCGAACGATGTCTCGCTGATCAATCGACAAGGCATTTTGAAGCGCTTGTTTGAGAGTAGCGTGGAGCTGATATGCCACGTCGAGCCAGAGGACGTCACGCAATTGGAAAAAGGCCAGTTCGCCCTGCGGAATGTTTACAACGGCGCGCTCGAAACTCTGGATTCCATGACTGCCGTGATCCACGCCAGTAGCCGGGTGCCCAACGACGGCTTACGCGAGCCCCTGCTAGCCAAAGGGCTGGAGGTCATCCCCATAGGCGATTGCAAAGCACCCCGGTCGCTGATGGCAGCGACGCGCGAGGGTTACGACATCGCCAAGGCGCTGTAAGACAACATCTCTTTAGTGCTGAAATACCAGTATGGGGCCGTTCCTCGTCAGCCGGCCCGGGGCAGCGCTTACCGCCATATAGATAGTCCTGTAGCCATAAAAAAGGGCGCCTGATGGCGCCCTTTTTTGGTTCAAGCCTGAATCAAAACTTCAGCTGAACTTCTGCACCGAAGTAACGAGGCCGATTTGGCGTGCCAAACGCCCAAGCACCTGGCGCATAGGTTGGCGTCGAATCCGTCGCCGAGGTTGCGACAACATTCGCACCCACGTCTAGGAAGTGCATCAGATAGGTTTCATCCGTCAGGTTCTTGCCGAACAAGGAGATCGTCCAATTATCGGTCTCCCAGTTGATTGACGCATCAAGGATGCCAAAGGCATCAACCTGAGAGGGATTATCGATGTAGCCACCCGGTGAGTGATCCATGTTAGACGTGGCAGAGATGTAGTAATCGTCCTTCCACGTATAGTTTAGGGTTGCAACGAACCAATGACCTTCTGCCATTTGACGCTCAAACAACATACCTAAACCCGCCGTCATATCAGGTGCTCTCAGCAAGGCCCGTGAACCTTGATCAACAATGCCAGTCGCACTTGGGACGACGTAATCATCATAAGAGGCATCGAGTAATCCGACGTTTCCAGAGAGTGACAGTCCTTCAAGCAAGATCCACTTGAAGTCCATCTCTAAACCCTCAATTTTCGCGCTGGACGCGTTTTGAACCACGGTCAAGGTAGCCTGACCATCCTGACCAGGCTTGACGATAGTTTCTTGCTTATCGTCGTACTTAAGGGAGAAGGCAGCCAAATTAATCTGGAACCGGTTATCCATGAGTGTCAACTTGGCGCCTGCTTCCCAGCTCTTCACACTCTCCGGGTCATAGGGACCCGTGTTATTAGGGGCTGTCGCCCGGCCATTAAAACCGCCGGATCGGAAACCCTCAGAGTAGGTGACATAAGCCATACCTGAGTCAAAGGAGTACTGAACACTTGCCTTAGGAGTGAACTCATCGAAACTGACTGCACCATTGAAGCTACCACCAGTGCCATCATTGAAGCTGTTGTCATAAACAGAAGACGCCCACTCCGGACAACCCACGCCCCACTGACCCGACGTAATGTTCCCGCCAAGCAGATAAGGATAGGGCTCTAGTGTTTTATCCAGTCCATCAACATCTGTGTAGGCCACGCTGCCTGCAGGCAGACCCAGAACGGTCTTGAGCGGGCTGACTGAGTAGCCAGCTACGGTCATGCAGGCTTCTTTTTCCTCATCTAACCATCGGCCGCCCAAGCTAAGCATCATCCGGTCCGTGACGTCCCAGTCGACCTGACCGAAGACCGCCGTAGACTCGACAGACTGATTAAAGAGTGGCGACGCGGTATAGCTGATGTTATCCGTTGGTGCCCCATCAGAGGTTCCGGGCAATAAAGGATTAACGATGTTGAACTGTCCTGTGTTCTGTTGCAGCGTATAATCGCCGTCCCAGTAGAAGTAGCCGAAAGTGGATCGAAGACTATCGCTCCAATCCGACTCGAGCCGGAACTCCCAGCTTGTTTGGTTCTCCTCAGTCGGACGACTTGTCCAGAATAAGTCGGCTGCGACACCATCGAACTCCTGTCTCGCAGTCTCATCTGTCTCTCTGTCGCCAAAGACGACCGCCAACTTGTGTTGATCCGAGAACTGCCAGTTCATGTGAACCGTGATCGCATCTGTTTTGAGTGACGCTGGCTGAGGCGCTGAAGTGGTCACTGTGTAGAGATCTTCAGACGTCTTGCCCTGAACGCCCAAACCAAAGCCCGCAAAGGCTTCGTTGGGGGCTGTCAGTGACGCTACGGGGCGAGTCGGGGTCTTGTCGTCGATGTAGTCATAGATCAGTCTGAAATCAAATGTGTCGTTCGGTTGGAACAGCGCGTCAGCGGTGAAGGCGGTAAGATCGTTATCCCCCTCCTCTCTGTCGAGAGTCGAATTATAAAAATACTCACCGCCCTGAATGCTCATACCCGTTAATTTAACGGCCAGCCCACCCATCGCCGGAAGATTGATCCTACCCTTGAGGTCAGCCTGACTGTCCTCTGCGAAGGTGCCCACAAACTTGCCGCCCCATTCGCCAGTAGGCTTGGTCCGAATAACATGAAGCAGACCGCCAATGGTGTTTCGACCGAAGAGTGTACCCTGAGGACCACGCAACACTTCCACGCGCTCTGCGTCCCAAAGGTTTCGCAGAGTGCCCGTGGTAGACGCCAGATAAATGCCATCCTGATAGACAGCTACAGGCGTGTCCGAGCTCTTTTCAACGTCAGAGTGCTGAATACCGCGAATAGAGATACCCGTGGTGCCATTACCCAAAATGGGGTTGACCACCAAATTAGGCGACATGCCTGTAATGTCATCGATCGTGCGGGCGAAAGATTTCTCAAGCGCGTTTTCATCCATTGCGGACATGGAAATTGCCACGTCCTGCATGTTCTCTTCACGCTTCTGCGCGGTGACCACCACCTCTTCAATTTCAGTGGTCGTTGATCGCTGAGCATTGACCTGACCGGAGACGGCCATGGACACCGCGACAGCAAGTATTGAAGCATTACGAATCGTACTCATGGGTTCCCTCGTTAATGTTTATTTATGAGTGTTATGAAAATTTCAGAACC
>CAJXDE010000041.1 GCA_913052635.1 uncultured Halieaceae bacterium
TGTAAGAGCCCCAGCATGTGGAAAACTTTTTCGGCCGCAGTGATGGCCGCCTGTTGTGCGTCGGGAGCGATTCCAAGTGACTGCCAACCCTCGGAGTGGGGCGCTGATGACCAAATCGGTGCAGCGAACCGGATTACACCCGAGCGCACCGTGGCGGCCGCGCAATTGGTGAAACAGGGTGCGAGTCATCCGCTGGGCATTGTGATCACACCGGGCATGCCCGCCTACCCACCCAGATTCACGCAGCTACAGGTATTGCAACCGGAACACCCATATAGCGAGGCCAGTAATGCCTTGGGTTGGGAAGCGTCCTCGAATGATGACCTCGTACAGATGTGGCTGGGCACCGGACCGCAACTGGATGGTTTAGGTCACCTTGGTGAGGCGGGGGAGTTTTATAACTGCAACCGAGGTAAAGACTTCTCCAAGACGACGGGGCTCACCAAACTCGATATCAGCCAGGTTCCTCCCATGGTCGCGCGGGGTGTCCTTATCGATATGGCCAAGTACTTTGGTGTCGAGCATCTTGGTGCCGGCCAGCCGATTTCTCGTAGCGAGGTGGCCGCCGCGATGCAAGAGCAAGGCATTACGATCGGTGAAGGAGACGTGGTGCTCTTCCACACCGGCTGGACTGATGCCATGTTAGATGCTGACCCGACTACCTGGGGCGCGACGATTCCCGGTATTGATAACGATGCCGCGCAATTCCTCGCTTTGTTTAAGCCATTGGCGGTCGGGGCTGACACCTGGGGCCTGGGAGCGGTGCCGCCGAAGCCGGGAGACAAGGTGTTTTACGATCATGCGATTCTTCTTAAAGAGAACGGTATCTATATCCTTGAGACCATGGATACCGGCCGACTGGCCAATGAAGGGGTCACCGAGTTTATGTTTGTGCTCGGACAGGCGCGCCTCAAAGGGGCGGTTCAGATGATCATTAACCCTGTCGCGATGTGGTAAGGCCGAGGCTCTGTCTAATGGGGTTGCTGGCAGGCTCGAGTAAGGCGTGACGTGCTCAACAGTCTTAATTATTGAGCAACGACAGGGTACAGGTTGTGATCGGGAGTTCGCTCGTGAGTGACTTGAGCCCTTTCCACTTGGCGATTCCGGTGAAGGATCTTGATGAAACGCTGGCCTTTTATGAGGAGTTGCTTCAGTGCTCCAGAGGCCGGGAATCAGGTGACTGGGTTGATCTGAATTTTCTGGGCCACCAGTTGGTGCTGCACCGCGTCGAGCGCGCTGCGCGGGACGATTCCGATACCAATCCCGTGGATGGTGAACACGTGCCTGTGCCGCATTTTGGCGTAGTGCTGGACTGGGACGTATTTGAATCACTGACTGAGCGACTTGCTACCCAAAAGTGTGATTTTGTGATCCCGCCGACCACCCGGTTCGAGGGGCGAGTCGGAGAGCAGAGAACCTGCTTTTTGAAAGACCCCAGCGGGAACTGCCTGGAATTCAAAACTTTTCGCCAGCCCGACAGGTTATTTGCGACCGATAGGGATGCCTATCAATAAGCCCGGATGCGATCGTCATCCATAGGTGATTGGTCAGCGTGGCTCCTTCACTGCGAATTATGCGTCTTCTCTCATGGTTCCGACTGCTTGCGTGCTAACATTTTGATAGTCGCTACAGTGTTATTCGCTCTATGAATCGAGATGCCATACTAAACATGTTGCAGATGCAGCATCGCATGAATAGCCGCGTCCATGAGGACTGGATCAACCAGCACTTCGAGTGGTACCGCGCCACTTGGATCGAGTGCGGTGAATTGATGGACCACGTCGGTTACAAATGGTGGAAAAAACAAACTCCTGACATGGAGCAAGTTCGGCTGGAGGTAGTCGATATCTGGCACTTCGGTTTATCTGCGTTGTTCGAACCTGACACCGATCTTGAGATCTTGGCCGCGGAGATCGCCGATGACTTCACAGCAGATGCGCCAAGCGACTCACGCGATCACGGTGCCAGCCAGCGCATACATGCGGCGACCGAGGCGCTAGCGCAGCATGCGCTGGAGACCAAAGAGTTCTCTGTTCCCTTATTTCACACTTTGATGCAAGCCTGTGGTCTCTCGGCCCATGCGCTCTATCGACATTATGTGGGTAAAAACGTGCTGAATTTTTTCCGCCAAGATCACGGTTATCAGGATGGCACTTACATCAAAGAGTGGCAGGGGCGGGAAGATAACGAGCACCTGTCTGAGCTGCTTGAATCGTTGGATGCGACCGCTGCCGGTTTTCCTGAGGCGGTGTATGAGGGGCTCGCCAGCCGCTACGCCGACGTAACATGAGCGCGTTTAAAGACCACTTTTTTCAGACCCAGGATGGACTCCGGTTATACGCCCGAGACTATCCTGGCCCCGATAGCAGTGCGCCTGTCGTGCTGTGCCTTCACGGCTTAACCCGGAACAGCCGTGATTTTCAGGATCTAGCGCCTGCGCTCACCGAGGATTTTCGGGTGCTGGTAGCGGAGCAGCGGGGCCGGGGCCGGTCGGATTACGACGACGACGTGTCGCGTTACGCATTGCTACAATACGTCGAGGACATGCGCGGCATGCTGAGCAGTCTGGCTATAGAGCGCGTCGCGATCGTGGGGACGTCCATGGGTGGCCTGATGACCTTCGCGTTGAACGCGCTCTATCCGGGGCTGGTAACGCGGGCAGTGATAAACGATATCGGCCCCGAAATCGCCGAGGCCGGGTTGAATCGCATTAAGTCTTACGTGGGTATGGTGGGTCCGTTTGCGGACTGGGGCGAGGCCAAGGAGTATTTGAAGTCGGCCAGTATCGAAATCTTTCCGGATTGGCGTGACTCCCAATGGGAAGATTTTGCGCGTCAATGCTATGTAGAGCGAGACGGGCAGGTGATCGTCGATTATGACCCACGGATTGCAGAGCCCCTCGCTGCGGAAAGTAACGATACCGAGGCGGACACGCTTTGGTCCTTGTTTGCCGCGATGTCCGCAGTGCCGTCGTTACTGATTCGCGGCGATCTCACAGATCTCCTTACACAGAGCTGTGTGGCGAAGATGCGTGAAGTGCATCCCGATATGGCTGTACTGTCCGTGCCCCGGGTAGGTCATGCCCCGATGTTGAATGAGTCTGGCGTTACCGAAGCGATTCGCGGATTTTTGACTGCCTGAGCGTCACGGGCCTGTGCTGCGTGCCGGCTCGCAGGCCCTAACCCTCAGTGCCCCACCTTCATGTTGCCCAAGAAATCGAGCTTGCCCAGTGGCGTGCCCAGCTGGCGCAGCACGGCATAGGTCGTGGTGGCATGAAAGTACAGATTGGGTTTCGAGAAGGTTGCCAAAAAATTGTCGGTCGTGAAGGGGATCTCCATCTTGCCGAATCGAAAGTACATATTTTGACCCGATAGGGCTGACATCGACTCTGGTGTCTCTTCCTGTAACTCGGCCAGACCCTCATCGATCAGATCGCAGAGACCCGCATAGTCGATCCCCGGCTTGGAGGGGGGCGGGTTGAATTCCCCCGCACGCATCCCCTGAATCGCTCCATATGAATGGTGCCAAACGGAGATCACCTGAAAACTGAAGGGGTTCATGGTTTCGTGCAGTCGATAGTCGACGATGTCGCTCAAGGCCATATCGCTTGTCTCAGCGTGTTCTCGCCCTGCTTTGAGCACGTTGGCGGTACTTTGGAGCATTTGCTCGTAACACATGATGCTGGCGTCATAAAAAGAGGGTTGCATGGGCGAGTTCCTTTCTTCAGGTGCTAAAAATAGGCGTAGCGGGCAGGTCGGTGTGATGTACGTTGGCCAGATACTGATCGATGCTTTCTGCCAGCGCGAAGTCGCGCTCAGTGATGCCGTTGGCATCGTGACTGGATAGTCTGATTTGCACAGTGTTGTAGACGTTGTACCAGTTGGGATGATGGTCTTGCTGCTCAGCACAGTCCGCGACATGGCTCATAAATTGCCAAGCAGCCTCGAAGTCAGCAAATTGAAGATCTCTGGCCAACCAAACGTCTTCCAGTCGCCAGCTTGGATGGGCGATCAATCTCTCTTGGATGTGATCAGTCGTCAGTGCACTCATCCCGTCTTTTTACTCAGGACCACGCCCGACTCCAAATGATGGGTATAGGGAAACTGGTCAAAAAACGCCAGGCTCTCGATATTGTGTGTCGATGACAGTGTAGCGAGGTTGTCGCTGAGCGTCTCGGGGTTGCAGCTGATATAGAGCACCCGTTTGAACGAACTCGCCAGTCCCAAAGTTGCGGCATCAAGGCCGGCTCTGGGTGGGTCTACCAGCAAGGTGTCGAACTGATAGTCTGCCAGTGATTGTTTTAGATCTGCGAGCCGTCGGAACGGTCTCTCACCTGCCATCGCGGCGGTCATCTCCTCGGCGGATAAACGCGCGAGTTCGATGTTGTAGCTTCGGTTTGCTTCGGCATTCCAGCGCGCAGCTGCCGTGGCGGGCTTACTGAGCTCAGTGGCCAGCACATTGCGAAAACGTTGCGAGAAAGGCAGGGTGAAGTTCCCGATGCCACAGTAAAGTTCGAGCAAATCCGTATCAGTCTTATCGCACTGATCGAGTAGCCAACCCATCATTTTTTGATTGATAAAGCCATTGGGCTGCGTAAAGCACTGCTCCGGTTGGCGATAACAAAACGCCTGACCTTCGACCTTGATGACCTCTTCAACCCAGTCGGTGTCCAGCACGCGTTTTTGTTTTCGGCTCCTCCCAATGATCTTACAAGACAGCGACCTAGTCAGTGCTCGGGCGCGGGTGTGCCATGCGTCGTCGAGCGGGCGATGGTATATCAAAGTGATCAGTAGCTCCCCGCTGAGTGTCGATAGAAACTCCACCTGAAACAGCTTGCGTCGCAGCTCAGTTGAGCCCTGCAGTGCTTCACGGAGCGGTGCCATTGCCTCCGTAATGCGCGGCCCCGCTATGGGAAACGCTTCGATAATTTGCGGATTACGGGGTTCGGCGGGCGGAAACATCACATAGTGCAGGTCATCGCCGTCGTGCCAGATTCTGAACTCAGCCCTGAGGCGATAGCCGCTTGCGATGGAGGCGTGGTGTTGCGGTGTGGGCGGCTCGAGTGGTTTCAGTCGTTCCAATGCCTTCGCGGCCTTTTCTTGAAAAAGGGATTCGCACCGCTCAGGTTGATAGTCGAGGTGCTGCACAGTGGCTACAGGCAGTTCTTGGGCTTGGGCAAGCCGGCAATGCGGCTGCCCACGCGCGCGGGCGAGCCAGGAAATAGCCCCATGAGATAGAGGCTTTTACCTTTTTTTGGTCCCAGCTGTTGTTTTGTAAAGTTCACCAGCGCGCGATTGGCCGGGGAGTCGCCGAAGGCCGAGAAGTAGTCGCGCAGCAGAGATAGCACCTCCCAGTGGGCGTCTGTAAGAGAAATGCCTTCCTGTGCGGCAAAAGCCTGCGCGATATCGTCAGACCAGTTGCCGGTATCACTCAAAAAGCCGTTCTCGTCACAGAGATCAGCGAGTTCGTTGTCACTCACCATAGTTCATGCCCAGCTCATGCTATGGGGGTGGTGGCAGACCAGCTCGAGCCAGCCGCTGGTGTCGATCACGGAAAAGCCGCTGTGATCTTTGCCATGAAACTCGGTGTCGTCGAGGAGCATCACGGCACATGGAAGGGTCGACAAAGCGTCACCCGCTACTTCCAGCAGGCCGGCATCCATGATCAAAAGCGTGTCATCGGCACCCACAAGAGTCAGGCAGTCGGCTAATTGCTGCTGGCCATAGAGATGATGCAAGACCATCAGTAATTCACCACGATATCGGACGCTACCTGGGCGGCTGTCCACTCAACCTGGGACATGGGAAGGACCGTCAGGTCGTCACGATAGGTCAGCGCCTCAGAGCGTGACGCCAGCGCATATACCTGATCAATTTCATAGTAGGGGAGTGAGCCTAGCAGGCGATGCAGTGGCTCATGGCGCTCAGGCTCGGGCTTCAACAGCGCGAGACCCTCCCCGGAAAAGACCAGTGTGACCTTTTGTCCAAATGCCCCGGCGGCCAAGGCCAGATCCACTCCAGCCTGCAGCGGAGCCGTAGCTTGTGCCTTCCCCGACAGCGTAATGAGCCAGTCCTTGCTATTGGTATTGGATGCGAGGTCAGACAAAAGACACCAACCGGTCTGATCTGACCGCCGCCTCCACCAATGCGCCCAGCCCGCCTATTTGAAAGGGGCCTTCGGGGTAGACGGCATGCTCCTCGACAGCCTGGCTGCAAAGCAACAGCTCCGCGTGAGTGATATCCGCGATCTGTTGCCATTCCGCAAGCTGCTCTGATTGTGTCGCCACCATAACACCCGCACTTTGAAAAAAGCACTGCCGGATCGTATGCCCCCGCTCGATCGCGGTCTGGATGAAGCGACGCACGGACGTGAGCCGGTGCGCGTCTTCGGGGGAGGTTCGAATGATTAACGAGATTTCCATGGTCCGAATAAGAAAAACCCCGGCGTGGCCGGGGCTTTAGCGGGCTTTATGCCAGTATCAGTCGTCACCGCCGGTAAACACGGCAATGAGATGAAGCAAGTGGATAAACATATTGAAGATGCTCAGATATAGACCAACTGTCGCGCGGATATAGTTGGTTTCGCCACCGTGAATGATACGGCTGGTATCAAACAAGATCAGGCCTGCCATGATCATCACGACGACTGCGGACAGCGTCAACGACAGAGCCGGAATCGCTAAGAAGATGTTCGCGATCATCGCGACGACTGCAACGATGAGGCCGGTCATCAAAAAGCCGCCCATGTAAGAGAAATCTTTCTTGGTGTTCAGGGCATAAGCCGATAGGGAGAAAAACACCAACGCAGTACCGGCCAAAGCCTGCAGCACCATGGTTGGCCCGTTGTCCATTGCCAAATAAAACGACAGCATTGGCCCTATCGAGGCACCCCAGACGCCGGTGAAGGCGAAAATCGCGGGCAGGCCCTTGGCACTGTCCGCCATCTTGTGAACGACGAAGAGCAGCACGAAGCCGACAAGCATGAGCACCAAAGCGAGAGACTGGGGCATGTTGATTGCCACAGCAAAGGTCGCTGTCAGGGCGCTGAATGCCAGTGTCAGCGCCAACAGCCAGTAGGTATTGCTGAGTACCTTGTTAGTGCTAGCAATACTAGCCGCCGGGTCCATTGTCGTTGAAGAAGAGAAAACAGGCTTGTCATTCATGATGTGACTTTCCTTTGATAACAACGTTGTTTGAATAATAGGGCCGAATGATGGGGAATCCAAGTCCGTCAAGGGGTCGCTGAAAATACGACAGATACAGACGCGGAGATCCATAACTGTCCTGGCTAAAAGCTTAGCGCCATTTTTGTCGGCATGTGCGCGGGTACTGCTGAGGGGTGAGATGCGCCGCTACATTTCAATGTTGGGAGACTTGCCGTAGTCTCCAGCATTCATCCAGCGGAACAAAAAGATGAGAAGCACAATGAGTTTCGTAGTGGTGGCCAAATTTCCCTGTAAGCCCGGTCAGGTCGACGCGATGGGCGAACTTTTCGAGGCGGCGCTGTCGGATACCCGAGGGTTTGCGTGCTGCGAGCGGATTGATGTGGTGCTTAACGAACCATCAGGCACGTATCTGCTCGTTGAATACTGGGATCAGGAATCCTCGTATGACACGTACCTCCAATGGCGAACGGACACCGGTATTGCCGAGGTATTGGCACCACTCATTGAGGGGGGCGGGGACGGCATTCTGGGGTCGGTTAATAGCTTCGGAATAATGCAGGATATTTGATTTAAAACAGAAAGTTACAGGAAGTATCTAGGAAGTACTTAACATGATAGATCAACCACTCACACTGCCCTGCGGCGCAGAAATCCCCAATCGGCTGTGTAAAGCCGCGATGACTGAAGGTCTGGCAAGCCCCGCCGGAGAACCCACGGCGGCGCTCAATCAGCTTTATGGCCTATGGAGTGACGGTGGTGCAGGGCTCCTGCTGTCTGGCAATGTGCAGATCGATGGAGACCATCTGGAGCGTCCGGGTAATGTCATCGTCGAGGGTGAGCCCTCGGCGACGATGCAAGCCACCCTGGAAGCCTGGGCGGCTGCCGGGACTCGCGGCGGCAACCATTTTTGGGCGCAAATCAGCCACGCGGGCCGGCAGTGCCAAAGGATTGTTAACCCTCATCCCAAGGCGCCTTCCGCCGTCAAGCTTGGGCTGCCGGGCGGTCAGTTTGGGGAGCCTGATCCTATGACCGAAGAAGATATCGAGGGTGTGATTGCAGGCTTTGCAAGGTGTGCCAAGGTGCTGGTCAATGCGGGTTTTACGGGCGTGCAGCTGCACGCGGCCCACGGTTATTTGCTCTCGCAATTTTTGAGTCCGCGCAGCAATCAAAGAGAGGACCACTGGGGTGGGCCGCTAGAGAACCGGGCGAGATTGCTGATGTCTTGTGTGGCGAGGGTCCGCGCCGCGGTCGGCCCTGCGGTGCCGGTCTCGGTCAAACTTAATAGCGCCGATTTTCAGCGCGGCGGTTTTGATTTTAATGAGAGTCTGCAGGTGGCCCAATGGCTGGAGCAGGCCAGCGTAGACCTGATTGAGATATCTGGCGGCACCTATGAGCAGCCCCGATTGCTCAACCTTGAGGGTATGGAGCCCGTTGAAGAGCAGTCCGTGGCAACCTCTACCCGGGCACGAGAGGCCTACTTCGTAGACTTTGCCGAGGGGATGCGGAAAGAGATCAACATCCCGCTGATGGTCACGGGTGGCTTGCGACGGCTGGACGCTATGAACGCCGCGCTGGAAACCGGTTGCGCCGATATGATTGGCATCGGCCGACCGATGTGCGTCGTGACCGATGCGCCAGCGCAATTGTTGCGAGGCACCGCCGAGCTACCCCGTTTCGAGTCGACGTTATCGTTGCTGCCGAGAGCGCTCCGCTTTCTCAATGGCATTAAGCTTGTCCGCACGGTGGGTGCATTTGCCACCCAGTATTGGTTCTATGAGCAGATAGCGGCGTTGGGTCATAGTGGAACTACGCAGGTTGATATGGGTGTGATGGCCGCGACCAAAGCACAGACGAAAGCGGCAAATCTGTGGCTCGAACAGCGCAAGGCCCTGATCAATCAAGACGCTGATCAGGCTGCGTGACGTCTACCGTTTGAGAGTTGCCTTCATGGTTACAGAGAGGCCTGCCCTTATGATCCTTAGTACTTGTCAACGCATGGCGCCCGCGTTGGTGCTTTATTTCATTGCAAGCGCCTCAATCGCTCAGCCAGTGTCACGCGAGAGCCTCGCCCATGCGGAGATGCTTCGTGCCCGGGCAATGGTGGGAAGTAACGCTATGGCCATTGTCACCTCGTTGACCACCGAGGTCGGGCCCCGGTTAGCAGGCAGTCAGGCGGAGGCCCGGGCCCGTGTCTGGGCGATCAAGACCCTCACAGAGAAAGGTTTCGCGAATGTTCGCAATGAGCCTTTTGAAATGAACGCTTGGGAGCGGCACGAGGAGGGCGCTGAGATCTTGACGCCGTATCCCCAGCCCTTGGCAGTGACGGCCTTAGGGGGCTCTGTTCCCACCGAAGAAGACGGGCTGAGTGCGGAGGTCGAGCTATTTGAGACCCTAGAGGATTTAAAGCGCGTGCCAGCGGGTAGCCTGTCGGATCGTATTGCCTATGTGGGGCATGCGATGCAACGAACGCAGGATGGCTCGTCCTATGGGTATTTCAATAAGGCCCGCACCTCGGGCCCGAGTATTGCGGCGGACAAAGGTGCGGTCGGATACCTGATTCGCTCGGTGGGTACCGATAGCCGACGCTTTCCGCATACGGGTTCCCTTCGCTATCAGCAAGGGGTGCCGCGCATTCCGGCGCTGGCGCTGTCTAACCCTGACGCGGATCAGCTGGAGCGCATTGCGGAAGAGGGCAAAACGCTCTCTGTGCGTATCAAAGTGGACAGCTCCGAGGTGCCCGCTGCGCAATCCGGCAATGTGATTGCGGAAGTGGTGGGCCGGGAGGCGCCGGAGGAGATCGTTGTCATCGGCGCCCATCTGGATAGCTGGGATCTGGGTACGGGCGCCATTGACGATGGTGCCGGTGTCGGGATCACCATGGCCGCACTGGAGCTGATAAAAGATGCGGGGTTGGCGCCGCGGCGGACCATTCGATTAGTGCTATGGGGCGCCGAGGAAGTGGGCTTGCTCGGCGCTAATGCCTACCGGGATCGATATGAAGCGACACTCGGTCAGCATGTGATCGGGTCCGAGAGTGACTTTGGCGGTGGTCGGGTATGGAAGGTAACAGCAGACAGCCATACTGATGCGGGCGACGCGCTCTTTGCCGAGATCGCTCGACTGCTTGCGCCCATTGGTATCGCGCCGGGGAGTGATGATCAGCCCGGCGGAGGGCCGGATCTTTATCCGCTGATTGCCGCGGGCGTGCCCACGCTGCGGTTGCATCAGGATGGCCGTGATTACTTTGATCTGCATCACACGGCTGACGATACGGTGGACAAGCTCGATGCTGCGTCGTTGGATCAAAACGTGGCGGCCTTTGCCGTTTTCGCCTGGCTCGTGGCCGACAGTGAGGTGAGTTTCAGGTCGTCTAGAGAGTAGATAGTCAAATGGCTCGATAGAATGAGCCGCTATGTCGCTATATAAGATTGCTTGAATGGGAGCGGAGCAGGGCAACATGCGAGAGATCTGGGGCATCGGCACGCCACGCAGTTTCAGGCCTATTTGGGTCTGCGAGGAGTTGGGTTTGGATTACCAGCATCACGCTATAGGGCCTCGGACTGGTGAGACTCAGCAGCCAGAATTCACCGCGCTGAATCGTAAGCAGAAGATTCCCTTTTACCGGGACGAACGTGTCTCGCTGTCCGAAAGTATGGCTATCTGCCGCTATCTCGCCCATAACTTCTCAGACGGGCAGTTCGCGGTACCTGATTCTCCAGAGGCGTTTGCTAAAGAGGATGAGTGGTGCGCCTATATTTATGGTGAGATCGACGAGACCGGGCTTTACGTGATGCGCCGGCACGATGATTTGGGCGCGATTTATGGCAAGTCACCCGAAGTCTCAGCGGCCGCAGCCAGTTATGTAAGCCGGCATTTTGAGGTGATCGCTGACCGGCTCGCAGACGACAACACGCTGATGCCTTCTGGATTTGGGTTGGCCGATGTCCTGTTAGTGAGTTGCCTCGATTGGGCGATTGCCTATGGGGTCGCTTTACCGCCGGCATTACAGGGGTACTATGAATTCCACAACACGCGGCCGGCCTATCAGCGCGCGATGAAAATCAATTATCCAGATTAATTTGGGGGTGACGCATGAGCGCATTGGAGGGCATCAAGGTCCTGGATCTCACCAGCATGGTGTCAGGCCCGGTGGCGGCAATGATGCTGGCGGATCAAGGCGCTGAGGTGGTCAAGGTCGAGCCGACTACCGGCGAGCAAATGCGTCACATCGGGCCCACGGTGAATAAAGTCACCGCAGCTTTTTTCTCCTGTAATCGCGGAAAGCGGTCGATCGCGGTGGATCTCAAGTCTGACGACGGCAAAAAAATTCTATTCGATCTCGTGAAGGGCGCTGATGTGTTGCTGCAGAACTTCCGGCCCGGGGCGATGGATCGTATGGGTTTCGGTGAGCCGGTGATGCGCGAGCTCAACAAGAAGCTCATCTATGTCTCGATCAATGGTTTTGGCGAAGAGGGCCCCTATGCCCACAAGCGGGTGTACGACCCTGTTATTCAAGCGCTCTCCTGTGCCACTGATATTCAGGCCGACCGCGCCACAGGCCGCCCGCAGATGTTCCGTGTCATTATCGCTGACAAAGTGACCGCGATCACGACCGCTCAGGCCATCAGTACCGCGCTGTATGCCCGAGAAAAAACGGGTGAGGGACAGCATATTCGGCTGTCCATGCTCGACGCCATGTTGAGCTTGTTCTGGCCTGAGGGCATGGCAGGCTTGACCTATGCCGATCAGGAATTTGACGTGCGTAAGTATCAAGGCGCCATGGACTTGATTTATGAAACACAGGATCGATTTATCACGGCGGGGGCGATCTCAGACAAAGAATGGCAGGGTATGTGCCGTGCGCTCAACCGGGAGGACCTGATTGAGCACCCCCACTTCAACACGGCGCAAGGACGATTTACGCACAACAGTGAGCGTAAGGAGGTTACCGCGGAAGAAATCAAGAAATGGTCGAGCGAGGAGATTCTTGCTCGCTTCGATAAAGAGGGGGTGCCGTGCGCGCCGATTATTGATCGCTCGGAATTGCTCGCGCATGAGCAGGTGGTCGCCAACGGATCTATAGATCGTCTTCAGTTCGAGGAATTTGGTGAGGTGCGTCAGGCGCGCCACCCAGCGAGGTTTGATAAAACACCCACAAGCGTGTCGCGACCGGCGCCCAGATTAGGTGAGCACGGGCGAGAGATTCTACAGGCGCTCGGTTATGACAATGAGGCGATCGAATCGCTGATCAACGCCGGTACGGTGCTGGACTAACGGGAGATAACACGGTGGCGGGACAAAAAACATGTTTGGTGATTGGGGCCGGTGCCGGTATCGGCGGCACCGTCGGTAAAAAGTTTGCGGAAGAGGGGTATCACGCAGCGCTGTGTCGCCGGAGCAATATCGACGGACTCACCGGCATGGTCGAGGGCCTTCAAAGCTCGGGCTTGTCCGCGAGCGGGCATTTGCTGAATGCGGTGGATGATGGCGCGCTGGAGAACGTGATTGAAGAGGTCGAGGCCATCGGTCCGATCGATACCGTGTTGTATAACCTCGGCGCCCAGATCGGTAACCGTTCTTTGGATGACACGCCGCTCAAAACTTTTGAGCTGGGGTGGCGAATGGCCTGCTTTGGCTTGTTCCGCGTGGCCAAGGTGCTGGTGCCGCTGATGATTGAGCGGGGGCATGGCACAATTCTGGTCACGTCAGCTACGGCTGCCATGAGGGGAAACAGCGGCCAGCACTCTCATGCCGCGGCGATGGCGGGGCGTCGTCTACTCTGCCAGACCCTGAACGCTGAGTACGCGGCGCAGGGCCTGCATGTGGTGCACATTCTTGTTGATGGCGCAGTTGATGCGCCGGATACCCTTGGCAAGATGCTGGGCGCCGAGCGTTTTGAGGCGCTGAGGGAGGCCAAGGGTAAAGATAAAGACGGCTTACTCCTGCCCGAGAAGATGGCGGAGACCTATTATCATCTCGCGCAGCAGCATCGCTCAGCTTGGACCCATGAGCTTGATCTGCGTGCCTACTCTGACCTTGCCTGGTGGAATCATGAAGTCCACATTTGACGACTCATCTTTCGTTCAGTTTCCGCAATGAGCCTGACTGTAGAACCCTCCGGGGCAAGTTGTGGGGCAGCGATTACAGGGGTGCAGCTCAATCAACCCTTGTCCGGCGACTTGGTAGCGGAAATCCGAGCGCATTGGCTGGAACATAAGGTGGTCGCCTTTCCCGATCAGCAGCTAACACCCGCTCAGTTAGTGGCATTCAGTGAGCACTTTGGCGACATCGGTCAGGATCCGTTTTTTGGGCACATCGACGAGCACCCGCAGGTGGCTGCTATCCAGCGAAATGCTGATGAGACGACCAG
This sequence comes from uncultured Halieaceae bacterium, assembly GCA_913052635.1. Classification (GTDB taxonomy): domain Bacteria; phylum Pseudomonadota; class Gammaproteobacteria; order Pseudomonadales; family Halieaceae; genus Luminiphilus. The sequence continues at coordinate 13,536 of CAJXDE010000041.1, forward strand.
TATATTTGCGGAGATTTTCCACAGTGATTGGAGCTTTATGCCCGTCCCGCCAGCGGCCACTGCGCTCTATGGCATCACGATCCCCCCGGTGGGCGGCGACACGCTGTTCGCTGACCAGGTGGCTGCCTACGAGCATCTGCCCGATGATCTGCGGAACAGGGTAGAGGGTCTCAATGCCATTCACTCAGCCGCCTTGGGTTATGCGCCTGATGGTGCATACGGTGAGGCCGATCAGGAGCAGGGGCGGAGCATGAAGATCCTGCCAAGCGAGAGGGCGCTTGAAACATATGAACATCCGGTCGTCAGAACGCACCACGAGACTGGCAAGAAAGCGTTATTTTCCTCTGCCGCTTATATCAAGGGTTTTGTGGGACTGGATACAGAAGAGAGTGACGCACTGCTGATGGAGCTTTACGTCCACCAGAGTCAGCCCCAGTTTGTCTACTCGCACCGCTGGCAGCCGGGCATGCTGGTCATGTGGGACAACCGGTCACTGCTGCATGCCGCGACGGGCGGTTATGATGGTTATGATCGTCTTCTACACAGAACAACCATCTCAGACACTCAGTTTTAGTCAAGGAGCCCAGCCGTGTCATCCAATATTGAATTCCTGTTCGACTTCGCAAGCCCCAACGCCTACCTCTCTTACCATGTACTCGCCGGCGTTGCCGAGCGGCACGGCGCAACGCTGACGCTCACCCCCGTGTTGCTGGGGGGGTTGTTCAAGCTCACTAATAATCAGGCGCCTATGGTGGCTTTTGGCGAGGTCAAGGGAAAGCTCGACTACGATATGCTGGAGACCCAACGGTTCATCGCAGCGCACCAGCTCGACAAGTTCACCTTCAATCCCCATTTTCCGATCAACACCATCATGTTGATGAGGGGCTTCATTGCGGCGCAGCAGCTGGGCGTGGTCGATGATTATGTGGCAGTGAATCTGTCTGCCATGTGGGAGCAGGAGCAGAACATGGGAGATCCAGAGGTGGCGGCCGGCGTGTGGCAGTCAGCGGGTCTGGACGCTGCCGCACTCGTGGAGGCGATTCAGACGCAGCCAGTGAAAGATGCGTTGCTGCACAACACGCAGCAGGCCGCTGAGCGCGGCGCTTTTGGTATACCCACCTTCTTTGTCGGTGACGAGATGTTCTTCGGTAAGGAACGCATCATCCAGATCGAGGAGATGATTCAGCAGTCCGGCTGAGTGTCGCCGGCTTGGAATGATTCACAGCGGGCCGGTTTGCGGCTAGCCGAGTGCCCTAAAGTACTTTATGCAATGCATCGAGCATGGCGTTGGGCGCCTCAACCATGATCGTGTGCCCTGCACCGGGTAGCACTTCAACTACCGGCGAGGGAATCGCCTCCTGCAGGGCACGAGTGCTGCGCACGGGGGTCAGTCGGTCTTCGGCCCCAAGAATGAGGAGAGCAGGGCATGCGACCTTGCTAGCCTGATCGGTGCCCGATGCGTACTCATTGCAGGCGCGCATATCATGGAATAACACGCCCGGGCCTGACCGCTCGTAGAGTCGCAATGTGTTGCCGATCATCCAGATGCCCGAATTTCGGTTGCCGCCAAACTGATGGCGCTTGCTGAAGCCCCACTGGGTCAGCATGTCAAACGCGGCGTGATCATCCGCCTCGGCGGCATTGAGGATGGCATCCGACACCGGCATCGGCGAGGTGGTGCCAACCAGTGCAACCGCTCTGACGCGTTCGCTGTGCGAGGCCGCGCACTCGAGCGCGATCAGGCTGCCCAGGCTGTGACCAACCAAAGCGGCATTGGAGATATCCAGTACGTCCAAGACTGCGATCACCCAGCTAGCCATCTCTTCCACCGTGGCCAACGGGCTTCCCGAAGAACGCCCATGACCGGGCAGATCCACTGACACGACATTGTTGCCGTGTCGCGCAAAATGCCGGCTCGCGAGGGTCCACACCGTGTGGTCCATGCCGGAGCCGTGGATAAATACCACGGTGGGCTTGTCTGCCTCGATGTCTCGGGAGTTGGTGTAGCAGTAAGCTGTCTCGCCGTTCACCTCAATGCGCATTAGCGACTGCCCCCCGCTGCCTTGCCCGCTGCACGCAGGCCCTGCTTCAGGTCCGCTATCAGGTCCTTGGGGTCTTCGAGGCCAATTGACAGGCGAATCGTGCCTTCGCCAATGCCGCCCGCGGCCAGGGCCTCGGCATCCATGCGGTGGTGGGTGGTGCTCGCCGGGTGAATGACCAGTGATTTGGCGTCACCAATGTTGGCAAGGTGTGAGAACACGCTGAGCGCATCAACAAAGGCGATGCCTGCTTCACGCCCGCCTGCCAGATCGAAGCTGAATACGGCGCCACATCCGTTGGGCAGCAGCTCCTTGGCGAGTGCTTGGTCGGGATGGCCCTCGAGTTCAGGGTATCCGACCCTCGTGACCTGCTCCTGCTCAAGCAAAAACGATGTGATGGTGCGGGTATTGTCGACGTGGCGATTCATGCGCACGCTGAGTGTCTCGATGCCCTGGAGAATGTGAAACGCCGACGTAGGGGCCATGCAGGCTCCAAAGTCGCGAAGCCCTTCTTTGCGTGCTCGCTGGATCATTGCAGCAGGACCGAATTCTTCAGTGAAAATTAAGTTATGAAACCCTTCGTAAGGCTCTGACAAAGTTGGAAATTTCCCCGACGCTTCCCAGTCAAACTGGCCGCTGTCGACGAGCAGCCCACCAATCACAATGCCGTGTCCGCTCAGGAATTTGGTGGCCGAGTGTTGAATGATGTCTGCGCCGAGCTCGAAAGGCTTGATCAGGTAGGGCGTGGTCGTGGTGGAGTCCACCATCAGGGGCAGCCCGGCGGCATGCGCAACCTCAGCAATAGCCGGAATGTTTAGAACATCAAGGCTGGGATTGCCCAGCGTCTCACCGAATACCAGGCGGGTGTTGTCCTGAATCGCGTTGGCGAACGCCTGAGGGTCTCGGGGGTCTACAAAGGTCGTTTCGATGCCAAACCGGGGCAGGGTGTAGGCCAGAAGATTATGGCTGCCGCCATAAAGCGCTGCGGAGGCCACGATATGTGAGCCGGCGCCCATCAACGTGATGATAGCCAGATGAAGCGCTGCCTGACCGCTGGCCGTCGCAATAGCACCTACGCCGCCTTCCAGCGCCGCGATGCGCTCCTCGAGCACGGCGTTGGTGGGGTTACTGAGCCGCGAATACACGTGTCCGGCGCGCTCAATGTTGAAGAGCGATGCCGCGTAATCCGAGTCGGGGAAGCAAAAGGATGCCGACTGGTAGATCGGCGTCGCTCTCGCGCCCGTCGCGGGATCAGGTTGCGCACCGGCGTGTAGCGCCAGTGTGTCGAGGCCTGGGTAGTCAGGTCCTGCCATGATGTGCTCCTTGTGGCGTCACGCCGTCAGATACTGAGGCCGCCGAGTTTTGTCTCCAGGTATTCTTCAATACCCTCACGTGCGCCCTCCCGGCCCAAACCGCTCTCTTTCATGCCACCGAAAGGCGCCGCGGCGCTGGTGGGATTAATGTCGTTGATACCGATAATGCCAAACTGTAGCTGTTCAAAGGTGCGTAACG
>CAJXDE010000042.1 GCA_913052635.1 uncultured Halieaceae bacterium
TCGCCGCGCAAGCGGTGGCCGCCTCGGAGGGCGCGCTCAACATCACCGCGCAGTACGTACAGGAACGCGAGGCCTTCGGCCAAAAGATTGGTCAGTTCCAGAACACGCGCTTTAAACTCGCCGACGTGAAGACCGATATCGCGATTAACCGGGCGTTTTATGAGCAATGTGCGCGTGAATACGCTGAAGGTACTCTAACGCCCGACAAGGCCGCCATGCTCAAGCTGGCCAGCTGCGAGATGCAGTGCCGGGTGGCGGATCAATGCCTGCAGCTCTTTGGCGGCTATGGCTACACCTCGGAATATCCGATCTCCCGCTTTTATGTGGATGCGCGCATCCAGACCATTTACGGCGGCTCTTCGGAGATCATGCGAGAGCTGGTCGCGAGATCCATTCTCGGTCGATAACCGCTGGGGCTAGAGGCTGCTTAGCCTCTCGCTCCCATAACGCCCTCAGCGACAGCCCCCCTGCAGGGACGGGCGGTCGCTCAATTCACAACCTGCCCTACGAGGGACTGGTATGAGCCATCCTTCCTGTCGACACTCCTCTATGTTCATCTCGGCCTGTGTTTTGGTCGCTGCCACCCTTGTCGGCCAGGCCGGTCCCGCCACGGCGACCGAGGCTGAGCTCACCGACATTATTGACGACCACTGGCAGTGGACGCTGACCCAATACCCGGAGCGGCGGCTCGAGTACGGCGATCGCTCGGGGAATGACCAGTGGACAGAAATGAGTCTTGATGCGTTCCAGAAACGCTATGAAGATGAAGGGCGATTCGTACAGCGCCTCGAACAAATCGAGCCCGCTACCCTCTCTGCAGACGCGCAGGTCAACCGCGCCATGCTGCTCCGGCAATTGCGGGACAACCTGACAGAATATGAAGACGGCCTGCACCTGATCGCCCTCGATATGCGGTCCGGGCCGCAGCATCGACACAGCATGATCGACACCCTGCCCATGATGAGCGCGCAGGACCATGAAGACTGGCTGAACCGGCTGCGTAGCTTGCCCGAGCAGCTATCCCAGTACCAGGCGTTGTTGTCAGAGGGCATCAGCCGGGACCGGACCCAGGCGCAGATTGTGATGTCGCGCGTGCCATCACAAATCGCCAATCTCATCACCGATCAGGCGAGCGAAAGCCCTTTTTATCGCGCCTTTGCGACGATGCCGGAAGAGATCGACCCTGAAATCCAGACATGGCTGAAATCTGCTGCAGTAGCGATTATTGAAGAACAAATCAATCCTGCGCTTCGGGCACTGCTCGAATTTTTAGAAAACGATTATCTACCGGCCGCTCGACCACCGGGCATCGGCGCCCTACCCGGTGGCAAACAGGTCTACAGTCGTCTCGCCCAGCATTTCACCACTACAGAGCTGACTCCGGACGAGATACACGAGGTCGGCCTGCGCGAAGTCGCACGCATCCGCGGAGAGATGGAAACGGTCATCGACACCGTGGGCTTTAAAGGTGACATTGCGGCCTTCAACAAATTCCTGCGAACCGACCCGCAGTTTTACTATAAAACACCCGAGGCGCTGCTAGAGGGGTATCAGGCGGTTTCCAAACGCCTCGACCCGGGACTCGTCAATTTATTCGGCAAGTTGCCGCGCGCACCCTACGGTGTGCGACCGATTCCTGACGAGGAGGCCCCCGACACTACCACCGCCTACTACATGCGGCCGGCGATCGATGGCTCCCGGCCGGGCTGGTATTACGTGAATCTCTACCAGCCTGAAGTCCGCCCCAAATTCGAGATGGAAGTCCTCAGCGTGCACGAGAGTGTGCCCGGGCATCATCTGCAGATCTCGCTGGCGCAGGAACTCACCGGGTTACCGGAGTTCCGACGTAACGGCGGATTCACCGCTTTCATTGAGGGATGGGGCCTGTACTCCGAGCGACTCGGCTACGACATGGGACTTTATGAAGACTCCTACTCGCGTTACGGACAATTGGTCTACGACATGTGGCGCGCGGTGCGACTCGTGGTCGACACGGGCATTCACTACTTTGGCTGGAGCCGGCAAAAAGCCATCGACTACTTCATTGCCAACGCAGCCAAAAGCGAAGCCGACATCATCAACGAAATCGACCGCTACATCGGTTGGCCCGGCCAAGCCCTGGCCTACAAAATCGGTCAGATGAAGATGCTCGAACTGCGCGGCGAGGCCGAGACAGCGCTCGGCGAGGGTTTTGATATCCGTGCCTTCCACGATCATTTGCTGGGTGCTGGCGCACTGCCGCTCGATATTCTGGAGCGCAGGATGGATAACTGGCTGGCCGAGCAGATCGCAACCAGACCATGATCATTACCTCCCAAGGCTGAATCCTTGGGGCCGTGGATGAGTCAGGCCAGTTCGTCGAGCGACTCAGCCAGCGCTTCAACCAGCGAAGTCATTTGTTCGCGCTGCATCACAAAATGAGGCGCCAGCTGAATCGTGTCACCGCCGTAACGCACCAAGAAGCCTTTCTCCCACATTCGCATCGCCACCTCGTAGGGGCGGCGCAGTGGCTCACCGGGATAGGCCTCCAAAGTCAGCGCGCCGGCAAAACCGTAGTTGCGCACATCCGCGACGTGGGGCTTATCTGCCACCCCATCGTGCAACAGCGCCTCCCAGAAGGGTGCCTCCTCGGCAACCCGCGCAGGCAGGTGATCACGCACCAATACCTCCAGTGCCGCCAACCCTGCCGCACAGGCGACGGGGTGCCCCGAATAGGTGTAGCCGTGGGCAAACTCCAGCGCATAGTCCGGGCCGCCATGGGCCATGAAGGTGTCGTAAATTTCGGGGGTCGCCATGACCGCGCCCATCGGTACCGCACCGTTGGTGATCTGCTTGGCGAGATTGAGGATATCCGGGGTCACCCCAAAGGCCTCCGCACCCGTATAGGCGCCGCAGCGGCCCAAACCGGTAATCACCTCGTCGAAAATCAGCAGAATGTCATTGGCATCGCAGAGCTCACGCAGCCGCTGTAAGTACCCGACAGGGGGTGGAATCACGCCGGCCGAACCCGCCATCGGCTCGACAATCACCGCTGCGATGGTCGAGGCGTCGTGAAGTGTGATCAGCTCAGCCAACTCCTCCGCAAGATGAGCCCCCTGTTCGGGCATACCCCGACAGAAAGTATTCTCGGGCAACATGGTGTGGCGCAGATGGTCCACCTCGAGCGACTGACCAAAGGGCTTTCGGTTGGCGCCGATTCCCCCGACCGCGGTACCACCATAGTTCACCCCGTGGTAGCCCTTTTGGCGGCCAATAAAACGGGTTTTCGCCGGCTGACCTTTTAACCGCCAGTAGGCACGCGCCATTTTGAGGGACGTGTCGGCAGACTCTGACCCCGAGTTGGTGAAAAACGCATAGTTTAAATCTCCGGGCATCAACTGCTTCAGCTTTTCTGCCAAGTGAAAAGCCGCGGGATGGCCAAACTGGAAGGGTGGCGCGAAATCGAGCGTATCGATCTGCTCGGCAACCGCTTTAGAAACCTCCGGATGACCATGGCCCAGACCCGAGGTCCATAACCCGGAGTGGCCATCGAGAATCCGCCTGCCGCGATCATCCGTAAACCACACATCTTGCGCTGCTACGATGATGCGCGGGTCACGCTTGAACTGCCGGTTGCCGGTATAAGGCATCCAATAGGCTTCAAGGGGTAGTTGGTCAGACATAAATCCTCCTGAGGGCCGAAGTGTAAACTCACCGAGGGCACGACTCACTCCCCTATTTGGGATAGCCCGAAGGCGATAAGGTAGTCGCGGGCAACCGTTTATTCACAAATCGGAAGAATGGATATGAAACGACACACGCTACTCGGCACACTCCTTGGCATCAGCCTGATGTCAGGCTCGTCGCTGGCTCACATTGAGCAATCCGAGCCACTGCAGTCCCTGCGACAGTCCTACTTCGCACTGCTGGGCATGACCTTCGCGCCTATGGGTGACATGGTGAAGGGCAAGATCGAATGGAACGACGCCCTGTTTACGACCTGGGCAGAGGACCTCAACCACGCGGCGCAGTTTGGCGTGGAGCGAGGCTTTGCACCGGGCACCGATAAGGGCACGACCCGGGCCAAGCCCAACATCTGGTCAAACATGGACGACTTCCAGAGCAAGCTCGATGATTTCCGCGCCGCGGCAGCGAACCTTGCCGAGACCGCGGCAGCAGGCGACCCCGGTGAAAGCCGTCAGCAGTTCATGGCAACGGGCGGCACCTGCAAGGCCTGCCACGACGAGTACAAGTCTCAGGACTATTTGTACTGAATACCGTTTCAGTAGTAGCTGGGGGCCTCGGGGGCAATTGTCACCAGGCCCCACAGCACTAACGACAGCAGCATCAGGATCAGCACCGCCCACCGCAGCGGCTTGGGCGGACTGGTCACAGACTTGTAGCCCGCCTGACCACGCCACATGGCCTGAATGAGCGGCTGCCTTTTTCGCCACTGGTGCCAGCACACCGCAAATAAGTGCAGCGCTATGAACCCTTGCAGTAGCAGCCAGTTGGTTTTGTGCCACTCGCTAAGGGTGCCGGACAGGTCGCCGGCCCAGTAAGAGAACGGACCCTCGAACAGCAAGTCATCCCGGCTGAAGACCCCTGACCCCGCTTGCGCCAGCAATAGCAACAGCAACACTGTGACCGACAGACCGCCCAGGGGGTTGTGGCCCGCATACTGCCCACCCGCTTTCAGGTATGTCAGCACAGCGCGTGGCGCAAACAAAAACGATCGGAACCGCGCCGCCTCACTGCCGATAAAACCCCATATGACGCGCGTCGCAACCAGACAGAGCAGGCTGTAGCCGACTTTTTCATGAATATCCATCCTGCCCTGCTCGCCGCTCCACCACATCACCCCGATGGCAATGGGCAAATACCAATGGAATGAGCGGACTGCCCGGTCCCAAACCGGGTAGCGCACTATGTGATCCTGAGGATTGGGCTGGGTCACGACCCCAGCAGGTCGAGCAATGCTGTCACAGAGGCCTCAACCCCCAGCGTGACCGACGCATCGGGCTCAATTTTAAATAGGGGTGAATGATGCGAGGGCACAGGGGGCCCACCTGCTCTCTCTCGAGCAAAGTCCTCAGGCGGCGTGCCGCCCACCGCGAAATAGAGGCTGGGGATGTAGGGGTTAACCGTAAAGATCGGAAAATCTTCCGCCCCCATCCCCAACCGCTCACCTGAAACCAGCACGCCATGACCAAAATGCGCGTCCCAGCGAGCCATCACACGCTCGGTGAGTGCCTTGTCGTTCAGTGTCGGCGGCACACTCTCCTCAGATACCACCACCTCGGGCAGGAGGCCGTCGGGCAGTCCTGCGACCCGGCCCATATTTTCAGCGACCCGGCGAATACCATCGAGCAGCAGGGTGCGATCTTCGGGAGACTCGCTGCGAACAGTCAGCTGCAAGTGCGCCGCGTCAGAGATAATGTTGTGTTTGGTGCCACTGTGGAAAGCGCCTACGGTAATCACGCCGGGTCGTCTTGGCGGCAGCGTTCGACTGACGACCGTCTGCAGCGCCATGACAATCTGCGAGCCTAAGACAATCGGATCGACCCCACGATGCGGCGAGGCGCCGTGCGCTCCTACACCGGTGATGTAGATATCGACGGTGTCAGCGCCGGAATACGGGGAATCAGTCGATGCGCCAATCATGCCCGTGGGCATGACCGAGGTCACGTGGAACGCCATCGCGTAATCTGGCTGACCAAAGCGCTGCCAGAGGTTATCAGCCCGCATTGCGGCGGCACCCAGCACGCGCTCCTCTGCCGGCTGACCAATCAGCATCAGCGTGCCCTGCCACTGATCACGCTTTTCCGTCATTAATTGTGCGATCCCGACCAGGCTGGTGATGTGCACGTCGTGGCCACAGGCATGCATAACAAACACTTCATTGCCATTGGGGTCGATCTGCTTTGCCCGCGACGCATACGATAGCCCCGATTTTTCTTCCACAGGCAAGCCGTCCATATCGGCCCGGAACATCACCAAGGGGCCCTCGCCGTTCTCAAGCAGCGCAACAATCCCCGTCCCGCCGACATTGCGATGCACGGTATAGCCCAGCGTTTCCAGCTCGTCGGCTAACCGGGCCGACGTCTTGTGCTCCATGGTCGAGAGTTCAGGGTTGCGATGGAAGTAGAGAAACAGCTCTTTGAGTTTGCTGTCGTAAACCGCCTTAACCTCAGCCTCCAACACCTCACTCGCTATCGAGGCGGGCGCGACAACAGTCATAACAAGGGCAAAAGCAATGGCAATGCGTTGTGAAAGGTTCATGAAGGGCTCTCTCATCACGGTGAAACCTCATAGCCCACAGCCACCTTTTGGATCGCTTGCGGGCACGGTGCGCTGTGAGTGTCAGGAGCGAAATCATACCTCAGAAAGATCGCCCTCAAGACGTTGAGTCATTGCAGATTCCGGAGAGTCAGGTTAGTGTCCCCCCGCGCTGCGACAAGGATCAGCCTGCTCGCTTAAACAGGCATCGCAGCCGTCACAGGGACACACCATTTAGTGAACAGCAAACGCATCAAAGCCCGTTTTGGCAGTTACCACGTGCAGGTGCTTCACCAGGATGCCGCGACACGTCTGGCCAGCCTCTGTAGCCGCCACGACGCGGCGGATATCTGCCGAACGCTAGCGGTCGCTCGCTTCGCGAATCCGACACCCGCGGCACTTGCCGAAGCTGATGCCCTGATACGCGAGGGCGATAGCATTGGCAGCACGCTCGAGCAGGCGGGGCAGCACCTTTCTCGCGAAATCATTGCCGAAGCCAGTGTGCCCTGCGGCGACGCGTTCACCGCACTCACGGGGCAAACCGTGAGGCGGGATGACCTGCTGTCGCTGCGACTCTACCGCCTTGATGCAGGCCCGGATCCCAAAGCATTAATGCCCTATGCCACCATTGCGGAGGCGCACCATCCTGAACATATCCCTGTTTCAGATGAGGCAATGCTCGTCACAGAGCTCGGCAAAGAGGACTGGAGTGCGGACGCACAGCTGGCACTGGAAGCGCTCCTCACCGCGCTGCAATAAGCCGTCTCCGGGGCGCGTCGTCAACGCTGTTCAGGAAACTCATCGGTCAGTAGAAAGCAGAGGAGCTCTCTCGGGGCTCTCTCGAATTTTCTCGAAGTTCTCTCAGGCACGGACCAGACTGAGATCGAAACCAATATCCCGGGCTGTTTGGACTGCCGCTGCCTGTGCTTCACCGGCCTGCGAGGTGACCCACAAGTTGGCGCAACGGGTACCCGTTCGACAATAGGCCAGCACCGATTGACCGAGGTCATCAAACAAGGCGCCCAGGCCCTCAATGTCCGGGCCCGGAAAATTCATCGCATCGACCGGGTAGCGAACGAAGAGCAGATCAGCGGCATTACAGGCCGCTTCTATTTCATCCATGGTGGCCTGGCCCGGCACCTCGCCGTCCGGGCGGTTACACACCACGACCGTAAAGCCCTGTGCCGCCAGATTGGGAATATCCTGCGGAGTGATCTGCGCCGCCACGGACAGCGATTCGGTTAATTGAAAAATCGGCATGGCTTCCCTCTTCTAAAATCAGGCTAATGAGCCAGGCCCAGTTCGTCTCCCAGCACGGCCATCATACTCTCGAGCGGGCGGTCTGGAACCTCCAAAGGACGCTCTGTGATGCGCTCGGCCACCGATCGATAGGTTTCCGACAAGGTGTGGAGCATAACTGCGGGGAGCGCATGCTCTGCGGCATAACGCTTGCGCTCCTCAAAGCGCCGATGGTCGAGCAGAAGATCAGGGTCGGTTACATGCCTCAGCAGCGCCTGACGGAATTCTTCCTTGCTGTTCTCGACCACACTGCCGCTGCGATACGCCACCGCATCCCAGATACGAGAAGAATCCGGTGTGCCGACCTCGTCCATGTAGATGAGACTTTCCTCCCCATCGGCGTCCTGCGCGTAGCCAAACTCGAATTTGGTGTCGACCAGCATCAAATCGAGTGGCGCGAGGTGTCGGGCGATCAGATCGACACCCTCCCGGAGCAATACTTCATAACGCGCCACGTCGTCTTTGGCGCGAAACCCGAAGGCCTGCCAATGCGCTTCCAATTGAGCGTGGGAAACATTGGTGTCATCGGCTTCCGGGATCCCCGGCAGCCCCCTAATGATGCCTTTGGTGGATGGCGTCACAAACGTCTCACTCAAACGCTGGTCCCGATGGAGCCCTTCGGCTAACTCAATACCGCAAAACTCGCGCACGCCCCGTTCATAGGCGCGCCACATCGAACCGGTAATAAAGCGCCGAGCGATAGCCTCGATCATGACGGGCTCTGCTCGCTGCACCACCCAAACCAAGGGATGCGGCACCTCTAGAATATGACTGCGGGCCAGCCCTGCGCGGTTGAACTCGGTGAACCAGAACTGGGAGATGGCATTGAGGGCGGCGCCTTTGCCCGGCACCCCGGCGAGTCCACCCTCCCCGTGCCAGATGCAGTCAAACGCCGAAATACGGTCGCTGATTACCATCAGGGCAAGCTGTGCACAGGGCGCCACCGGATACTGACGCTCCCGAATCAGCCGCGCGCTATCCTCCGCAGACAGCCAGTAAATGGAACGGACCTTGCCCGAGTGCACCAGCTCGCTGGTGCGGATCGGCAACGAATCGTTGACGGCGAGGACCTCTAAACTCAAGGGTTAATCTCTGGGCACTTGGCTTCACTCGCAGTTTTGCCCAAAATGCGTTCGGTTGTCACGGGCTGTGGCGACGAACCTCGCGGTAAGGACCCAATCAATGCTGTATCACTCGACGATGCTTCGTCTAATGGCCAACGCAAGAACCGTGTTTCCCGTTGCACTCCTGAGTTGCTTTGCTCTGCAGCAGACTGCACAGGCACTGGCGCCCGACGAGAGCACCGCACTGGAAACCATCATCGTCACGGCATCGCGCACCCCCGACACCGCACTCACGCTGCCCGTTGCCTGGTCAGCACTGAATAATTCAATCATCGATCGTATTGCGCCGCAGCACAGCAATCAGGTCTTCAATCGCGTTGCCGGGGCCTGGGTCAGCCGCGGTAACGGCCAGGAATCCCTGATCTCCCTGCGCTCACCTGTTCTTACCGGCGCTGGCAGCTGCGCTGCGTTCATGACGGCGCAAGACGGCATCAGTCTGAGATCACCCGGATTTTGCAACGTGAATCAGCTGTTTGATGCCAACTTACTGCAGGCGGGCAAACTGGAAGTGCTCAAAGGTCCTGCCACCGTGGTCTTTGGTTCGAATGCACAGCACGGCATCATCAATGTCTTGAGCCGCAGCGTAAGCGACACTCCAAGCCAGATCAAAGTCGAGGCAGGCTCGCGGGACTACTACCGACTCTCGGGAAGCGCCGCCTTTGATAGCGTAGCGCTCTCGGTCCAGGCTACCCATTACGGGGGCTATCAGGACGCCTCTGGCTACTATCAGCAGAAAGCGACGCTGCGTCTCGATCACGACTGGCAGAACTGGCGGGTTCAAGGCTTGCTCGAGGGCAGCAACCTCAATCAGGAAACCGCTGGCTATATCCGGGGTTTTGAGGCCTACGAAGATGACGACGCCCGGGAGGAAAACCCCAACCCTGAGGCCCATCGCGATGCTTGGGCGGCTCGTGGTTACCTGGGCTTTACCCGTGATTGGGGTGCCAATGCAGAGGTCACGTTCCGCCCATACTGGCGCAGTAACAGCATGACCTTCCTGCAGCATTATCTGCCCTGGCAGGCGACAGAGAGCAATCGTCATCGCAGCCTGGGCTTGCAAGCCATCGCCCGCGGACAGCGCGACCGGCTGACGTGGCTGGCCGGCGTCGATATCGATCTCACAGAGGGCGCCTTGGTCGAGGTGCAGGACGCGTTTTTTAGCCCCAACCTGCCCAACGGCGTGCACTACGACTACGAGGTCGATGCCGACACGCTGGCCGGGTTTACGAATGTGACCTGGGCGCTGTCAGATCGGTGGCGCCTTGATGGCGGCCTGCGTTGGGAAGAGACCAGCTATAACTACGACAATCTGACCGATACAGGCCCTGCTTGCGCGCCGACCGCCAGTGCCTGCCGCTTTTACCGCCCGGCAAGCCGCAAAGATAGCTTTAGCGACTGGATAGGCAACGTGGCACTCAGCCGCCACAGCGAACACACCACGGTCTTCGCGCGTCTGGCACGGGGTTTTCGCGCGCCCCAGACGGCAGAGCTTTACCGCCTGCAGTCAGGGCAAACCGTTGCGGACATCGACTCCGAGTCACTCAACAGTGTCGAAATCGGTGTCCGCGGCAGCCATGCGCGGTTTGGCTACGACATTGCCGCCTACTGGATGGAAAAAGAGGACTTCATTTTCCAGGACCGGGATCGCCACAACGTCTCGGGCGCCGAGACGACGCACCGCGGCGTCGAAGCGAGCCTGAACTGGCAGTTCTCGAACGTCTGGTCATTGAAGGCAAACGGTAGCTACGCCCGGCACCGCTACGACAGCGATATTCAATTGCTGGGGTCGCGGGGCAGTATCGAAGGCAACGAGATGGACACCGCGCCAAAGCACTTTGGCTCGGTGCAACTAATGGCGGACTTCTCGGAGGTTGGCCCCGCGCTCACGGCTGAGCTGGAGTGGCTATGGGTAGCCAAGTACTGGCTGGATCCCAACAACCAACACGAGTACGACGGCCACGAGTTACTGAATCTGAGGGGATCGTGGGCGGTGACTCCCACCCTCACCCTGACGCTGGTCGCGACTAACCTGATGGATAAGGGATACGCAGAGCGCGCCGACTACGGCTTTGGTAGCTACCGGTATTTCGTAGGGGAGCCCCGCAGCTTCGTACTGGGTGTTGCGCTGGCGCTCTAACCCTAGCAATACGCGCGCAGGCCGACGGCGTGGCGCACTTTTTCCAGTAGCGCGGTACTTTGCGGCCTGAGGCGCTCGGCGCCCTGCTCGAGGATGACTTCAACCTCCTCGGGATTCGCCATGAGGCGATCGTAGATGTCCCGCGAAGGTGCCAACTCGTCATTGACCCGCTCGAACAACTGCTTTTTGGCCTCTCCCCAGGCAATACCATCCGCGAAGGCCTGTCGCATCTGTTCGCGCTCCGCCTCATCGGCAAACGCGCACCAGACCTGAAACACCGTCGAGTCATCGGGGTCTTTCGGCTCACCCGGCTCCAGCAAATTGGTTTTGATCTTGTTGATCGCCTTTTGTAGCTGCTTTGGTTTACCAAACAGCGGAATGATATTGCCGTAGCTCTTGCTCATCTTGCGCCCATCCAGACCCTGTAAGACCGCGACATGGTCATCAACCACCGCCTCGGGCAAGGTGAATGTCTCGCCGTAGTGATGGTTAAAGCGCTGGGCAATGTCCCGCGCCATCTCAACATGCTGAATTTGGTCGCGACCCACCGGCACCTGATGCGCGTTGAAAATCAAAATATCGGCGGCCATCAGGATGGGATAAGAGAACAACCCCATGGTGATCCCAAAGTCCGGATCCTCATCGGATTCCTCATTGGCTTGGACAGCGGCTTTGTATGCATGAGCCCGATTCATCAAGCCTTTTGCAGCTAAGCAGGTCAGTACCCAGCTCAATTCGGTGATCTCCGGGATATCCGATTGGCGATAGAAGTAGGTCTTCTCAGGGTCGAGACCCAGCGCCAACCAGGTTGCCGCGATCTCGCGACTGGACTGCGCCACCTCATCGGGATTCTGATTTTTGATCAGCGCGTGGTAGTCGGCCAAAAACAGATAGGCGTCCACCGAAGGGTCTCTGGAGGCAGCGATGGCAGGACGGATTGCGCCGACATAATTGCCCAGATGCGGCGTACCGGTTGTCGTGATGCCCGTCAGTACCCGGGTTGAACTCATGATGTCCTCGCTTCCCTCAGGCCAGACGACGGTAGAACGCAGTGAGTATCGACACTAGCTGCGGAATATCCGCCGTACAGGCCAGCTCGCGAATCGAATGCATCGCCAGCGTCGGCACGCCCAGATCCGTGGTGGCAATGCCTGTCTCGGTCGCTGTGATGGGACCAATCGTGCTGCCGCAGGCCAGGTCGGCTCGCATCACAAACGCCTGCACATCTACCTCGGCCCGCTCAGCCAACAGTCGTAGCCGCGCCGCGCCCTCGCTGTCCGTCGCGTAACGTTGATTGCGATTAATTTTGATCACAGGCCCGCCACCCAATCGCGGACTGTGTTGGTCATCATGCTTGTCCGCATAGTTGGGATGCACCGCATGCGCATTGTCCACCGAGAGCATCCAAGAATCCGTGCGCAGCTGCTGGTTGTCTTGAGTCTCTGGCACCAGTGCGGTCAGCGCATCCATCAACATGGGCCCCTGTGCCCCCACCGTTGAGGCGCTCCCCACCTCCTCGTGATCGGTTGCCACCAGCATCGACCACTCGGCATCGTCGGCATCGATCAGTGCGCTGAGGCCCGCAAAACAGCTCAGCAGGTTGTCCAGACGGGCAGAGGTAATCCAGGACTCATCCACGCCCGCGATGGCGGGTGCCTGAACGTCATACAGAGACAACTCATAGTCCATCACCCGCGCATCATGCCACTGTGCATCTTGAGCGGTGAGGGTCTCAGCCAGCCACGCCTTGAAATCGAACTGCTGGGGATCCCCCAGCATGACCAGCGGCACTACATCTTTCTGAGGATTGATACTCCGCTGCTTGTTGGCGTCCCGGTCAAGATGAATCGCCAGACTTGGCACGACTGCAACCGGGCGGGCCGAATCAAATAGCGTGGAACACAGCTCTCCCGATGTAGTCAGCAGCGTCACGCGACCCGCTATGGCGAGATCGCGGTCAAACCAGGGGTTGAGTAGCGCGCCCCCGTAAACGTCGACCCCTAACTGCACACAACCATCGCGACCTTTCACCGGGTTGGGCTTCACTGAGAGGTTCGGGCTGTCGGTATGCGCGCCGACCAACCTTAGGCCCGTCTCGGGGCGGCCCTGCCCTGCGCGCATTGCGATCAGCGAACTACCCTGGCGGGTCATGTAATAGCCACGGCCGGCGGTCATGGCCGCAGGGTCGAACCGCTCGACCTCTTCAAACCCGGCATCAAGGAGCCGCCGGGACATCGCCGCCACAGCATGGAAGGGCGTGACAGCCTCCCCGAGAAATCCGAGCAGTGCTTCGATCTGCGTCATGTCGTTAACCCTGAATGATCCACACCCACAATACCAATCCCAAAGCCAATCGATACAGCACAAAAGGCATCAGCCCGATTCTCTCAACCCAATACATAAACGCTTTGATCGTGGCATAAGCAAATATCGCCGAGATCCCGAAAGCAGTTAACGCTACCCCACCGGAAAGCGATGACTGGCCTGACCCCATGGTGAACAGCATCAGCATCACGGCGGCGCCAATCACCGGCACGCTCAATAGAAAAGAGAAGCGGGTGGCGGCGGCGGGATGGTAACCCAGAAACAAGGCGGCCGTGATCGTCACACCCGATCGCGATGCGCCGGGGATCAGGGCAAACACCTGTACCAAACCGATCAACAGTGCGTCGCGGAGCGATACAGCTCCAGTGTGTTTCGCGCCGCGCCGGGAGAGTCGGTCAGCAACGCCGAGAAGCACACCGAACAGAAGCGTGGTTACGATAATCACGTTAACAGCACGCGCATCGGTGGCGATCACATCCTTGAGCAGCAAGCCAGCTAATACTACCGGCACCGTCGCCACCACCAGCGCCCACAATTCCGACTGATCCGTGGGCCCACCGGGCAGGATGCTCCTTGCCAGATTGATTATCGTATCTCGGAAGTACCAGAGCACTGCGCATAGGGTGCCGGCATGCACGGCCACATCGAACAGCAGCCCCTGATCAACCCAACCCCATATCTGCGCCGGCAATATCAGATGGGCAGAGCTCGATACCGGTAGAAATTCGGTGACGCCCTGAATCAGGGCCAGCAGCACCACCTGAACCCAGTCAGCCACGGCGGCCCTGCTCCGACAATTTCTTCCAGCCAATGTCGCGCTGAACATACTGTGGCGACAGCGCGTGAGCGGGCTCGGGCTGCAGTGCCAGCGTTCCCCCACCCAAGAGCTCGGCTATGACGCGGGCGTCCGGTGTCACCTCCGGCAGCCACTGGGACGCAGACGTGAGCTCTTCAGGGATGCGCTCCTGATACCGCGCCCCGGATCCGATCACTACGGTCGCCGGACTCGACGATACCGCTAGCAAGTCCTCCGGCGCACAGACAAACGCCTTACCATCGGCGACGAAAGCGCCATCACGCCACATACCCCAGAGTCCATAGAACTGATCGATCTGGGCGTCGATGGTCGAGAGGACACGGTCACCCTGTCGCAAAAGGCCATGATGCCCAGCTGCATGCGCCTGCGCGGTCAGGGAGCAAAATCCGTGCACCGGTAGGGCCTGTGACCAGGCCAATCCCTGCGCCACACTCACCGCAACGCGCAGACCCGTGAACGAGCCCGGCCCCACACCGCAGGCAATGACATCAACGGCGTCGGCCAGCGCCTTGCCCTCTAAAATCGCTGACAACATCCCCAGAATATGGCGGTTGTGGGCCCGTGCCACGATTTCATGGCGCCCGCACACCTCGCCCTCGTCATACAAGGCGAGCGTGCAGGCATGAGTGGCGGTATCGAGCGCGAGAACACGCGGCATGGGCCGTATAAACTATAGTCAGATCGAGTGTCGATGATCCCATAGAGGGACTGAACTTTGAATGCAGTGGGGGCGTACAGCTTGGGTATTTTGGCCGGCGGTCAGGGCGCTCGCTGGGGCGGCCGTGACAAGGGCCTAATCGCGCATCTGGGACGCCCGCTGGTCGCCGGGATCGCGGCGCCGCGCCCGCAAGGCGCGGCAGAGGTCCTGATCTGCTGCCGCGGTCACCCCTATTTCTATCAACATTTTGCTGATCGGATACTGTGCGAGCCGGTTGCCAACCAAGGACCCTGTGCGGGCATCACTGCGCTGCTATCTGCGGCCGTCTATCCCACACTAATGCTACTGCCCGTTGATTTGATCGGCGCGCCGGTAAAGGTCATCGCCACGCTCGAAACCGAGTGGAGGGAAGATGACACGGCCATTTTTTTGACTGACACGGAGGGTCGGCATTCTCCCTGCTTTCGGCTACGTGTCGACACGCTGGCAGACTGCGAGGCTTTTCTCGATGAAGGGGGCCGAAAAATCAGCGGGCTGCTGGAGAAAGTCGGCGCGCGACCCATCCCAGTCGACGCCGCGTGGCTCAAGGATGCGGATCTGCCCGCGTCGATTTCGCCCTAGATTTGGGCCTGAAGTGACTGTTGGACGAAGAATAATCCGTGGGCCAACACCACTCCCAGCGTTAAATTTCGCCGCATAGCGGCGTACCACGTGGGCAAGTTCTCCACACCACGCTCGTACCAGAGTAGCGCTAGATACCCCCCCATCAAGGTCACCGCCGCCAACCACGCCTTGGCGGTTAAGACTGCTGCCACCGCAAACAAGACGACGCCGTTACTGATGAGTAATCGCGCCATCAGCGGCTCCTCAACGGATTGGACTCGGCCCCAAAGCGTGCCTCCGAGAAAACAGAGGATACCCAGCGAGTAGATGACAAACCCCTGAACGGACACGGCTCCCGGCCAATCCGAGAGCAGCCATGCGCCCGCCAAAAAGCCATAAAAAGGCAGCAAGCCGGCGTAACCCAGTCCCAGCATCACGGTGCGATTCTGCATAACGCGCCTCCAAAAAAAAACCCGGCCAGAGGCCGGGGCAAGAATTCGCCACCTGGGGGAAGATGGCTAAACCGGAGAGTCGATCATCCAGTCGCAAGAGTTACGCCTCGATAGTGGGCCCGGATCACTGGGGTCCGGGAAAAATCACCTTTTTCTCGCCCCCTCTCTCGCTCCTTCCGCTCCTCATGCCGCCACAACCTTGCTACGCAGGTTCAGAGCAAAGGACAGTGGCTCACCGTCCCTAAAAAAATGCGACCCACTATCACCGGCCCTCGAAGATATGGGGTTGCCGAAAGCCCCGTGAACATTGCCTTATGCCCTGGGCGACTGAAGGCAATCGATGCTGATAAAAAAAGAGTTTTCGACAACGGCTCAGCGCCGCGCTAATGTCATAGTTGAGCCACTTTCCCGGCGATAGCAACAGCATGCCTCCAATCAGATGCGGGCAACGCACATAGGGGGACAACGGATCACCCTGCGACTGAAGTGCACTGGGTGTCATGTGATGACAATGCTGGCCGCCAGCCCTTTCCCGGACCCCTCACCATGGTGAGGCTGCGCAATGATGTGCCGGGAGACACCCCTCTCCCTGCACTTGGCGGACACCGCCAGCAAAGGGAGAACCGATGAAAAGACTCAAGCGTGATCGCATCCAACGGGCCTTTGACAAAGGCTATCAACTCGGCCTCGCCGGCCGCTCCAAGGAAAACTGCCCCTTTTTAACCGGTTTAGCACGTATCAAGTGGCTGGAAGGCTGGCGCGAGGGACGAAACGACTGGCGAGAGGGCC
>CAJXDE010000043.1 GCA_913052635.1 uncultured Halieaceae bacterium
GCCTGACATCGGCTAGCGCCCTAGACAATGTGCCGAATAAAAAGTCGTGCACCCCGCGGCTGTCGCGGAAGCGCACTTCGTGCTTCGTGGGATGCACGTTGACATCAACGCCCGCCGGGTCGAGCTCGAGAAACAGCACAAAAGCCGGGTGACGACCATGGAACAGCACATCGCGATAGGCCTGCCGAATAGCGTGGGAGACCAGCTTGTCGCGGATCACACGACCGTTCACAAAGAAATACTGCAGATCTGCCTGGCTGCGGGAAAACGTCGGTTCCGCCACCCAACCCCAGAGCCTTAGCGGACCCGCCTCGCGCTCGATCGTTACCGTACGCTCGGCGAACTCCTTGCCACAAATAGTCGCAATGCGGCGATTGCGCTCACTGTCACTCTCCGCCGCACCCAGCTGCAGCGTTTGCTTGCCGTTGTGGTGAAGCGTAAACGTCACATCCGGTCGGGACAGGGCCTGGCGTTTAATGACCTCGTGGATATGGCCAAACTCGGTTTTCTCGGTGCGCAGAAACTTTCGCCGTGCGGGCGTGTTGTAGAACAAATCACGCACCTCGAGGGTGGTGCCGCGGGGGTGCGGCGCCGGGCGCACCGACACTGCCATCTCGCGCCCCTCGCACAAAGCCTGCCGACCTTGTGCGGATTGCGCGTCGCTATTCGAAGTCAGTAGTAGTCGTGAAACCGAGGCGATCGAAGCCAACGCTTCGCCGCGGAAGCCGAGCGAGGCCACTGCCTCCAGATCTTCTATGGAATCGATTTTGCTAGTCGCATGACGCGCCAGCGACAGTGCCATATCGGCCTCGCTGATCCCGGCGCCGTTGTCGCGGATACGCAGCAGTCTGGTGCCGCCGGCCTCGACATCGATGTCGACCCGCGTGGCGCCCGCATCAAGACTGTTCTCCACTGCCTCCTTGACCACCGAGGAGGGTCGCTCCACCACTTCGCCGGCTGCGATCTGGTTGGCGAGTCGCGGCTCGAGGAGTCGAATCACACTCATGCCTCAGGTATCACCAATGTCTGGCCGACATAGATCACATCGCGGCTGAGTCCATTGTTGGTTTTAATCGAAGCAATGGTCACACCATAGCGGTCGGCAATTTCTGACAGTGTATCGCCTGCCGCGATGGTGACTTCCCTGCCACCCTGTTCTCGCTGCCAGGCCATCAAAGTGCCGGGTGGTGGCTGGCGGGCGAACCAACTCTGTATGCCGCGGCGAATCGCTCTGGCCATCTTGTCCTGGTAAGCCGGCATGGCAAGACGCTCGGCTTCACCCGGATTAGAGATGAATCCCGTCTCAATCAGAAGCGAGGGCACGTCCGGCGACTTTAGAACCGCAAAACCTGCCTGCTCCACCCGCTTTTTATGCAAGCGGGCCACGCCATCGATCTGCTCCAGAATCAGCGCACCCAAATTCAGGCTGGTGTCCAGCGTGCCCGTCATCGACAAATCTGCCAGCACCCCCGCCAACATCGGATCCATGTCTGCCAGTTCCACACCCCCAACCAGATCAGCCGCATTCTCACTGTCGGCAAGATATTGTGCCGTGGTCGAGGTCGCCCCGCGCATCGAAAGCGCGTAGACCGACGCGCCGTGGGCCGACTTTTCTCGAAACGCATCGGCATGAATCGAGACAAACAAATCCGCCTCTAACGCCCGTGCTTTGTCGCGACGATTTTTCAGGCTAAGGTAATAGTCCCCAGTGCGAACCAGCATCGGCTTGAAGCCTGGGATTTTCGCCAGTTGATTTTCCAGGCGACGCGCAATCTGCAGCACCACGGTTTTCTCTCGCAGCCCTCCCGGCCCCAACGCACCGGGGTCCTCACCGCCGTGTCCGGGGTCGATTGCAATCACGATATCCCTGCGGCCCTCCAGCGACTCCACCGACAACACCGGCTCAGGCTCCTCGGTGAGGGTTTTGTCAAACAGGTCGATCACCACCCGATGACCCGTAGTGTCATTCGGTGGCAATAGAAACACCGACGTGCGGGCCGATGCATTGAGGTCAAAAACCAGACGCAGGTCGGTGCCCTTTCGGATGCCCGAGCGCACCCCCCTAATCGGCGTTCCTTCCAGCGGTAATGAAGCCAGGCTCGCCTTCAGCTGACTCTGTGACAAATCGACCACGAATCGCTCAGGGTCATCGAGTGACAGAGTGCTGAACTCCGCAGCGTTAGAGAGATCGAGTACCACCCGGGTATGGTCGGGGGCTCGCCACAGACGCACTGCGTGAACGTCGGCCGCGGAGACAGTCGACGCCACCAGAACCCATGCGATTGCCACAAGTGTCATGAGCAAAGCGTGCGCGACACGTAGGGGCACCGATTTCGGTATTTCGCTGACGGTCTGCTTCCAGTTCAACGGCATCTCAATCCTACAGCGCTTTGAGCAAGACGGGATCGGCGGCACGCACCGTGGCTTTGCGTCCTGAGCCCTGGGTCATCAAAGTAATGTCGAGGGTAGCCGGCGGCAGCTGCGCCTCAGCACGCTCGGGCCATTCGATGAGCATAATGCCCTCCGCAGAGAGATAGTCACCCAGCCCCAGGTACGCCAACTCCTGCGCATCTCCGAGCCGATAAAGATCAAGGTGAAAGACCGGCCCACCGGGCAACGACTCATAAGGCTCCACCAAGGTGTAGGTCGGGCTCTTCACCGACCCATCATGACCTCGCCCACGCAAGAACCCACGACTGAAGGTCGTCTTGCCGGCGCCCAGATCACCGCGCAGAAAAATCACCTGTGGGACCTGCGACTTGCCCGCCACCGAGCTGCCCAAGGCGAGCGTCGCCGTCTCGTCAGGCAATTCAAATTCTCGATGATAGGACAAGGCCTCGGTCATCCGCGAAGTGTACCGCGCCGGGCCGGGCATCTGTCACAATCCCACCATGACAGACCCCATTGCCAACACGGGTAGCCCCCCTGACACTGCCGACGCTGCGCCGCTGGACACGATCCGTCAGTTGGGTCAGGAGCTGGGCTTTCAGGCGCTGGGTTTTACCGGCATTGATCTCGCCCAGCACCGAGACTATCTCACCAAATGGCTGGAGGCCGGCTACCACGGTGAAATGGAGTGGATGGCCAGCCACGGTCAAAAACGCACCCATCCGGATGCGCTCGTACCTGGCACCTGTACCGTCATCACCGCGCGAATGGATTACCTGCCCGCGGGAGACGACCCCGAAACGGTCCTGGCGTCATCAGAGAAGGCGTACATCGCCCGCTACGCTCTGGGGCGCGACTATCACAAGCTGGTGCGTGGCAGGCTGGCCAAACTGGCCAAACGTATCGAGGCGCAATTTGGCGCCGGCCAATATCGCGCCTTTGTGGATAGCGCTCCCGTCATGGAGCGGGCACTCGCTGAGAACGCCGGGCTTGGCTGGATTGGCAAGAACACCATGCTGTTGAACGACAAAGCGGGGTCCTGGTTCTTCCTTGGCGAGATATATACCGATATCCCGCTGCCCCCGGATCCGCCACAGGACACTGAGCATTGCGGCAGTTGCCGAGCTTGTCTCGATGTCTGTCCCACCAATGCGTTTACCGCGCCCTGGGTGCTCGATGCGCGAAAGTGTATCTCCTACCTGACCATTGAGTTCGACGGCCTGATTCCCGAATCACTGCGGCCGGCCATCGGCAATCGTATTTATGGTTGCGATGACTGTCAGCTGGTGTGCCCCTGGAACAAGTTTGCCCAGCAAACCACTGAGCCGGATTTCGCGCCCCGCCATGGTCTCGACGCGATTGATTTGTTGGAGTGCTTCACTTGGGACGAGCCAACCTTTCTCGTCCGCACGGAAGGCTCGGCGATTCGCCGCATCGGCTTTGAGCGGTGGCGCCGAAATGTTGCCATCGCGTTGGGCAACGCGGAATCCACTGACGCTATTCGCGCAGCACTGCGAGCGGCGCTAGAGGATCCCTCAGAGTTAGTGCGCGAACATGTTCAGTGGGCGCTCGCGCAACACCACTGACTTGTCATTAAGGCACCGCGCACAAAAGCGCCGCACTCTTTACCTGCAGTGCTCCGCTAATCAGTCTATTGATCAACAGTGACGCGCTGTCTATCTTGCTTCACCTTCTGCGACGCTGGGCTTCCTATCGCGCTTCGCTTCGCGGTTTAGGGTGACTCGACCCGCAGGAAATGCGTACGGTAGTGGCGTAATTCCTCGATCGACTCACGAATGTCTTCCAGCGCCTGGTGTGCGCCTTGCTTGGGCGCTTCGAGTAAGTCCGGGCGCCACCGCTGCATCAGTATGTTGAGCGTGCTGACATCCAGATTGCGGTAGTGGAAAAACGACTGGAGCTCCGGCATATGGCGTGCCATGAAGCGTCGATCCTGACAGATGGAATTGCCGCACATGGGCGATTTTCCCTCGGGCACCCACTGGCGAAGAAACTCAAGCGTCAACTCAGCCGCTGCCGACTCCGACACGGTGCTTGCGCGCACGCGATCAACCAGACCCGAGCCCGTGTGGGTGCGGGTATTCCACTCGTCCATGGCATCAAGCGCCTCGGAAGGCTGATGGATAGCTAGCACCGGACCCTCCGCCAGCACGGCCAGGTTTGAGTCGGTCACAATCGTGGCGATTTCAATGACGCGATGAGCTTCGGGGACCAACCCAGTCATCTCCATATCCACCCAGATCAGATTGTGGTCACTGACCGCCATTGCCTCACTCCTTCTTTGCCCGCCGCTCGCCTCGCCAGCCCGCTATGCACGCCTGTCGATGCGCCAGATGCCGCAGGGTGTCATACACTAGCACGATGACCAAACGTCGCCTCACAGATCAACAAGCCCGCCGCATTCAGGCACAACGCTCGTCCGAGGGTGATGTCGCCGCAGAGACAGGGCAGCCCGGCGTGGTGATCGCACGTTATGGCAAGCAGGCGCTCATCGAGACGCGCGCTGGCGATCGTCTGCTCTGCCATCTGCGGGCGCACCTCGAATCCCCGGTGGCCGGGGACAACATTCTCTGGCTTCCCACAGAAGAAACCGGCGTAGTGGAAGCCGTCGTCACGCGGCGCAATGTCCTGCAGCGGCCCGACGCTCAGGGGCGGCTCCGCCCCGTAGCCACCAATATCGATCTCATGCTGATTGTCTTTGCGCCGGAGCCCGCGCCCCAGGCCAACTTGATTGACCGTTATCTGGTTGCGGCCGAGAACATGGAGGTCGAGGCCGCATTGGTACTCAATAAAGCCGACCTGCTCCGGCCCGACGATAAACTAGCAAGACAGCTCGACCGCTACGCCGCGCTGGGCTACCGCACGCTGGTCACCCATTATGAGCTGCCCGATGCCAGCGATCTGACAGCGCTCATCGGGCAGAACACACTGGTGCTGGTAGGGCAGTCGGGAGTGGGAAAATCCTCGCTGATTCAGCGCTTGCTACCCGACGCATCAATTCGCGTTGGCGCGCTGTCCGAAGTCGCCGATAAGGGCCGACACACCACCACCACGGCCGAGCTCTTCCACCTGCCCGGGGGTGGTCGGCTCATCGACTCGCCCGGGGTGCGCGACTTCGGGCTGACCCACGTGGCGCCCGAGACGGTCTTTAGCGGCTTCAGGGAATTCTCACCCTTTCTAGGCCAGTGCCGTTTCCGGGATTGCCGGCATCATAGCGAACCCGGCTGCGCACTGACCGCTGCGGTTGAGACCGGGGATATCAGTAGCGAACGCTTAGAGAGCTTTCAGCAGATCGTGGCGACTCTGGCCACGACTTAATCCGACTGTGCTCGCAGTGGCGTCTATGCAAGCGCTGCTCGGACCTTGACAGCATCACTCGCCTCATCGACCCACTCAAGATCACCTGCTTCGGTCACCAGCACGACCGTCGAGCCAAGAAAAAAGCGACCCAATTCCTGACCTGCCTCCAACAGCGGGGCTTCATCCACTGACCACACCTGCTCACGTATTTGACCGCACGGCACTTCTCTCCCACCCCACACCGTGGCGATGCTGGCGACAATCATGGCGCCCACCAACACCACCGCAACGCCGCCCTGCTCGGTCTCAAAAAAGCAGACCAGCCGCTCGTTGCGCGCCAACAGACCATCGACCCGCTCTACCGTCGCCGCATTCACGGAAAAGAGATCACCGGGGACATAGCGCGTCTTCACAAGATGCCCGCGGATCGGCATGTGTACACGGTGGTAATCACGCGGCGACAGATAAGTGGTGGCAAAGCACCCCTTGGCGTAGCGGTCCGCTTCTTCGTCACTCCCCGCCAGCAGCGATTGAATAGAGTAGGTTCTGCCTTTCGCCTGCACCAACTCAGCGGACGCAATGGCGCCGCGCTGACTCAGCACACCGTCTGCCGGATGGCACCAGTGGCTGCTCGCCAGCGGGCGCATCCCCTCACGCAGCGAACGGGTGAAGAAGGCATTAAAGTGCGGGAAATCGTCGCCAGACGAACAGGTGGCTTCGGTCAAATCAATGTCGTAGCGCGCCATAAAAGTGCGGATCAAGAAATTCTTCAGCCACACGGGGTGCTCCAGTTTTGCAAGCTTGCCCACCAGCCGGGATAGGAGGTGCTGCGGCAAAATTGCCTGCAGGGCGGTTATTACAGATTCCATGGCGGTAGTGTAACCTAGCGTTCTGATGCCGCTTATGACGTCTCAGCGCCCTACTTTCTTACTCTCCGCCGTCCTGTTGTGCTTGCTTGCCGCTCAGGGGAATCCGGCGCGCGCGCAGGAAGACACGGTCTCTGATACCGATGAGATTGAGGTCAGCACAGAGCGCAGTAGCGACGAGATGCCCGACTCTGATGACGAGCTGGCTGATGAGGTCATTGAGTCAGAGGGTGACTGGCTGGAAGACGGCAAAGATTACGCAGCGCGCAAAGCCAACGAGATGACCCAATGGGTCGATAATTTTTTTGGCAACGACGAACGCGACCTGGAGCAGGCGGAATCACGACTGCGACTCAGAACCATCTATAACTGGGATGAGCGCCTCGATAATGAGATCAAGTTTCGGCTGGGTGGGAAGGTCAGCCTGCCACAAATCTCCAAGCGCCTGGATCTGGTGTTTCGCGGCGAGGATATGGATGACTTCAGCGACGATGGCGTTGAGGACCCCTCGGAAGACAGAGTCGGCCTGCAGCTGCAAGTGGGGCCGAAAGACATCAAGAAATATCGCTTCGATCTAACGGTGGGTTTTGGTAGCTCGGGCCCAAAACCCGGTGCTAAATTTGTCTACCAGGATGCCTTTGCAGAGGACCTGAACTTCCGGTTTACGCAGCGTTTTACCTACGACCTCGGCGAGGGCGGTTATGGGTCGTCGCGCTTTGTGCTCGACAAGGCGTTGGGAGACCGGGAACTGGTGCGGGCCTACACCCGGTTTCTTTATGGCGAGAAAACAGACGGTACCGAGTGGTTTTCCAGTCTGTCTTATGCGCGGGGCTGGGGAGAGGAAAGCGGTCGCGTAGGCGCTACCTGGTTATATGTGGGTGCCGACGGGCAAACCGAGCCCTACAATTTTGTTAAAAACTATAGGGCCGGCGTGCGCTTTCGCCGTCAGGCCTATCGCGACTTCCTTTTCTGGGAAGTCGAGCCCAGCTACAACTGGCGCATCGATGAGCCCTATTTTGACCGGGAAGGGGCGTGGCGGATTGAGCTCAGACTGGAGTTCCTGCTGTTCGATAACCCGGGTGAAACCCTCGAGAAGCAAATCCGCTAGGGTCTGACCCACTCGTCCGAGCGCGCCGTCTTACCACTACAGATTCTCTTCCGCGAACGCCGCCAGGCGCGATCGCACAATGCCGTTGACGTGCATCACGCCGGCATGAGGATAGTGCTTGAGCTTCTCTACGAGGTAGGTCAGCCCTGATGTCAGCGGCGAGATGTACTTGTTATCAATCTGCGCCAGATTGCCCAACACCACCAGTTTGGAATCCGCTCCCACGCGGCTGATGATCGACTTCAGTTGGAATTGGGTGAGGCCCTGCGCCTCATCGATCACGATGTAGGCGCCATTAAAGGAGCGCCCCCGCATAAAGTTCAGCGACTTGAACTGGATATTGGCGCGCTCCTTCACGTACTCGATGCTGCCGCTGGAGCACTCATCCGCGCCGTGAAGAATCTCGAGGTTGTCTTCGAAGGCCGCAAGCCACGGTGCCATCTTCTCTTCCTCGGTACCGGGCAGGAAGCCGATCTCTTCGGCGATCGGTGGCGTGGATCGCGCCACGATCAGCTTACTGTACTTGCGTTGCTCCAGAATGGCGTGCAGGCCATAGGCGAGCGCCAGCAAGGTCTTACCAGAGCCGGCAGGGCCGGTGAGGACCGTCATATCGACGTCTTCACTGTCGAGTAATCGCATTGCCATTGCTTGCTCCAGGTTACGCGGCGACAAGCCCCAGAACCGCTGATTCATCAGATGATCGCGGCTGTCGACGGCTAGGTAGACGTAGGCGTCGTCGACATGATCGACGTAGGCGATGAACTTCTGCTCGTCGTAAACGAACTGGTTGGGGTAGGCATCTGGCAATTCGTCGCGGGGAATACGATGCAGGGTCAGATTCTCCTCGCGCACCGTGTCCACCTGCTCGATGCTGGACCAAAAGTCACCGGCAAAACACTCATAGCCTGTCGACAGCAGATCGATGTCATCAAGCACGCGATCGTGACGATAGTCCTCGACGTGTTCGAGGCCCGAGCCCTTGGCCTTGATTCGCATATTGATGTCTTTAGTGACCAGACAGACAAACGCGCCCGGGTGATCGGCGCTGAGGCGGAGCGCCACATTGATAATGCGGTTGTCATTGGCGTGATCTTCGTTGGTATTGAGGAATGGGACCTCCGCATCGTCGGCGATCAATTGATCAGGAAAGATCGCCAAGGCGCCAAGTCGGTTCTCATCGAGATTAGATCCGGGAATCTCGACGCCTTTCTGGATTTCTTGGGGTGAGGCGCTGCCGACAATCTTGTCGATCAGCTGAATGGCAATCCGCGCCTCGCGGCTCACGCTTTTATCGCGACGGTCCTTGATGTGATCGAGCTCTTCAAGGACGGTCATCGGGATCACCACCTGATGCTCGGCGAAGGCGGTAATGGCAGTCGGGTCATGCAGCAGCACATTGGTATCCAAGACATAGATCTTCCGGTGTGCGGTATCGAGCTGAGTTACTTCGTGGGTCTCGGCTGCAATCAGCGACATAGAGATTCCTCGTCAAATGACAAAATAAGTGAAACGGTGCATCGTGAAAACAGCAGCACCAAACTCTCATGTAGGGGCAGTGTAGGCAAAATTTGAGGGTGAAAAGTCCGTGGCGCCTCGATGGCGCTTGAAGCAGTCTGCTGACGCGGTCTTGTATGACCCGCTAGGATCGGCACAGACGGTGGCCTACTCTCCACATTTCGGACGCCTTCAGTAAACCGACAGGTCACCTCACTGTCAACGATTCCGAGCAAAAACACGTACCCGGTTTGCCCTGACAGCGACCCAGAAGTTCGATAGCATCGCTCCACAGCTCACTGGCGCACCTTTTGGGTGCAGACAGAGAGATAAGAACACATCCTCAGGAGCCGAGACCGGCTATGCTCGATCGCAATGCGATGGCGCAGCTCAAGGGCCTTCGGGAAGAACTCGAAGCGCAAAACGAGCACGTCGACGCTACCGTCAAAGGCACGCAGCACCGCTATGGATTCGCGGTGACAGAAGATGGGCGTGAAATCTTCATCCCGCCGGATGAAATGCTGAAAGTCCTGCCCGGGGACAAAGTCGCCATTTGCATCCGCCCCGCCAAACCGGTCAAGGGCAAGCAGGACAAACCGGGGCGCACGGTTGCCGAAATCGAATGCCTGATTGAAGCCGGGCTCAATGAATTCGTGGGCCATATCGTGCAAAAGGGTAAGGCCACATTTGTAGTGCCCGATCTGGCGGGACTGTCCCGCTGGCTATTTATTCCGCCTCACGCTCGCAACGGCGTGGCGCCGGGCGATCTGGTTTCCTGCGCACTGCTGCGGCACCCGATTAAAGACGGCAAGCCCTCAGCCAAAATCCTGAAACGTCTCGGTGACGAGACTACGCCGGGCGTAGAGAACAGCTACTGCGCCGCACGTGCGGGCTTGCCCGAGCACTGGAGCGAGAAGTCCGCCCAGCCACTGATTGATGCCGCCTACCAATGTAAACCGCTGGAAGATTCAGAACGTCTGGATCTCACCGCGCTGCCCTTTGTCTCAATCGACGCCGCGCGCACCGTCGACATTGACGATGCCTTGCATGCAGAGGTCACGACCAGTGGCTGGCAGCTATCGGTGGCGGTGGCGGACCCCACCGCCTACCTGGCCGACATGAAGAACTTGCCCACCCTCCTCGCAGAGCGGGGCACCTCGGTGTACTTCCATGGGGACGTCATCCCGATGCTCCCCGAGGCCGTCAGCCAGGGGTTGTGTGCGCTGGCGGAGGACACGCCGCGGCCCGCATTGGTGTGCCAGATGCAGGTCTCTGAATCAGGAGAGATCGAGCGCTTTGAGTTTCATAAGGCCATCATCCGTTCCCACGCCAAACTCGCCTATGCGGCGGTGGATCGCTACGTCACGGGCAACAGCGACGACCTCATTGCCCACGCCAACCCATTGGAGGCGCTGGTTCAAGTGTATCGAACGTTACGGAAGCGGCGAGAGAATCATGAGCTGGTCATGGAAGAGCGGCGCGAGTACCGCTGGATGCTGGGTGAGGATAAACAGATCGCCGAGATAGACGGCTACGAGAAACTGTCGTCGCAGCATCTGGTTGAGGAGTGCATGATTGCTGCGAACAAATGCGCGGCGAAGTTCCTGAGTGATGCCGGAGCACCCGGACCCTTCGTTGTTCACCAGGGTTTTCGGCAGGACCGCAGTGAGGAAGCAAAGACTTTTTTGGAGAAGCACCGCGCCGAACTGAAAGATACGCCCCTCGACACGGTAGCGGGCTATCGCTCGATACTGGCTGATCTCGGCCAAACCACTCATGAGCAACCGCTGCGAGACATGGTCAACCGGCTTCTGTCACGGGCAGTGCTGAGCGAGACCGCCGGGCCTCACATGGGATTGGCCACAGAGGCCTACACCAACTTCACCTCTCCGCTGCGCAAGGCGCTCGATTTCTTTGTGCACCTGCAAATCAGTGCCTGTCTGGCCGGCGACAATACTGCTCGCTACCCAGTCGATCAGCTACCTGTGATCACCCGGGCGATTGGCCGCAGTCGTGAGGCGGTGGCAGCGGCAGACCGTCGTCTGACCGCGCGCTACCTCGACAAACTGAAAGCCGAGGGACGCTCGCAGTTCACAGGTATCGTGAGTCACATCACCAGCTCGGGCTTCACCGTCAAGCTCGATGACAACGGGCTGGATGGCCTAGTAGACCTTCGCCCCGAGGAAGAAAAGTTCAGCTTTGATAAGTGGACGATGAGCCTGACCAGTACAACGCGCCGCTTTCAATTGCTGCAAAGCGTCGAAGTCACGTTCATCGGCGCACCCGCAGAGGGCGATTTCCTCGCCCTGTTCTCATTGGTTGAGAGATGTGGGTTGAAGCCCCCGAAGGAGCCCAAGCAAGAAGAAGATTCAGCGGCACCGAACGCGGAGACCGAGGCAAAGACCGACGCACCGGCTGAAACCGAGACCGACAGCGCGCCATCGGACGCGTGACGCATCCGAACCCGCCTGTTGTCAGACAGACGCGCTATCCTGCCCACCCAACGTCTGTAATCTGACACCCTCTTTACCCATGACCCATAACGATATCCATTTGCTGCTCACTGGTGACGAGCTGATGAGCGGGGACACCGTCGACAGCAACTCATCGATGATCGCCCAGTCGCTAGCGGAGTTCGGCCATAGCGTCGCAGAGAAAGTGACGCTGGGAGACGACTGGGCGCGGCTGGTTGCCGCGCTGCAGCGGGCAGCCGGCTCGGCGCGCATCCTGATCATGAACGGAGGCCTGGGTCCCACCCAGGATGACCTCACCGCCGAGCTGGCGGCGGCAGCAGCGGGCGTCAAACTGGTATTACATCCCGAGGCCGACAAGCACGTGCGAGACTGGTGCGCGGCGCGCAGCATCGAACCCAACGATGCCAACCTGAAGCAGGCCTGGCTCCCCGAGGGGGCAGCGATCATTCACAATCCCCGCGGCAGCGCTGTTGGTTTTGCGATGGACGTAGGCGGCACGCTGATTTTGACGACGCCCGGTGTGCCCGGAGAACTCCGCGCGATGCTACCCGAGGTGTGTGAGCGGATTGTTGCCGCCATTGGTGGTGGGGAGAGCCACCGGGTCCGACTGCAAACCTTTGGCATCGGCGAATCCACCGCCCAGGCGAGAATCGACGAGGACCCCGAGCCCTGGCCCGAGGGTGTGTTGCTGGGCTTTCGGGCCGGTATGCCGCAGTTGGAGATCAAACTTACTGCCGGGTCGGCTTCACCCGCGGTGGACCAATGCCGTGAAACACTGGAACGACTGATTGGCGATCACATTATTGGCGAGGACGACGTCACGCTCGCAGGCGCGCTACAACAAGTGCTCCACGAGCACGGCAAAAAGATGGTCACAGCTGAGTCCTGCACCGGCGGACTAATCTCCGCCATGATGACCGCTGAGTCCGGTTCCTCTGCCGTCTTTGAGGCGGGCTTTGTCACCTATGCAAACTCGATCAAACACTCAGTTTTGGGCGTCGATGAGCAGACATTGGAAACCGAAGGCGCCGTAAGTGAGCCTGTGGTGCGGCAAATGTTGAGCGGGGCGCTGCACAGATCAGGGGCCGATATTGGCGTTGCGGTCTCAGGCATCGCTGGACCCGATGGCGGCACTGAAGAGAAACCGGTAGGCACCGTGTGGCTCGCTTGGGGTACGGCAGAAGAGATGCATACGCTAAAAACAGTGCTCCCTGCCGACCGCGCCATGTTCCAGAAACTGGTCGCAGCGGCGGGGCTCGATTTGATTCGGCGCCAGCTCCTTGGGCTACCCGAGCTCCCTCACTACTTCAGCCGCCGGGCCATCTAACGCTTAAAACGAGTCCTATGGCTGCAGCCGCATTACTAGCCAATTACCGTCATCATTGCGGATGTAGCGAAGGCGGTCGTGCAGCCGATTCTCACCGCCCTGCCAGAACTCCCAGCTCACAGGTATTAATCGGTAGCCGCCCCAGTGCGGGGGCCGGGGAATCTCACCCTCACCAAAGAGGGCACTTACATCCGCCAGCTGCTGCATCAGCGCCTCCCGATTCTCTATCTCCTGACTCTGCGCCGAGGCCCAGGCCCCTAACTGGCTATCGCGGGGGCGCGAGGCGAAGTACACGTCAGACTCTTCATCGCTGGCACGCTCTACAGCGCCGCTCACCGACACCTGCCGGTCGAGCTCATTCCATGGGAACAGCATCGAGGCCAGACTGCATGCAGCGAGCGCCGCCGCTTTGCCACTCTGATAGTTGGTGTAGAACAGGAGGCCGCGCGCGTCGACACCCTTCATCAGCACCATACGCTGCCGCATCGTCTGATCAGGTTGCAGTGTGGCCAGTACGCAGGCCGTGGGATCCGCCAGGCCCGCCTCAATGGCCTGATCCTGCCACGCCACAAACTGCGCCACCGGGTCCTCCGCAAGGTCTGCGCGCCGCAAGCCGCCTAATGTGTACTGCCGTCTGTGGTCGCTGAAACGCATCACATCTCAAAGGGTCAAATCACCGGAGAAAGTGTAGCGCAGGTGCCTGCCCTTGAGACCAAAGCCTGTGGTAGCCTCACGCACCTTTTTGGCGCGCCCACCGTATAAACCGCAGTTACCCACTCTCGGAAAGGGCTCAGGACTCAGGAAACACCATGTTGATAAACGCTATTGTCACTCGCTTCACCCCCCCGCTCCTCGCTTTTTTTCTGGCGCTCACGCTGGGCAACGTTCCTCTGGGAATTGCTCAGGGCACGCTGTCGCCGATGCCTGCAGCTGACGCGCCGATCATCGATTATCAAAACCGCTACCTGCCCGCCTATGGTCGTGCGGGCATGGTGGTGAGCCCTGAGAAGCTGGCCGGCGAGATCGGCCTCGACATACTCCAGCAAGGTGGTAATGCAGTCGATGCGGCCGTGGCAACAGGGTTTGCCCTGGCGGTGACGCTCCCCCGAGCGGGCAACATTGGCGGCGGCGGCTTTATGCTGATTCATCTCGCCGATACCGACGAACAGATTTTTATCGATTACCGAGAGACCGCACCAGCGGCCGCAACCCGCGACATGTTCTTGGAAGAGGACGGCTCGGTCGATCAGGCCAAGGCTTACTTCTCTCATCAGGCGGCCGGGGTACCGGGCACGGTAGCGGGTCTCGTCCACGCGCAGGAGCGCTACGGCAAGCTCTCATTAAAGGAAGTGATTCAACCGGCGATCGATCTCGCCAAAAAAGGATTTGATACGCCGCTGGCCTTACACATGAGCTTGAGCGCCCGGGCTGAGCGCCTCGCCAAAAATGAGGAGGCCAAGCGCATTTACCTGAAAGGCGGAGACGCGGCCCCCTCTCCCGGCACGCTGTTTCAACAAGCCGATTTGGCGCGCACGCTGACGCGTATTCGCAACAAAGGTGCCGACGGCTTTTATACCGGCGAGACCGCCGCGCTGATCGCCGGCGACATGACCGCCAACGATGGACTGATCACCCAAGAGGATCTGGCCAACTACCGCGTACTGGAGCGCCCACCGGTCAGGGGCACCTTCCGCAATTTCGAGATTGTCTCGGCGGCACCGCCCTCGTCCGGCGGCATTCATATTTTGCAGATGCTCAATATCCTCGAGCCCTACCCGCTGGAGTCATACGGACACAACAGTGCCGCCTACCTGCACCGGGTGATCGAGAGCATGAAGCTCGCCTACGCCGACCGCAGTCGCTACCTCGGTGACCCGGACCAGACAGTGATCCCGGTCGAGGCCCTGATCAGCAAAGACTACGCCGCCAATCGGCGTGAGCTTATTGCCGCCAATCAGGCCAAGACCCCGGATGAAATCGGGCCCGGTAACCTCGTGCCGAGTGAGAGCCCTGACACGACTCACTACTCAGTCGCCGATGCCGATGGCAACGTGGTGGCCAACACCTACACACTCAATTTCAGCTTCGGCTCGCACATCGTGGTGCCGGGTACAGGCATCCTGCTCAACAACGAGATGGACGACTTCGCCGCCAAAGCCGGTGCCGCCAACGCCTATGGCTTGGTACAGGGCGAGGCCAACACCATCGCGCCGGGCAGGCGACCGCTCTCCTCCATGACCCCCACACTGGTATTCAAAGACGGCCAACCATGGCTGGCTGCGGGTAGCCCGGGCGGATCATTGATTATCACCACCGTGCTGCAAACACTCCTGAATGCCATGGTATTTGATATGAACATCGCCACCGCGGTCGCCGCACCCCGGGTGCACAATCAATGGATGCCTGATCGCACATTGGTCGAACCCGGCATCAGTGCCGACACACAGAGGCTGCTCGAGGAATGGGGCCATCAACTCAGTCTCACCCGACGCACCATCGGGCGCTCGAACTCACTGATAATCGACGACGGATGGATGCAGGGCTTTGCTGATATGCGCCGGCCCGGGGGCCACGTGGCGACCGAATAAGGGAAACTGGTCAGTCAGCCTTCGGCATCCGCACCTTGTAAGTCTGGCGCGCCATTGCGGCCAGATCGCCATTCATATCCCAGATCTCGGTATCGGTCTCAGCGACACCACGGGTCACTTGGCGAGTAATGTGCCGCGCAAGCAGCGGGCCCGCCGCGGGCTTGCGGCGCACCTGCACGGTGAGCTCCACCGTCGGCACCCAGCCATAAGCGCCGTAAAGCGTGAAGATGGGTGGCGGCATCATGTCTGCAAACATGAGTAGATCAATCGGCCCGGGCGCCGCACCGTCTTTGTGTGCCAGCCAGGCAACGAACTCCCCGGTACCGGTGGTCTTGCCCTCGGTGAACACCTCCGCGCCCTGCACCATGCGCATGTCGATGCTCTGGTGTATCTCCAGATGTGACATCGCTGGGGTCTGCACGTCCTCCATGCTCGGTACATCAGGGGGTGTGCCGTTAGTCCAGTCGGGGCCTTTCAGCTTGTCCAGGTCGGTGTAAGCCGCGGTGGCACGGAGCTTGAGCTCACCCTCCTGGCGAAGATCAGCACTGGCAAAGTGGGTGCTACGGGTCTCAGAGAGTGACTCCACGGCTACCTCGACCTCTCCCAACGCCACCGGTGCCAGATAAAACGCATTGATGCTGAGCGGGTCAGGCTGATTCAGGGCGTCAGACAAGGTGCGCCCCACCAGCGCCAGCACGTAGCCGCCATTGGCCACCGAGCCAATACGCCAGCCCC